>JAYPLD010000089.1:0-6341 GCA_038129265.1 Crocinitomicaceae bacterium
TGAGGTATAAAGAATTTACGACAAAAGAAACAGTATTGTCTATTCTTTCTCTAGCACCGATTGTTCTTGTATTTTATGGAAGAGCAAATTTTAATGCATTTGTGCCACTGGACGGGTTTTCATTAACTCCTTTTGCTGGTTCTTTCATTGTAATTTTTTGTGGTACAGCATTTTTATCTATAATTTTCGGTGCAACTTTTGCCATAAGGCTTCTTGGTAAAAAGTAGTAAACTAATTGACTCAAACAAGCTCTGAATATATAAAAGACAACTTTGTCTTTAATTACACAATGTTCATTTTAGATAGCATTGGTTTTGGTTCTGCTTTTGCACTACTTATACCATTGAGTTACACACCTGATGTAGCTTTTGAAATATCAGAAGCGTGGTTTGCTGCCCCATCTGTAATAATAATTTTTTATTTTTTAAATATTTTTGGCCAATTTATCTCTTCATCAAATAGAAAAAAAGAAGAAGATTCGAAACTTGATGTAATTAAATGGGGAATTTTGGAGAGATTAGGATTCGTCCTAATTTACCTAACTTTAAATTATTTTCTAGACTCTACATTTATACTTGCATTTTTTCTTATTACGTACGGAATTTTCGTCTACAGTGCAGGAGCAATTCTCCCTGCTTATTTTGATTTAGTTTCTAGAGTGCTCTATAAACACAGGGCAATATTTTTTGCAGCAAACCTCACTACAGGATCATTAGCTGGTTTTTTAGTCTCTAGATACGTAGATTTTAGAATTCAAGCAAAGGGTTTGGTTGAAGGCTTTTCAGACGGTTTATTGGTAGTAATTGCTATAACGTCATTATCGTTAATCCCTTTAATTTTGATAAGAGAGCCAAAAGGGATTAGTCAAAATAAGAAAAAATTAAACATAGTAATAATTAAAAATAAATTAAAGGAATGGTATGAAATATATCAAAATAGTAAAGATGTAAGAGCTATTGCGTTATCAAATATTGTTAGTGTAGTTCCTGAATCAATTACTCCATTTTTTACAATATGGCTAATTAGTTATTACCAATTAGATTCAGCAAAAATTGGGATCTGGATTACCTTATTGTTAATAAGTCAGAGTATAGGAAGTTTTATAGTTCCAATTCTTGCCTCAAGGTTAGGATTTAAAACTACATATATTTGCGGATTATTTTTTCATTTTATAGCCAGCATGCTGTTTATATTAAATCCTTTGACATTCCAAAATCTAATATTTATTTTTGCAGGATTGGGTTCTGGAACATTTGTAACATCACAAAGCAATATTTCAGTAGAGATTGGAAAAGTTGGAGATGCGGGTAATACAAATGCAATGTTGACTGCGTTTAGATTACCAGGCCTTATTTTAGGTCCATTTATATTTGCATATTTTGTGAATTTAGGAAATATAACTTCTTTCTTATTTGTATCTTTAGGATCATCACTACTCGGTATTTCTATAATGCGATATAAAATGAAAAATAAAATATTACCGCAAGTTAGATTTTGGAGTAAAGACTCTTAATTTCTTCCTTTGTATAAAAAAGCAAGACCAGCAACTAGAAGAATTACAGAAAGATATAAATAAACACCAAATACCGACCCAACTGCTGCAATCGTAACTAACCCAAATCCAGTTCTTTGATCATTGTTGTAAGAGGGTAGGTAATAAAAAATTTTGTTTAAGATATGATCTTTATCTTTTATCCTTTTTTCATCTATCCAAAATACAATAAAAATAATCACAAATGTTGCTAACAAAATGAGCTGTTCTCTTAGGGGTAAAACAACCATTATATTGAATATGAAGATTGGGTGCCAGGTCTAGTCACAGAATCAGAAGCTTTTTCAACACCAATTTTTATTGCGTCTTTAGTTGTAAATCCTGATGCTATTCCGTATGAAAAGGCACCAACAAAAGCATCTCCAGCACCTGTAGTATCAATGGCATTAACTTTTGGAGCTTTAATCTTTATCACAGAACCTTCTTCATTGACATAGGCAGCTCCTTCTTCACCGAGGGTAACAATTAAATTTGATTCAATAGAATTAGAGTACTTAATTAAATTTGAATCTTCAAATGCATTTAATCCTGAAATAGTTTCGAATTCTACCTCATTTGGAATAAACCAATCTGTTGAGTCTAAAAGAATTTGTGATGGGACTTTAGCCGGCGCTGGATTTAAAATTGTTGTAATGCTGTTGGCCTTGGCATACTGAAAAACTTTTTCAGTTACTTCAAGTGGAATTTCAAATTGTCCAATTATGACCTCCAAATCTTCTATTTTTTTTATAGCTTCTATAGCGTCATCACCATTAATTAAATCATTAGCACCAGACACAACAATGATCCTGTTTTGTCCTGAGCTATCGACCCATATCGGAGCAACTCCGCTTGATCCAGGCACTCTTTGAATAAAGTCAACATTAACGCCGCTTTTTTTATAATTTTCTATAGTCATATCTGCATATACATCGTCGCCTAAGCAAGTTATCATATATGTTTCAGCACCCATAAGCCCTGCCATAACAGCTTGATTTGCTCCCTTTCCGCCAAAACCCATTTTGTATTCATTACCAAAAACAGTTTCACCGTCAGATGGTGTGCTATCTACATAAGCAATTTGATCAATATTAGAGCTACCAACAATACAGATTTTTGAAGCCATACAAGAATTATAAAAATATTTTATTGTTTTATCTACTATGATTTAATTTATGGGTATTAATTGGGAATCTAAAGTTTTGAGCTCTATGGGGAATGTAATTGATAATGCCCAACACATATCAATCAGTGAAAAACAAATTGAAACAGTCGCTGATTGGCTAGCATATGAAGAGTTTGGACTTCCTAAAAATAATAAAACTAATAAAGATCCTGATAATTTTATTCGAACCACAATGCTTATTAACACTTTAAACTTTGCTTTTACTGATTTTGATACCTCGATTAAGTATGCAATAGACCGAGATGGCCAAAAACTTTCGGACAGTGAAGCCATGTTTACTCAGGTACATGAAGCAATAGATTCTGGAATAGACTTACTTAATGGTGAAGTCTTAGAAAAATTAACAATTGAAGAATTAGAAAAAATTTTCGAGGGAAATATTAAAATGCCAATGTTACAAGAACGATTAGAAATATTGAATGTTGTAGGAACAAAACTTGTAGATAGTTACGAAGGGGATTGGTTGAATTTTATAAAAAATGGCCCTCGAAAACTTTATGCAAATGGTGAGGGGTTAATTGAAAGATTAGTTTTAGAGTTTCCACGATTTGATGACTCTTCGATTTATCTAGACAAAGAGGTAAATTTTTACAAATTAGCACAATTAGCATTTTGGGGCATTCATGGAGAGCTTGCTCACTCGGGTTATTTTAGAATAGAAGACATGGAATCAATGACAGCATTTGCAGACTACATTGTACCGGTTGCCCTTATCGTCATGAAAATAACTCAATATTCAGAAGAGTTAGAAGAAAAAATTATGAATGGAAAAATGATAGAAAGAAATTCAACAGAAGAAATTGAGATACGTGCAGCTACAATATATGCAACAGCAAAACTTACTGAGAGTGTGAACAGAAGAAGAAAAGATGTTGAAAGTTTAATAATACCCCAACTTGATTACAGACTTTGGAAGCATTACCATGCAACACATTTTCCTCATCACTTAACCTACACAACAATGTATTAATATGACAAAAAGAAAATTTTTTATAGATACCGATACCGCTTCTGATGATGCAGTTGCATTACTCATGGCTTTAGAGACACCGGACGTTGAAGTATTAGGTGTGAGTATTGTATCAGGAAATATGCCTGTAGAACAAGGAAGCATCAATGCTCGATACACCGTTGAGCTATGTAAAAAAGATACACCCGTATACGTGGGCTACGACAAACCAATGATAAAAAAAAGAGAACATGCAGACTGGTTCCATGGTCCTGATGGAATGGGTAATATGAATTATCCTGAACCAAAGTCTACAGCAAATAAATCTGACTATAAAGAAGTGTTAAATACATTAATCAACCAATATCCAAATGAAATTACGTTGGTTACTCTAGGTCCCTTAACAAATTTGGGACAATTTGTATTGGAGTATCCCGAGTCGTATCAAAAAATAAAAGATATATATATTATGGGAGGTGCTTCTACTACAGTTGGAAATGTCACCCCAGCTGCTGAATACAATATTTGGTGTGACCCTGAAGCAGCTGAAATTGTTTTTAAATCTGACCACCCTGATATCACAATGATTGGTTGGGAACTGTGCAGAGGTGGGGCAAACTTGACCGAGGATGAGATGGATTATGTATATAGTTTTGGGACTGCCAAAGGTGACTTTGCAATTGACTGTAACAAACATGCTCTAGATTCAAGTCAAAATTGGCTTGGTGATCCTGGCCTAGGTTTACCTGACCCAGTCGCAATGGCAGTTGCTTTAAATGAAAAGGTTGTAATTAAAGCTAGTAGACACAATGTAAAAATTGTATTAGATGGACCAGCACGAGGAATGACGATAGTTGACAAATTAAATGTAGGGGAAAGTGAGCCTCATATAGATGAAAATTGGTCGCACACTACTAAAAATATAAATGTTGTTTGGGAAATCGACAACCAGGAGTGGAAAGACACTCTATATCAAACTCTAAAAAACTAATCTTCTTTCCACGTCTCTTCTAAGTACCCTTTTCTTCCGCTTGCTTGAGCGTACATCTGGTAACGCATGCTTTGTTTTTTATAGAAATCTTGATGATATTCTTCAGCAATATAAAACTTTGGAGCATCAGTAATTGCAGTTACAATTGGTTTGTTAAATTTTCCAGAATTTTCCAACTCAACTTTAGAATTTTCAGCTAATTTTCTTTGATTTTCCCCAACGGTAAATATTTCTGTTCTGTACTGAGTGCCAACATCTGCAAATTGATAATTTAATGCTGTTGGGTCAATATTTCTCCAAAAAACTTCTAACAATTCTTCATAACTTACTATTTCAGGGTCATAAAGTATTTCAACAACTTCTGCATGACCAGTTGTTCCAGTAGTTACTTCTTCATATGTTGGGTTTTCTACACTTCCACCCATATACCCCGATGTGGCCTCAATTACACCATCTAAATCTTCAAAAGGTGGTTCCATGCACCAAAAACAGCCACCCGCAAAATAGGCTTTTTCATAACCTTCACTCATACTTGTATCCCCTGAAGTTATTGAACATGATATTAATATTAACAACAGGAAGGTTTTTAAATAACTCATATAAGAATGTTATTGCTTAAATATCTAAAACCTAAATTAAAAAAAAGTTTAAAAAATCTTAGTTAGATATATAATTAAATTAATCCTTCGACCTACAAGGCGGAGAGAGGAATATGAAAATAACAGTACCTAAAATATTAGATTTAAAGTCTAAACGTCAAATAACAATGATGACAGCTTATGACTTTCCAACATCAAAAGCAGTTTCCGAAGCTCAGATTGACATAATACTCGTAGGAGACTCTTTAGCCCAGGTCGTTTTAGGCCACGATGATACTTTGTCAGTAAATATGGATGAAATGTTGCACCATGTTAAAGCCGTTTCTCGTGCGAAGCCAGACTGTTTAGTTGTTGCTGATATGCCATACATGAGTTATCACAATACAAAAGAAGAAGCAGTTAAAAATGCTGCAAGATTTATTCAAGAAGGTAAAGCTGATGCGGTCAAGCTCGAAGGGGGCTTTAAAAGAAAAGAAATTATCGAGGCAATAATTAATGCAGAAATTCCAGTGATGGGACATTTAGGCTTAACTCCTCAATCTAAAAATATGATGGGTGGTTATAAAGTTCAGGGTAAAACATTAGAATTGGCGACTGAACTATTAGAGGAGGCTGTGCTTTTAGAATCACTCGGATGTTTTTCAATAGTTCTTGAGGGAGTACCCTCTGTTGTTGCAGAAGTACTTACAGAAAAAGTATCTATACCAACAATAGGCATAGGTGCTGGTGTCAATGTAGACGGACAGGTTTTAGTATTTCATGATCTTATAGGAATGAAATCTAATGAATATATTGATGCAAAATTTGTAAAAAGATATTCAAACCAACATGAACAAGTTGTAAAAGCCCTCGAACACTTTAAGAAAGAAGTAGAAAATAAAGAGTTTCCAACAGAACTTCACTCATATGAAGCGGGCAAAATCACTGAAAATGATGTTAAAGAGTGGAAAAAAGAAATTAAAAAAATTCTGTCATAGTCTATTTCTAGTATTAAATTAATAGGTACCTGCTTCGAAAGAAGCCACGTATTAGTGTCCATAGGAGAAAAATGAATAAATATGACTTAGTCTCAATAGTGAGACCAA
>JAYPLD010000090.1:0-6286 GCA_038129265.1 Crocinitomicaceae bacterium
CTTTTAGAAAAATCACTTGAAGTGACCATTCTTGCTGAGGAGCAAGAAAAAAGAAAAAATCCGGATATAGCAACTAAAAAAAACGAGTAGATGAAATTTTTCATACTCTAAAATAAGAATTCTAAATCTGCTTTCTATACGAAATCCCATTAAAAGGTATTTAATATAATTAGAAGAAAAAGTTTAAATAGCTTATTTACAGTATTTTATATTATGAAGAAAGGATAAAATAAATAGTTTTTTTTAATCTATATAACCCATAATGGCGTTCGCAACAAACCTAGGCTCAGGTGGTAATGAATAAATGTTTTCTTCGTATTGCTTATTATAGGGTGAAATATTCATTACCTCTCCATCTATAACAAGCGTGCTGCTTCCGCCAGGGTCAAAACCCATGGCTTTTTCCACTCCATATTGATGCATGATTTCTGCCATATCTTTATGTGTTGCTCCAACTGATTCCCTTACTCTGCCGTTGACCATCAACACCATTATGCTACTTTTTCCTGAAATACCTACAGCAATTTTCGGTCCTCTCATATCCGTAAAGTCTAATCTTGCCGCTTGTGTTTTTATAGAGTTAGCTGTTTTCCAGCCCTCCTTTTTCATATCAATTTTGAGCTTCTTATTTTCCAATAACAAAGGGCCTGCTTCAATTGCATATGAAATATTTTTCCAATTAATGTTGGTATTCTTTCCTTCAAACATCTGTATGTGAAGTGGTTTTCCTTCTTTAAAAAGATCGATTGAAAAATGGTTTTGGGGTATAGATAGGGTTAAACCAACCGGAAATAAAGTTACCATTTCCCCTTTTGCTGTTTTTAAAATTTGCTTTACTGTATTACCAGCTACTCTTACAATAATATTACCATCGCCTTTTATGGTTTGTTGAGTATAGGAAAGATCGTAGTAACATGGCGCAGTAGATGAATGGATATTATAATTATCAGCGGAAAATTTCATTTCGTTTTCCCTGCCAATAATTTTAAATCCATTAGATGAATTAACTAATTGAATATCCACTTCTCCATTTTTATAAATGATAAATGCAGGTTTATTAAATAATGGCGGACAGGCGATTTTACTGTTCATCATCAATAACCCTAGTGGAGAACCAATGTATGCTTCAGATAAGCCAAGTTTACCTACTAATTCCGGATTTAAAATATAACCTCCATTCCATGCTAATTCAATGCCTTTTTCAAAATTATTTTCTTTCTTAAATTCCTGAATGAGAGAAGGAACATTCTTAGGTTTATTGGAAGCGATATGAGCAACAAAATTCCAAGCGTATTTTTTAATGTCCACTTTTGCCATTATTCCGCTCCATGGAAGTCCGTCTGCGTAAACACCTCCAACATAAGAAGCGTCTACTTTTTTATCCAAAATACCGCCATTAATTTTTTGATCAATTTGGTAAAGTAGCTCCTCAATGGGTGTTCCATTATGAACCGCATCTTTCTTTAAAATGTCAAATATCTTTTTTTCACCATAGTGATTTTTTAAGCTTTTGAACCGTTCACTATTTAATACTCGGTCAAAATCTTTTGACGTTTGGACTGGAGTTGGGTAAGCCAATGTTGTTCTAACTCCAGCAGGAACAAATTGGATAAAACCACTGCCTTTGGGTATACCCATCACCTGGCTGGTCATGGTATGCCTAACTTTTCCAATGTGGAAATGATCAATCTCAATGATATCTGTCATCATGGCTGCATGTTCACCATTTGTAATTAGGAATCCATCCGCTTCTTTTATTTTTCTTAAAATTTTAATGGCCTTCTCACCCATCTGCGGAAAATGAACCCCTTCAGACCATTGTTTTGTTTCTACTACATTGATAATTCCTTCATTATAAAGCAACGTCAATTCCTGCTCTGGACCTTGTTCTAAATAACGTTTTATGTCTGAACTAGAAAACCATTTTGTAATTCGGGGCTCATGAACAAAAATGTATACTTTTTGGAGTCCAACACTCTTGTTTTTTAAAATGTCTAAGGTTAGCTCTTCTTCGATACTTAGCCCCATTTGGGCTCTTAAAGGTTGTAATACAAAGTACTCTAGCTCATGTTGAATATATCTTCCTGGAAAATATCCCTTTGGCACATTTAGCTTTAGCTTTTCCGTTAAAATTTTTCGATTGTCAATTCCAAGAAACTTACTATTCGTTAACTGAAAGAGAGCTAATTCCCAATCGGCAAAAAACTGTGGGGCCAATGTTCGATCAGGACGTTTTTGGGGATTAAAGACAGCATTATAAATCATGTTAATAAGTCCTGTTATTTCCTGATAGGTAAAATCTTGATAGGAAAAGTGCTTCTTATTTCTGTGTCTGTAAGCAAATGAATGATCATGTCTAATCTTATATTCCCCCTCTACATACTTAAAAATATCATCCACCGCATTATAATAATCATGGATTTGAGATAGCGAAGCATTCACCAAATCAGGCATATCGTTTTCCATTTTTCGAGCATAATTCATGATCCTTCCTCTTATTAGCTGTTCTTCCACCCTAAAAAAAGAGGGGTCGATAAGTGATTTTAAATAAATCATAAATGATAAACGACCATATCCAGGCATGTAATGGCGTGTTTTTCGATTAAGTATGACGTTTAAATCATTATTTTCAAATTCCACCATTTTTTTATACTGATGGATAAGCTTAATTACAGAAGGATTGACTTCGCTAGAAATGGATTTTAATTGAAAAAATAACCTCTCCATAATATAGTTCATGTTCTTTTTCAAAGAGGACAGGCTGTAGCGTTCATGTATGACCTTTTGATTGTGTATATCATCCACCATTCTAGTTTGTGGATAGAATACGTGATTACAGATTTTTGCTATCAGTTTTGATGGGATTTTAGTTCCTTTAAATTCCAATACTCTTAGCCTTTTGTTTTCCTCTAAGTGATATCCAATAACTTCTTCATAAACAGCTCTTGGTTCGTATTGTCTACAAAAAATAGGGGTTCCACATGCAGCGGCTTCAATAATAGGTAGACCTCTTCCCTCAGTTTGACTAGGAAGTAAAATTAATGAGGCCACATCATAAAGTTGATCAATATTTATGGGTCTAACGTATTGTGCTTTGAAATCGTGTTTATCAAATTCACTAAATAAAAACCCCAACAACACTTTTGACCGTATTTCTATTGGTAACTCTTCTAGAAAGTTTTTAAAATCAGTGACCAACTCCTGGTAATACTTCAATTGGCCATAAGGGATTGGGCCTGAAACCAGTACCGATAATGTTAACTGGGGATTTTCTTTAAATTTCTCATGGAAATCATCATAAGAAAACATTTGCTTAATTAATTTAAAATTAAGCTCTATGGACTTTCTGCTTATCACTCTAGTGGGTTGTAGAAATACAATATTATTATTGACAAAATCAAAATTTCTTATTGTTTTATAGCCCAGTAAAATGGGTTTCAATGACCGTTCACTTTTGATGTGATTAGCAGCGGTATGTACGGTGATAGTGTCTTTTTTGTTAGAGAATATGGCTGCAACCTGCATAAAGGCTTTTATCATATCACGCTTACTCATTCTTTCTTTCGAAATATCCACAGCTGTTCCAATAAGAGCCACATTTGCAGGATTATGACCATTCTTTTTAATCACATGATCATGCTGAATTTTATTGATATTTACCGTCATCCAGGATTTACTTTCCCATGGATAACACATTTCAATCACAGAGAAGAATTCTCCTACATGCGCATTATGGAAAAAAAAATCTCTAGGGCCTTTTTTTAGGCCTTTACTTTTTATTTCAACATCTCGATGTCCTGACTCCCAATAAAAATCATGGTTATTGTTAATGACCGGTATCCCTAAAGACTCCGAAATGATAATAGTCGCTAAAGCTAGGCTAACATTTCCTGGGTTGGAACAAACATTAACTAAATAAAGTAATCTAATATCATTTTCTTCAATATAAGTGCCAAGCTTTTCAACAAGAATAAGTACCTCATTCCAAAATTTCTCAATAAGCGCGTTGTATGCTGGACTTCCCCTTTCCATTTTAATTTTAAAGAAATCATCATAAAGTGCCCAATTATCAAAACCATCCATTTCAGGTATTACCTTTTGATTTGCATATGCTGGAATGAGTTCTTTTGCCTCTGGCTTTATATCACCTGCAATGTAATGCAGAGGTATATTAGGATACAATTCTTTGAATGTTTTTGCATACTTCTCCACTTCTACAGTGATACCATCAATAGTGAAGTAAAAAGTAATAAAACCTATTCCGCCTTTTTCTAATTTTTTATCAAAGGTCTTTCTAGATACTTTAATTCCACTTTTTGATGCTTGGTCTCTAAATCGATCTATAAATAACCCCAAATCAAACCAAGTATTTATGGCCTCATTTCGTAGACTATTTAGTATATGTGTGGTCTTATTTCCCAAGTTTAAAATGTGAACAGTGCTTCTAATTTTTCTTCTAAAACTTGAAATGAAAAATACTTTTTTCCCAATTGAAAATTATATTCGCCAATATCTTTACATAGTGTTGGATTATAAATAACATCAGCCATATTTTTCACCTTTTCTTCTGAAAGAAAGCTATCTTCTATCATCACCGTCTTAAAGCCCTTACATCCAATATCCTGCATGTAAACCGGCTTATAATTATTAACGAAAATGGGTTTTTTGGCTAAAACTGCTTCCACAAAAGCATTGCCAAATCCCTCGTATGTACTAAAATATGTACATGCTCTTCCGTGTGCATAAACATCCGATAAATCTTTATGATCTTTGACCATATGTGATCCAAATACAACCTGATTAGATAAATTTAAATCCTGTATTTGAGCTACTAATTCGTCATAGTATTCATTGTATTCATCATCATTATGATTACCAGTAATGATTAATTTGATGTTTTTATCTCCCAACTGATGCACTAAATCGATTGCTGTTTCAATACCCTTCCTTCTTACAATCCTGGTAACCTGAAGTAATGCTATCTCATTGTTTTTTACCCCAAGATCCCTTAAAAAAGAACTGTTTTTATGCGATGGGATTGCATATGGTCGATCAAAGTCCATCACATTGGGAACAAGAGTTGAATCAAGATTAAAACGTGTTTTAAAAGTTTCTACTCCAAATGTGTTAATCACTGATTGTTTCACATTATCTAAAAGCAAAGGGAAGTGATCATCTACAAAGGAATTAATCTCTTGATGTTTTGACACATAACGATCTCCCCTCTCCCAATGAAAATCATGGTTATGTGTAACCGTGGGTAATTCCGTTCGTTTTACAAGCTTTTTTATTCCTACTCCCATTGACAAATGACAGGGGAGAGCAGATGCATTTTCAGAAAGAATAATATCAATTTTATGTTTTAAAATCCAACTTTCAAGTGTGTCTGCAATGACGTTTGCATTATGCTCAATAAAATCCAAAATAGAATCTGGTTTCTGATCTGGCTCAAAAAAGGCTTTCTTTTGCTCCTTTTCACATTCAGGTGAAAAAAAGGAAAGAATGGGTAATTGAAAATGTTTTTGATCATCCATCTTCCAATACTCGAATTCACCTGAGGCAACGTATACTTCGTGACCTAATCGTTCTAACACCATAATCCACTTCTCCGTTTCTAAAGCGACACCGTCAACTCCTCCAATACGACCAATTATAATACCTATTTTCATGTTGGTTTTAACAAAAAGCATTAAAGATAAACGAATTGTAAACGTATAAATGACGTTTTGAAAAAAATTGAAGTTTTTAATGCCACTACTAAACAAAACTAGCTCGTGACGTAGAACAACTCCCACATAAATTGTAACTTAAAAAAATGAAAAAGTATATTTTACCCCTGATCCTATTTGGTTTTGTATTAGCCTGTGATACGAGTCAAGTTAAAGATGAAATCGCTACAGAAGAGTTGGATACAACCCATTTAAACACCACTATGGAGGTGTCTCCCCCTATTTTAGATTCATCCGCTAATCCAAAACAAAACTTTTTTGAGAAGTATGCTGAAACCGCTTGGACCAATGGGGTGGACACCATTGTATTTAAGCCCTTTACCGATGAAATTAAAGACTGGGACGATGTGATTGGACCGAAAATGTGGTATCTCTATAAGGTAGATGGACCTTTTTATGTACTACCCTGCGAAGATTGTTATACAGGCAATGAATGTCACATGTGTGGTTATAATGCGATTACCATATTTGACACTTCGATAGAACTATACTGGGATTATCAAAATGACTTTTTTGCAGAAAGTCAGGGGGTTAAGTTTTATGAAAAAGAAGATGGA
>JAYPLD010000091.1:0-1479 GCA_038129265.1 Crocinitomicaceae bacterium
GAATTACCATCTCCTGTATTCCAATTCCAATTGGCTAATGTGGTATTACTACTTGTAGCTGAAAAATTAATTACAGCATTACTATCGCATAATAGATTAGTATCCGCTGTAGCCGATAAAACAGGGTTGGGAAATACTTCGATTGGTCCTATCGTAGTATCATGATTACATCCTGATGAATTTGTAGCAACCAGCGTAACATTAAACGAACCCGTTAAGCTATATTGATGATTCGGATTTGTAGATGTATTTGTGTTTCCATCGTTAAAATCCCATGTGTAGCTATTTGCACCAATACTTGTGTTATTAAAAGAAAAAAAATTGTCATTAAGGCAACTTGAAACTGTTGAAATAGAAAAGGATGCCGTGGGTATATCTAACACTTGAATATAATTTACAGAAATGATAGAATCAATATCAGTGGCATTTTGAGCAATTAGTTTTACCGTGTAAAATCCTGGATTTGTGTAGGTGGTTGAAGGATTTGTTAAGGTTGATTGAGTACCATTTCCAAAATCCCAAACATAACTTGTTGCATTTTGAGAAGTATTAGTAAAATTGACAACTAGGGGAGAGCATCCATTTTGAACATTAGAATTAAAAGAGGGCACAACTTGTGAAAATGATGTGCTAACAAATAGGGCAATAAATATGAAAGATGTCCAAAATTGTGGCATAGATCAAAAATACAATAAGTATATCAATTAATAGATGCCAAAACTTTTCATTTTTTTATTAATTACTCTGCTATATTGTTGGTTTCGATCAAACCAAATTCCTTTTCGACTATCATAGGTCAAATAAGCTACAGGTAAATCTAGAATGTCTTCGTCTTCTTCTTTAATTTTCCAAAGTTCTTTTTCAACTAAATTTATAGTTAAATCAAAAGTGGGTATTTTTTTGATGGATTTTGGCACATTGGTATTAAATGCGATTCTTTTTGTGTAGTGATCTTCATCTATACATTCAAATTCAATTAGAATTTTATGATTTAATTCTAAGCTCAAATTATATTTTCCGTTTTTTGCCAAAACTGTATCTACCACTCCATCATGATGTATAATTCGAATACTTACGTTTTTTACTTTTCCCATTGAGTGAAGTACCTTTCCTTTAACGTGTAATCTTTTATCCAGGTTATCCTGTGAAAAATTTGGTCTTACAGAAAACAAAGCGATGAACAAGAAGAGAATAATTCGAATTATCATATGTTAAATAAGGTTGTTAAGATTGTTTTATAAATCTAAAAATTTTTTTAAAACATAATTTTTTAGCCTTTACTTTTTGATTTTAATATCTTCGAATATAAATGGAGAAACAAAAGACGCCACTTTTTATTTCATTAATTCCAGTATTTGTATTAATTATTTTGCTAAGCATTAATGTATGGTTGTTTGGTGACAATACTACTTCGGGTTCAAATCAGTTAAGTCTGCTAATTGCTGGTGCTGTAGCAGCTGTGATAGGTGGTTTTTATGG
>JAYPLD010000091.1:1579-6271 GCA_038129265.1 Crocinitomicaceae bacterium
CTGAATTGATTTTCAGTTTAAATGAATATGAAATTGGAAATTTATTTTCCTATCTAAAAAATGCTTACATATCTGTGATGAATGCCATGACAGTAGATGTTGAAATTAGTACAGGTAATTCTAGTGTAGATAGTCTGGTGTCTACTGGAGGAATGTCTGGTATGTTAAACACAATATGGCTTATCATTTGTGCAATGAGTTTTGGCGGTATAATGGAAGTAACCGGTTTTTTAAGCACAATTACTTCTTCATTACTTCATTTTGTAAAATCTAGGAAATCACTAGTGTTAACCACTTCAAGTACCTGTATGTTTTTGAACGTAACAGCATCTGATCAGTATTTAGCCATTGTTGTGCCTGGAAGAATGTTTTCAGATTCCTATGAAAAGTATGGGTTACATCCAAAAAACTTGAGTCGAACACTAGAAGATACAGCAACTGTTACTTCTCCCTTGGTACCATGGAACACTTGTGGTGCTACACACGCAGGAGTGCTAGGAATTTCAACTTTGGTATACTTACCTTATTGTTTTTTTAATTTAATAAGTCCAATAATGACGTTAACATTTGCTTATTTAAGCATCAAAATAGCCAAATCAGACTCTGCTCATAAATTGGGAGATTAATTGATGAAAGTGATGTACTCCTTTTTCCATTTTAGGCGAAAATCTTCCATGTTTGTAAAATCTGGATGACACTCCTTTTTGCACTTTTTCTACAATATCTTCGTCTTCTCTTTCCACTTTGTCCAAAATGGATCCTGCTCCAAATTCTAATTTAGAACTATCCCAAACATAGGTCCTAAATTCAACTTTTGTTAATTTAGGATTTATTGGTTTTACCACATTGAGTGATAATCCCCATGGATAGAAATTAAACATCATGTTAGGAAAAACCCAAAAATAATATGCTGCAATATTTTTACCATAGTCTACAGAATCATTTGGTAACTCAAATGAATGTTCCCCTCCGCTAGCTATCCCAATTTGTAAATTGCAATAAGGATAAATTTCGCTCTTATATTTAGAGTAATCTAAGGTCTTAGCAAGGTCTTTGTGTATGAATGGTATGTGAAATCCTTCCAGATAATTATCACAATAAAGAGCCCAATTAGCCTTCACTAAATAATCTCTAGATGAAGTTGGGTCAAAAATAAAATCTTGAATAGGCATCCATCCAACTCGTTCTAGAATTGGAGAAAAAAATTGATCGAATTCAATATCACTTTCTAAAGTTCCAAAAATAAACTGCTGCCATTTTTTTGTTTTAATTTGAGTAAGGTTATCTGATTTGGAAGGAAAATTTTTCATGTCGTTTGACTCTGGCATAGAAATGAATTTTCCTGTACAGTCAAATCTTCTCCCGTGATATTTACACGTAATTTGTTTTTGGAGTTGACAACTATTTTCAACCAGTAAATTACCTCTATGTGTGCATACGTTTGAAAAACAATTTATGTTGTTTTGATTGTTTACAAGAACAAGTGGTTCTTCTATAAATCCGTCTATAAATTGAATAGGTACTGCACTTCCATTTAATTTAAGTTGATTGTCGTCTGATAATATTTGCCATGATCTGGCAAAAATTTTTTCCTTAGCAATTTGAAACATTTCATTTGAAATGTAAAAATCAGAATGGATAGTTTTTGCGCTTTCTATGTTTTTATCTATTGTTTCCATGACCTAAATTTCCTAATTCATTTTTAATTACCTATATGTTAAATACAACACAGTTTAAAAATTTGGAAAATTTTGTTTATAAAAAGTTAAAATAAATATAATTTACGATATAAAAATAACTTAATGTTTTGCTTATTTTAGGTGCATGAAAAAATTATATTTCTCTATATGCATGTTCTTATGTGGGAACATAATGACAGCACAATATCTTTCTAAAGATTTTAATGATTTAAGTTTAACTTCTGGTGGTTGGACTACCCAAATAATAATTGATACTACTAATTGGTTCGTTGATTCTTTTGGAGGAGATGATTTTGCAAAATGTACTAATTATAACAGCGGAAATGTTCCTGCAAATACTTGGCTAATCTCACCAGGAGTAGATCTTTCATCTTCAACTCAACCGATTTTAAATTTCCAAACCATTATGAAATGGCCTGGTGCTCCGCTTGTCCTTTACATATCAACCGACTATGATGGTACAAGTAATCCTACACAACAAGGTACTTGGACCGACATTACTTCACAGGCTTTATGGGATGTTGATAATACAACATGGGGTAGTTGGACAAATTCTGGTGATGTAGATTTATCAGCCCACAAATCTTCTTCAACATACATCGCCTATGAATATTTTGGTTCTTCTAGCTCAGGAAGTACATGGGAAATTGATAATATTACTATAAATGAGGGTTCAACACCTCCACCAACAATTGATACGGTCAGCGTTTACGATATTCAATATACAACTGATCCAAACGGAAATTCTAACTATGTTTCTCAACAAATCATAACTGGTGGAATTGTCACTGCTGTTCGTTCAGATAGCACCTTTTTCATTAGTTCAGGAAGTGGAGCTTGGAGTGGTGTTTATGTGTATACTAAAGATTATGTTGTTAACATTGGAGATTCCGTTATTCTTGATGGGGAAGTGGATGAGTATTTTGATTTGACAGAGCTAGTAAATGTAACCAATGTCCAAGTTATTTCATCTGGGAACAACTACAACGTAAATAACTGCTCTACAGCAGCTGCAAATTCAGAAGACTTTGAAGGATGTATGGTGCAAGTCACCAATGCGACCTGTGTTAATGATACGGCAGGGTTTGGTGAATGGATTATTAATGATGGTACGGGTGATTTAACGGTTGATGATCTTCTTTTCTCCTACACACCTATTATAAATTACTTTTATGATGTGACTGGACCTATGACCTATAATTATGGAGCATACAAACTTCTTCCTAGAGATGCTGCCGATATTAATCAGTTTGTTGGTTTAATTGAAAATAGAAATCCGGTTTTGGATATTTATCCAAATCCTACAAGTGATTTCATACAAATTGTTTCACCAGAAAAAACTAATGCTTCTATATTTAATATGAAAGGATCATTAGTTAAGAAATTTAGTTTAAATAGTGGGATAAACACCATTAATTTGGGACAGCTAAGTTCTGGAAATTATATGCTATATTCAGAAGGAAACTCATATTCTATTATAGTTGAATAGACTTCTATTACCATTACTATTTGTTGTTCTTTTAGCTCTTAATTCTTCTACATATTCACAATCTACTGAAAGGAGCTCCATTGTGGGATATGTAATTGATGCCCTTAGTGGTGAATCTTTAGTCGGGGCTAGCGTAGTAATTGAAGATCAAAAAAAGGGTGTAATTACGAACGTTTCTGGTGAATTTAAAATTGATTATTTGCCTGTAGGGAAAATAACCCTTAATGTAAGTTATATTGGTTACGAATCACTCTCCATGGATTTTAATCTAATAAATGGGCTTAATGATTTAGGGGTTGTAAAACTGCAACCTATATCTCTAGGGTTGAACGAAGTAGAAGTAATTGCAGACATTGCTAAAGAAAGAATGACTCCAGTAGCTGCTACAACCATATCCGCTACATATATTGAGCAGAATCTAGGTAATCAAGAATTCCCTGAAATTTTAAGAAATACTCCTTCTGTTTATGTGACGAAAGAGGGTGGGGGATTTGGTGACTCGAGAATTAATGTTAGAGGGTTTGAGCAAAATAATATTGCGGTCATGATAAATGGTGTTCCTGTGAACGATATGGAAACAGGTTGGGTTTATTGGTCTAATTGGTCTGGATTAGCAGATGTAACGAATAAAATGCAAGTACAAAGAGGATTAGGGGCTTCAAAACTCGCTATTCCAGCCGTAGGCGGAACTATAAATATATTAACCAATGCAGCAGAATTTAAAAAGGGAGGTAATGTAAGTTCTTCAGTGGGGAATGACGGATACACAAAATACAGTACTTCCTTATCATCAGGTTTACTTGATAATGGTTTTGCTGCCACTATGCAATTGACTCACACTAGAGGAAATGGATATATTGATGGGACTGACTTTAAAGCGTATTCTTATTTTATTTCAGCCAATTATAACATCAGTCAAAAACAACGTATTTCAGCAACTATAACAGGTGCACCTCAAATGCATAATAGAAGATCAATTCATAATAACTATGATAATGTCTTTTTATCAACGTTTAGATGCCCAGTAAATGACTCAATTGATAAATTATCAAAAGGAATAAAGTTTAATCCTGGTTGGGGTTATCTAAATGGTGAAGTTTTTTCTTGGAGGAAAAACTTTTATCATAAACCCAAGGCTTTTATTAATCATTATTTAAATTTTTCGTCATACACAAAACTTAAAACAGCCTTTTATGTTTCTACGGGAAATGGCGGTGGCACATCTGCTAGGGGAAGAGGACTCCAAAATGACAACGTTGATAACTGGTCTGGCTATGATTCTTTCCATGGTTTTGGAATTGGAGTTCATGATAGTTCAGGACAAGTTATGTTTGACAGTATAATTGCATATAACAATGGAGATTATGTAGCTGCATTTGGGGGGTATAACAATGAGCCAGATACCGTAAGAGATGATTTGCAAGGAGGGCAAACGGGAGACGGTTGGATTAGAACAGCAAGTGTAAATAAACACATTTGGTATGGTGCTATTTCTACATTAGA
>JAYPLD010000092.1:0-5993 GCA_038129265.1 Crocinitomicaceae bacterium
TTACATCAATACACCTATGGTTCCATGGCAGAGGGGAAGCATAAATTACGCTTTACCAGTAACCATGACGAATGCGCTTGGCACGATACCCCCATTGGTTTGTATGGAAGTTTAGATGCTTCTATAGCTGCTTTTGCCGCAACGCTTTTTTATCCAGGTGTTCCCCTGCTGTATTCAGGTCAAGACTTGGGTTACCCTACGCAGCTGCCTTTTTTTAGCAACCTGCCCATTAACTGGAATTACGGCCAGAGTACCTTAACTCGATACAAAGCGTTGATGCAAGTGTACCAAACTCATGACGTATGCCGTAACGGAGAGTTTACTGATCACTCGAGTACTGATGCGGTGTGTTTTAAGCGGCATAATAATCAAAAAAGTTTGTGGTGTATTGTAAATGCAAAGAACAGTTCATACCACATAGATATTCCTAATGAGCTTCAAGGGGTACAAACCACGGAATTGTTGTCTGGAGATTTAGTTTCTTTCTCAAGTACGTTTCCTGTACTGCCTTTTGGTATTTACTTGTTTACCTTACCTTAAAGTTATAGTTAGTTTATCATAAATGAACTTTCGTCCTTTTTTTGGTAATATTTATTGAATTTTATTTTCAAAATTCAGGTAGAATTTTAAAATTTAGAGAATAGTTTACATCATGATGAAAAACACTAAGATTTTATTTGTTCAGCTTTTATCTTTAATTCTTTTTTTCCCTTCCATTTTTTTAGCTCAAGCTCCCGAGTCCATGAACTATCAGGCGGTAATTCGTGATGGTTCGGGTGAATTGGTTACCAGCCAACAAGTGGGGTTACGAATAAAAATTTTACAAGGCAGTGCTACAGGAAGTAGTGTGTATGAAGAAACCTATTCACCTACTACCAACGCCTATGGCTTAATAAATTTACAACTAGGCACTGGTACCGTACAAACAGGCACGTTTAGTAGTATTGATTGGGGCAATGGCCCTTATTTTGTAGAAACCGCTGCAGATGTTTCCGGGGGAACCAGTTATGTAACGCTTTCTACTACCCAGTTTATGAGTGTGCCCTATGCGCTGTATGCGAAGAGCAGTGACAGTTGGCGTTCAAATGCGAATACCACATTTTCAGACAAAAAAGTATCAGTAGGTCATACCAATGAGTTATATCCATTAAGTGTTCAGTCATATCATGATGGAACTATTTCGAGAGGTATTGATGTATTGAGAACCGATAATTCTGGCACTAATATGGGTGTCCCTATATCTTTCAGCTTATTAAATTCTAATAATCAACCCTATGAATTTGGGAAAGTAGTAGGGAGAACTCAAAGCAATACATCAGGAGCTGAGGTGGGTAGTTTGAGTTTACAAGTAGCAGATGGAACCCCTTGGGGACAAAATTATGAACAAGAAAGAATGCGTATAGATAACGATATGATTACCATTAACGCTGAAAATATGGCTAATTCAGAAGCTATCTTGAGATTAAGAGGAACTAATAGTAATGGAGACCACTCCCAATTAGTAGATATGAAAAGCGCAGTAGATGGCCATGTGACTTCTTCCAAGTTTACCATAGCTACCAGAAATCAAGGAACCATGAATGATCATTTTGTTATTGATTCTGAAGGTAAAGTTGGTATTGGAACTACTTCATCACCAACCAAAAAATTAAGTGTTGAACATGATGATGGCTTTTCTAGCGGTGAGCACATATTAGCCAATATTTCTAGAACTACACCAACCTCAGGTGTAGCAGGATTATATTTTGGTTATTATGCTGACGGAACTGAAGAAACAGGAGGTGTCGTTCGCTCAATGGGAGGCCTGCCTCTCTATTTGGGAACATTTTCCAACAAACAATTGATTACTGTAGGCCATAATAGTAATGTAGGAATAGGAACCAATATACCAAATTCTTTGTTAGACATCAATAACGGATATATTTCTCTTTCTGGTATAGGTAGTCAATCAGGTATAGTATCAAATGTAGATCTTGGAACATTTAAATTATATTGTGGACCCTACACAGGAAATACTTCCAATGGCTTTTGGTTTAGAGCCTCAGATTCATTGGGTCAGGTGGATAGTTTTACTGATTTATTTAAAATTGAACCTCATGATGTTGATGTCGTAAGGGTTGGCGTAGGAACGATGTCACCTCAAAGAAATTTGCATATTAATGATGTTATGCGACTTGAACCCAGACCAACTGCTCCTTCTAATCCATCCAAAGGAGATATTTACATGGATGATAGTGACAATACATTGAAATATTACAATGGTACGAGTTGGGAAGATTTAGCTGGAAGTTCTAGCTCCTCCAGCTCCGGCTCCAATGCCAATACTTTAATTTATACCTCAGACGGATTTTAACTTTTTTAAATTTTACACTATGAAAAAAACACTACTTTTTTTAATTACGTTATTTAGTTTTTCCCAACTTCTCGCTCAGAATTTGGAATTCAGCCAGGTGAAACTGGTAAGTACAATTGAAACTGTTCCTGTTGGAAAGGTTTGGAAAGTAACCAATGTTATGCCATCTGCAACATCTAACTCTGTGGTATCTATTAAAGTAAATGGAATTAATATATATGTTAAGGGAAGAGATTATATTTCTGGTAGCGCGACTCAATCTGCTTGGACAGTTTTAAGCGGTGCTTATTGGTTGCCGGCTGGGACTACCCTTGAGACACATAGTAATTGCGAATTTATTTCAGTTATAGAATTTTTAACGCAATAATGTCAAAACTGTTTAATATATCGATGTTTTTAATAGCTCTATTGCTTTGGAGCAGTTCCCTTTTTGCCCAAGCCCCAGAGTCCATGAACTACCAGGCGGTAATTCGTGATGGGTCGGGTGATTTGGTGGCTAGCCAACAAGTGGGATTACGAATTAAAATTTTACAAGGCAGCGCTACAGGAAGTAGTGTGTATGAAGAAACCTATTCGCCTACGAGCAATGCTTATGGCTTGGTCAATTTACAATTGGGCACAGGTACCGTGCAAAGCGGTACGTTTAGTAGTATTGATTGGGGTAATGGACCCTACTTTGTGGAAACGGCAGCCGATGTTTCGGGTGGAACCAGTTATGTAACACTTTCTACAACGCAGTTCATGAGCGTGCCCTATGCGCTTTATGCGAAGAATGCGGGTTTAGATTCTGCAGCAGTGCAGGCCATAATTGATGCGGCAGTTGGATCTGGTGGCGGAGGTAAGTCTTTTGCTTTTCCTGAGGGGTTAAACGGAACTCCCATCACCTATGCAATCAGTTCGGGGAACTACACAGTACCTACGGGTAAAAGACTTTACATACTGAATTTACAAGGTGGAACTAGTCATACGCTTAATGTAAATGGATTTGCTATAAATTATTACGCCACCAACAATACTACAGATAAAACCTTAGGTCTGCCTATAATTCTATCAGCTGGAGATGTATTGAGTGGAACAGATGCCGTATTCAATGGGTTTTTGGTTAATACTAATGCTAATTTAACCACGGTTACTCATAGATTGATGGGTAATTCCAATTATACAGTACCTGCTGGTAAAAAATTATATATACTGAATGTTAATGGAGGAACTTCTCATAATCTTTACATTGATGGGACTCGCGTAAACCATTATTTGACAAACAGTACATCTGGTAAAACATTGAATTTGCCCATCATTGCATCAGCTGGTGATGTGATTACAGGTGCTGATGGAGTTTTTAATGGATATGTTGTAGACGAGGACTTTTTTGAGTCAAGTTCTTCGGGGTCTGGTGGGTCTGGTTCAAGTAATCACTACGTTGGGGAACTTTATGGCGGTGGTGTGGTTTTTCATGTGGATGAAACGGGCCAACACGGATTAATCGTTTCTTTAAATGATTTGAGTACAAGTGCTCAATGGGGTTTAAATGGAACCGATGTTACAAATTGTGAAAGTACAACTGATGGAGCTTCAAACACCGCTGCTATCGTGGCCGCGGGATGTTTATCAACCGATGCTGCCGGATTATGCGATGCTTATAGTGCAGGTGGTTTTACAGATTGGTATTTACCAGCTATTTTTGAGCTTACGTTGATTGAGTCTTGTTTATTCCAGATAAACTCCACCTTATCTCAAAACAATGGTACAGAAATATTATTAGCTATACCATACGCGAGTTCAACAGAGGGGGGTAATAGTCAAAATTTTTCGGAAACCAATTATCATTTAGTTCACACGATGTTTACTGATGCTCATTTTGAATCCAAAAATCAAAGTCATCTATATGTAAGAGCTATAAGAACATTTTAATATTGAATTTAAAAAACTACATATTGCCCATATTATTTGTTCTTAGCAACTTGCTAGGACAAGCCCAGCAGCTATTTACCACTGCAGGCAATTCAGGTAGTGCTACAGGAGTTCATTTGGATTACTCTATTGGTGAACCCATTATTGTAACGCATATTCATGCCCAACATCAAATTACTCAAGGCTTTCAGCAGCCGTTGAGGAGTGGGTCCGGAATTCAAATTTCAGGAAATTGTTTTTTAACGGGTCAGTCTGATCATTCAGGGACACAGGTTAGTTTTCAAATGGTGGCTCCCGATGATAGCTTGTATACTTTTACTACTAACTCTGCTGGTTTATTTTCGGGGACTATTAAAGAGGGTGTTTATGATGTAACTTACAGCAAGTCTGTTTCTGTTGGCTATTGTGGAACAGATATTAATTTAACTAATTACGCCTTATATTCTGATAGTGTTTTTTCTGACACGACCATGAATTATGGTTTAGGTGGAAGTTTAGAGGGGACAATTGGACCTGGAAATATTTTTGTTGCTTGTCAAGGGACAATAAATGCTGGAGATACGTTAACTATTTTACCTGGTACGCAGTTAGATTTTTCAAATTGTGGTATTACAATAAATGGAGTTTTAAGAGCTGAGGGTACGGTTACAGATTCTATTATATTCACTAATTACCAAGGTAAGCAGATGGGTTCGATAGAGATGGATAATGCATCGGGTCGTTCTTTAATTTCCTATGCTGTAACTAGGGGAGATATATCAAGCTATGCATTTAGGTCAACATCAGGTTGTTTTACTTTTAAGCATACGGCTTTTAGGGATTTAAGTCCATATTCTGGTTTATATTCTGTTTCGTCACAGGTTGATACTCTGGAAAATTGTTTATTTAAAACAGTAAATACTACATCTGGACATAGAGGAGCTGTTTCTGTTACAAATTCGGGTTCAATATATATTTTAGATTGTGATTTTAAAGATTGTCATGCTAGTCAGACATCAAATTACACATATCCATCAGGTGGTGCGATTAGTGTTAGAATTAACAATGGAGGAGATCCAGATATTGATATAATTAGTTCAGTATTTCATGATAACACTGGGGTTAATCCTGGGGGTTCGTCAGTATCGTCATATGGTGGAGTTGCTATTGGTGAAAACACGAATGGTTCTGGTGTAGGACTGGTAACTTTAAATGTAAGGAATAGTACTTTTAATGGCACAACATTAAGGTTATCTAATTCTATTAGAGGAGACATTAAGTTTTATTTGTATAATTCTATAACTTCTGGTATTTCGAGCTATGGTAGTTTTGTAGATGCAGAAATTAGGAATAATAATTTTTCAGGGGCTTCGTATATAACAGCTGGTATTAGTAATATTGGTAATTATGTTACTACAAATAATGGATATTCGTCAGATCCATATGGCAATATTTCTGAGACGCCATCCTATGTAAATCAAGTTACAGGAGATTTAAGGTACCAGGGTTCTAGTCCTGGTATAGATTGTGGTGACAATACTTACACGATTACAATATATGATGCAGATGGGAATGCTCGGATATGGGACGGGGATGGGAACGGGAGTACTATTGTTGATATGGGTGCTTTTGAGTATGGTGCTACTACTGATACAAGTGGAATGTATGGATACTCCAGTTCAGAAACAGTAAGTGTTTCAGGAAATTGTTTTTTAACGGGTCAGTCTGATCATTCAGGGACACAGGTTAG
>JAYPLD010000093.1:0-1899 GCA_038129265.1 Crocinitomicaceae bacterium
ACCTTAAAATTAGTAGAACCTAATAATTTGTCATGCCAAATGTAATCAATACGTAGACCTGGGATATTGCCAATATATGTTCCTCCAAATCCTTTTCCTGAAACGGTAAAGGCATCTATTAAATTTCGATCAAATACATTGTAACAGTAAGAAGTAGGTGTATCATTCATATCGGCACAAATTATACTTTTATAAGGGCTATTGTCAATGTTAGATATTAATTCTTTCACCTGCACTGTTCTTTTTTCAAATCCTTTTTTGATTTTTGAAAAAATAGCTCTTTTTGGTGATTGCTGATGTGGCCAGATGGGACTTCCTTTTCCACCTATGACTTTATAGTCAGTATGATTGAACCGGATAGATCCCAGGTGTGCGTTATAAACTCTTATAGTGTCTTGGTTTTTCTTGATATCTGTATATATGAACTGATTTGAATTATCATTTTTAAATTGCTTGTTGAAACTATTCACAATAGGGTATTTACTGAAAGTAGCAATACCAAAAAACTTATTTTCTTTGCTTTCTTCTGAAAAACTTTCGAAGTAATATGAAAACCCGAGACTATCTAATATTAAATTTCTAGTTTCAAATGGTAGGTTTTCATCATTTGTGAAGTAATATTCCTGAAGGCACAAAATGTCAGGGTTTTCCTCGTGAATAAGCTTGAATATTTCAGATTTACTTTTTTCATTTTCATTCCAATTATATAAATCAAATAACCGAACGTTATAACTCATCACATGTAAGATACTGGAGTTGTTAACTTTTTGCGATGAGGAATAAAATTGAAAAAAACGGCTGTGATGATACATGCCTAGTATGATCAGGATGAGTGTAGGTAAAAAGAATAATTTTCTTTTAGAGATCCATATAAGCACTAAAAAAAAATTGATAAATAAAATCAAAGGATAAAGCAAAGCAACAAAGGGAATCCAGCTACTTTTTAATGGATTAGCTAAATATCCCAAATAGGAAAAGAATAGTAAAAAGTTGAATATTACAGTAAGGTAAGCAAATAGCTTTCCTTTAGTTGACATGTGTTTTAAACCGAAACTAAATATTTTTGCTGGCATTAAATAGGTAATCTTTTTCTTCTTTACTCAAGCTATCATAGCCAGAAGCCTTGATTTTGTCTAAAATAGCATCAACCTTTTCTTGTCTAATGATCGTATCATCCGATGATTTAGGTTTAGGTTTTTTTTGGTTGTTACTTTTTTTATAGACAATTTTAATCTTCTTCTTAGTAAATAATTTTTTAAGCCCTGATAGGGGAGATGTGATGATGGTAGAAATGTCTTTACCTTTCTTAATATTTACTGCGTATAGGTAGCCCCAAATTGCCCCCCCGATATGAGCGAAATGTGCTACTCTATCACCTGTGTTGGCGAGGCCAAGCACATCTAATACGACAAAGGCAATAGCTAAATACTTAATCTTCACCTTAAGTACTCCAAAAAAATAAGCTTCATAGTTGGGAGTATAGGTGGCTAACGCTACGAAAATGGCCATTACAGCACCAGAGGCTCCAATAACAGGGCTGTCATAAGGTAAGTCACGATAAAGAGGAAAAATGTTGTAGGTGAACACATAAATTAGGCCAGCAAAACCTCCACCAATAAGGTAGGTGTTTAAGGCTGCCTTTTTCCCAAGTAAATCTTCAAAAATTCTTCCAGCAAAGAAGTATAAAATCATGTTCCAAAATAAATGTCCTATGGAAAGGTGAACAAACATGTAGCTTATAAAGGTCCATGGCCTAAATAAAAATATCGAGGGAGATGAATTAAGCTCAAACAAGGGTACAATATCTATCATGTTTGATGCTTTCATCAAAGCAGAAAATACATTCAACAACAAAAAGACAATAAATACACCCACATTGATGTAAATGATCTTTAGATA
>JAYPLD010000093.1:1999-3614 GCA_038129265.1 Crocinitomicaceae bacterium
TTTTTACCCTCCATAAGTAAATTATATCCTTCATCTTGAACGTAAAACAAGTAATCTTGTAAAAGAATAGGGTCAATGGAAGCTTCAAAACTACTTAATCTGAAATATCCAACAAGCATATGTATAAGCGCAGCTCCAATAGCACAGGATAAGTAAAAAAACAAGAATTTTTGAGGTCCCCAGACTCTTTCTAATTGTGAGCCAAAGATAACTAGGGCAAACATATTAAAGAAAATATGCGCCAAATCACCATGCATGAAAAAATAAGTGGCTAACTGCCACGGTCTGAAATACTCAGAAAAAATGGGGACTAAATGCAAATTTTGCATGAACGATCCTAATGTGTTTTGTGCAATAAAAAAAAGCACATTTATCAAGAGTAGATTCTTGACAATTGGGGGCATATTTTGAAAAATTCTATTGATCATTAGAACATGCTTAACATAATTTCATCGTCTATTTCACTAATGATAGCTAATCCTCTTTTGTTAAATTTTTGAACGGATGAGTCAAAAATATAAGATAGCAGATGAGCAATTTCATTGTTGTCTAATTTCTTCAGTCTGGAATGTGCATATCCTTCACCAATTTTCCAGGCTAATTTTTCATATGGATGTTCAAAATGTTCATCTTCATTTTTAAATGATTCAATGCATGATTCAATAAATGATTTAGCATCAAAAGAGGATGTTGCTGCAGGAAAACTTTGAATAATAATACTGTCTTTGCCAAATTGGTCAATTTCAACACCTAACTTTTCAAATTCTTCTTTTAACTCTAAGCAAAGTTGAATGTCTCCCGATGATAGATCAATTTCAATAGGATGTAAAAGGGGTTGGGTTAATACATCTGAACTATTGTAGTTTGTGATGAGTTCATTGAATTTTATTTGTTGATGAAGTCTAAATAAGTCGATGATAAAAAGCCTGTTTTCTTGAGAAGATATAGCATACCTTAGTTTATGTTGTATGAAGTTTTTTGGCCTCATTTCTCCCTTCAACTCGTTATTGTTTTCCTTGTCAAATGGGTGCGTATTTGATGAAATTCCATCATTATAATTTTGCTGTAAGAAATCTAAATTTTCTTGAACATAATTTTTTTGAGGCGAATGAAATGGATTGTAATCAGGGTTTATTTTAATGGATGGTGGATTAATTTTTTGCCCTTGTTCAATGGGTGGTAAATTAAAGCTAGTTTCTGTTTCAAAATCAATTGTAGGAGCTACATTGTATTTACCCAAAGAATTTCTCACACATGATTTTATTAAGGAATAAATGGCTCTTTCGTCTTCAAATTTAATTTCTGTTTTGGTGGGGTGAATATTGATGTCAATAGTGTTTGTAGGTACTTCAATAAAAATAAAATAAGATGGGAAATGTTCTTTTGAAATTAAATCTTTATAGGCAATTCCAATCGCATGGTTAATACTAGAATTCTTTATGTATCTGTTGTTGACAAAAATAAATTGTTCTCCTCTAGTTCTTTTAGAGTATTCAGGTTTTAATACAAACCCATTTATTTTGGAGATGGAGGTAGATTCTTCAATTGGGACAAGTCGTTCGTTATATTTCTTACCAAAAATAGCGAGTAATCGCTGTTTTCTATTGGATGCAGG
>JAYPLD010000093.1:3714-5663 GCA_038129265.1 Crocinitomicaceae bacterium
GAGATGGTAAATAAATCATCTGCAGATTTAATTTTTGAAGTAGCATGTTTTTTAAAACACTTTTCTGCATTTACTTCATTCATTCCAAAGCCGTTGTCGATCACTTGAATTAAAGATTTCCCAGCATCTTTAATGATAAGTTGAATTTTAGTAGCATTAGCGTCAATAGCATTTTCAAGCAGTTCTTTTACTGCAGAAGCAGGTCTTTGGATGACTTCGCCTGCGGCAATTTGATTAGCAACATTATCGGGTAATAATTCAATCATAAAAATTATTTATTGTTAAGCGCATTAACAACTAAATCGATTTGATTGTACAGAAAAACCATGCTGAAAACCAATATTCCAAAAATGATTAATAATCTTATGGTGTTCCAATTTTTGTTCCAGCTTTTATATTGATGATTTTTACTAAATGCATTTTTTATGTTGGAATGGTGAGAATTGGATTCCAATTCTTTTATTCTATTTTCTAGTCTTTCTTTGTCTTCATCGTAGTATCTAGCAGGAAAGTTAAATCTTCTGTGTTGTGGTAACTTGAATAATCTAGACTTCAACAAAGGTTTCTGACTCATCTTGTAAAAGTATGCGTTTTATCTGTAAGACTAAAAAATCGTGTAAAATTCTCTTGTTAATTTTTTATAATCGTCTGTATACTCATGTCTAGTATCATTTTCGATTATAATCGTCTGTACTGCAGGTTCTGACTTTTCTCTTTTAAATTCTAACAAAACACGGTGTGGTTCTTTATAGGGTTTCGGTTTTACGAAGCAAACCTTTGAAAGGTGGATATGATGTTCTAAAAAATGGAGTTTGATTTCATTTAGTTGATGGATAGGAGCAATTAGATAAACTCTTCCATTTGAACTTAGTTGGGTGAACGCAAATTTTGAGAGCGATTTTGAATTCAATGAATTAACATGTCTGGCAATAGCTCTTGAATCATCATTTGGTTTTAAACTATTTTTAAAAAAGGGGGGATTACTAATAATGAGATCATATCTGTTTTTATTGTTCCATTTTGAAAAATCCTCATGAATTAGAGTTAATCTGTTTTTCCATGGAGAAATTTCAAAATTTCTTTTAGCATCTTTTATGGCGTTATGATCAATTTCAACTGCATCTATTTTAGCGTTACTATTCTTTTGTGCTAGCATGAGTGCAATAACACCTGTGCCCGTACCTACATCAATCATGTGTTTACAATCTTGGCAATTTGCCCAAGCTCCTAAAAGAATTCCGTCCGTTCCAATTTTCATTGCAGCGAACTCTTGATAGAGAGTAAACTGCTTAAAATGGAAGGGTTTATGAGATTTCTGATTCACTATTTAAATTCAATAATCCTTCAGGAATATGTAGCTGAATGATTTTTTCTTTCTCCATGACTTTAATGATTAATGCATCATGCACAGGAATCATCACTTCTTGTTTATCTATTTCAATTATAAGAAGATGGTTGTTTTTAATATCAACATAGTCTTGCACTATACCGATTTCATTTTCATTTTCATCATAAACAGAAAATCCTACATACTTCACCTTAACATCCATCTCATCAAAAGAAATATCCTCTTTTGAAACATATACTTTTTGTTTTATTAGGGAAGAAACATTTGATGCATCAATATTCAGCAGGGATACTATTCGTTTATTTTGTTTGAGTTCCTGAATACTCGTTATGGAGAATGGAGTAGGTAATCCATTTAACATGACCCAAATCACCTTTAAATGGGATAATGAAATCTTTTGTCCATTAAATGACAGAATTAATTTTCCCTGAAATCCATGTTGTTTGGAAAATTCGCCAAGCTCATATAAATTATTTTTTTCCATAAAAAAAGCCATGATATCATGGCTTAATCTAAATGTAAAATACTATATATTACTTTTCAGTTTCTTCAGAACCTTCACTTGCTGACTCTTCAGCTTCTTCCGCAGCTGGTTCTTCTG
>JAYPLD010000094.1:0-5609 GCA_038129265.1 Crocinitomicaceae bacterium
GAAAGAATGGTTCCTGTAGGATATGGTGAAGATAGACCAAGAATGGAGGGGCTAGAATGTGGATCTATTGATAAACTATCTACAAAAGAAGAACAAGAAGCTGCACATCAAAAGAATCGAAGAACTCAATTTATTGTTTTAAGCACAGATTATTCGCCTGGTTCAGATGAATAGTTAAACAAGATTAAACCCCGAAAGGGGTTTTTTTATTTCCATTATGACTGATAATTCAAGATATGCATTAAGAGGTGTTAGCTCAGGGAAAGAGGAAGTACACCAAGCCATCAAAAACGTGGACAAAGGATTGTTTCCAAAGGCATTTTGTAAAATTGTGCCTGATTATTTATCGGGTTCAGAAGAACATTGCATTGTCATGCATGCCGATGGAGCAGGTACCAAATCATCCTTAGCTTATGCCTATTGGAAAGAAACAGGAGATATATCCGTTTGGAAAGGGATTGCTCAGGATGCACTCATCATGAATATTGACGATTTGTTATGTGTTGGTGCTGTAGAAAATATTTTAGTGTCTTCCACTATAGGTAGAAACAAATCTCTTGTAGATGGGAATGTAATTTCGTCTATTATAAACGGAACTGAGGAGTTATTAAGTGAATTAAGAGAGTTTGGAGTTTCAATTCACTCAACGGGCGGTGAGACTGCTGATGTGGGAGACTTAGTGAGAACCATTATAGTTGATTCAACCGTAGTTGCTCGAATGAAAAGAGATGATGTCATAAGCAATCATAATATTCAAGATGGAGACGTCATTATTGGTTTATCATCATCAGGACAAACTTCATATGAAAAAGAATATAATGGAGGGATGGGTAGTAATGGACTAACATCGGCAAGACATGATGTTTTTCATCATGATTTAGCTAAAAAATTTCCAGAAACTTTTGATCCATCAATTTCATCTGATTTAGTATATAGCGGTACCAAGTTTTTAACCGATCATATTGACGATATTCCATTAGATATTGGAAAGCTTGTGCTATCACCCACAAGAACATACGCACCCGTAATGGCTCAAATACTGAAATCATATAGGAGTCAGATTCATGGTATGGTTCATTGCAGTGGAGGAGGACAAACAAAAGTGCTTCACTTCATCGATAATCTACATATTGTAAAAAATGACTTATTTGACACTCCGCCATTGTTCGAATTAATTCAATCGGAATCATCAACTTCATGGAGTGAAATGTATAAGGTTTTTAATATGGGACATCGAATGGAGATATATATTGATCCTGCTTTTGCAAAAGATATTATTTCCATTTGCTCATCTTTTAATTTGGAGGCTAAAATTATTGGATTTGTAGAATCATCATCCAAAAAACAATTGACAATTTCTAGTAATAAAGGGAATTTTAAGTACGAATGAGTGAGGTAGGAATTTTAGATAAATTAGAGCAAATCTCAATTCGTTATGAGGAAATTGCGAAACAGATGGTTGATCCAGAAGTAATCAATGACATGAAACGATATGTCAAACTTAACCGCGAATACAAAGACTTATCTGAAATTGTTTCTACATATAAAACGTACAAAGAAATAACGGAAAATATAGCCAATGCAAAAGAAATTATTCAAAATGAGGACGATCAAGAATTTAAAGCTTTAGCAAAAGAAGAATTAGATGAATTTGTAAGTAGAAAGATAGAGTTAGATGAAAAAATTAAATGGCTTTTGATTCCTAAAGATCCAAATGATAATAAAAACGTCATAATGGAACTTCGAGCTGGAACTGGAGGAGATGAGGCCTGTATCTTTGTGGAAGATATTTTCAGAATGTTTTCCATGTATTTTAAAGAGAAATCTTGGTCCTTTGAAGTGTTGAATTCAAATGAAGGTGGTACAAAGGGTTTTAGAGAAATTTCTTTAGGTATTTCTGGGGAAGAAGTCTACGGGCAATTAAAATTTGAATCGGGAGTTCATCGAGTACAAAGGGTTCCAGAAACCGAATCACAAGGAAGAGTACATACCTCAGCTATTACAGTTGCTGTTCTTCCAGAGGCAGAGGAGGTTGATTTTGATTTAAATCTAGCTGATGTAAAAAAAGATACTTACAGGTCTTCAGGAGCTGGAGGTCAGCATGTTAATAAAACAGAATCTGCAGTACGTTTAACACATATTCCAACAGGCACTGTGGTGGAGTGTCAAGACGGTAGGTCTCAACATAAAAACTACGAAAAAGCCCTTCAAGTATTACGTTCAAGACTGTATCAGGCGGAAGAAGAACGACTAGCCAAAGAGAGAGCTGACCAAAGAAAATCTTTAGTTTCTACGGGAGATCGATCGGCTAAAATTAGAACTTATAATTATCCACAAGGAAGAATAACTGACCATAGAATTGGAAAAACTATCTATAATTTAGCAAATTTCATGAATGGTGATATTCAAGAGATGATAGATGCTTTAATTATGGCAGAAAATGCGGAGAAGTTAAATGAAGGAATAACAGAAGGTTAATGAATAGGGAAGAATTAATAGCTCAAATTTTTGAAAAAAAATCATTTTTATGTGTGGGTTTAGATCCAGACCTAAGTAAAATTCCTCCTTTCTTGCTGGAATTAGAAGACCCTGTATTTGAATTTAATAAAAGAATTATTGATGCTACTAAAGAATACTGTGTTGCCTATAAACCTAATATTGCTTTTTATGAGTGTCTTGGACCAAAAGGATGGATTTCGCTAAAGAAAACGATTGATTATATTCCAAAAAATATGTTTTTAATCGCTGATGCTAAACGTGGGGATATAGGTAATACTTCTTTAAAATATGCAGAGACTTTTTTTAAAACGTATGACTTTGATGCCATTACGGTTGCACCTTATATGGGTGAAGATTCTGTTTCCCCATTTTTGACCTTATCTAAAAAATGGGTTATCGTGTTAGGCTTAACCAGTAATTCTGGCTCTTCTTCATTTCAACAGCTTACTTTGGAAAACGGAAAAAAACTATTTGAGGAAGTTTTGGAGAAAACTGCAACTTGGGGTGATCATAGAAATATGATGTTTGTCGTGGGAGCAACCAATGAAAATCAGTTTAGCCTTATTCGTGAAAAAATTCCAAATCATTTTCTTCTCGTTCCTGGTGTTGGTGCTCAAGGGGGAAATTTGCAAAAAGTAATTCAGTACGGTGCAAATAAAGATGGGGGGCTTTTAATTAATTCATCAAGGGGCATTATTTATGCATCTAATGATGAGTTTTTTGAAGAACACGCGTCAGAAGAAGCTAGGAAATTAAAAGATCAAATGGCCCTTTATATTTAATGACATGCTAATAAAATTTAAGATTCCAGTATTAAATAGCATCATCCATTTTTTTGAAAAAAGAGCATTTGGTGTAAGTGAATGGTGGGGAGATAAACTGAATATTAATCCTATAATTGTAAGGAAATTCTTCATTTATTTAAGTTTCATTACACTAGGTAGCCCTGTATTGATCTATTTCATTATGGCTTTTATTTTAGAAAATAAATCCATCTTTAAGTTTAGGCAAAAAAGAAAAACGGTTTGGGATTTAAAATAAGATCATGAATAGAATGCTTTTAAATTTCCGTCTTTTTTCCAAAGTACTGTATTCACTCGTAGTGTTATTGATTATTGTTGTTGTGGGGACTATGGGTTACATGCTTTTTGAAGGATGGTCCGTATTAGACTCCTTCTATCAAACTATAATAACCGTTTCAACGGTGGGGTTTGGAGAAGTAGAAGAATTATCTGATGCTGGAAAATTATTTACGGCATTTCTTATCATCACAAGTTTTGGTACATTTGCTTATGCGATAACATCGATTACTGGATATATATTGAGTGGTGACTACAGAACCTATTTTAGAGAATATAAATACATGAAAAATATTGAAACGCTTACTAACCACGTTATTATTTGCGGACACGGAAGAGTAGGTTCAACGGCATTAGAAACCCTTATGGCTCATAAACACAAATGTCTAGTTATTGAGCAAGATGTGGATATAGTAAGTCATTTCAGAACTAAAACTGATATTAATTGTGCTGAAGGGGATGCTACAAATGATGAGTTACTTCTAAAATGTGGAATCAAAAGTGCTAAAGCATTAATAACCACTCTTCCTTCTGATGCAGATAACTTGTTTGTAGTTTTAACAGCTAAAGAATTAAATCCAAAACTTAAAATTATTGCAAGAGCTTCTAAGTCCAGCTCTGTAAAAAAATTAAAAATTGCTGGAGCTGAAAATGTAATTATGCCTGATTCACTTGGTGGCTCTCACATGGCCCAATTAGTTGCTACACCTGATGTATTGGAGTTTATTGATGAAATATTAATTGAAGGAGAAAATAAAATAAATCTAGAAAGCATTGATTTTAAAGATCTTCCATCAGACTTTCAGTTCAAAAAAATTTCGGATTTAAAAAAGGATTTTCCAGTTTGTAACATCATTGGGTTTAAAAATGCTAATGGGGATTTTCTAATAAATCCTAATGATGACACTGAAATAATGCCAAATTGTAAAATTATTGTCCTAGGTAGTGGAGATGAAATATCTAAGTTAAATCAGATTTTTGGAATAGAACAATAATGAAAAAGGTTTTGATAACTGGAGCAAATGGTCTGCTGGGTCAAAAATTGGTTTATGGATTAAAATCTAGAAATGATATAGAACTCCTTGCCACAGGAATGGGTCAAAACAGATTAATTGATCAGACGAATTATTCATTCCAGTCACTTGATATCACAAACGAAAAAGAAGTAAATCAAACCATAAAACAATTTTCACCACATGTGATAATTAATTGTGCAGCAATGACCAATGTGGATGCATGTGAATTAAATCAAAAACAATGTTGGGACGTTAATGTCAATGGCGTAAAACACCTTGCTAATGCGGTAGCTAAATTAGGAACTCATTTTATTCATTTAAGTACTGATTTTGTGTTTGACGGAGAAGATGGCCCTTACAATGAAAATGATATACCCAATCCATTGCACTATTATGCTAAGTCTAAGTTAGAGTCAGAAAAAATTGTTAAAGAAAACTGTGCAAACTGGAGTATTGCTAGAACTATAATTATTTATGGAATTACCGACAATATGAGTAGATCAAATTTAGTATTGTGGGCAAAGGGAGAAATAGAGAAAGGGAATACCATTAATGTAGTTAATGACCAGTTTAGGTCCCCCACATTAGCAGAAGATCTGGCTAAAGGTTGTATTTCCATAATGGATAAAAATGCACATGGATTATTTCATCTTTCCGGTCCAACACGTTACAGTATTTTAGAGATGGTATATATGGTAGCGGATTTTTATAACTTGGACAAATCATTAATAAATCCTGTATCTTCGAAGTCATTAAATCAACCTGCAAAAAGACCTCTTGTAACAGGTTTTGACATACGTAAAGCAAAAAAGGAATTGAATTATAATCCCGTAGATTTTTTAGCTGGGATTAAAATAATGGACAGACAATTAAAAACACAAAATGAACATTAAATATTTACTATCTTTTATTTTAAGTTGGCCTATTGCAACATCATTTGCAGCTGAAAGTAATGAACTTGGTCTTGACCAAAAAATTGATAAAGCGTTTCAACCATTTTCTGATTTTGTTTCAA
>JAYPLD010000095.1:0-5608 GCA_038129265.1 Crocinitomicaceae bacterium
TGCTCTTGGGATTTTGGAAACGGAACTTCTGGAAGTGGAGTAACTGATACAGCAAAATATCCTTTTGCAGGGTCTTTTGATGTTACCCTTTCGGTTTTTAATTCAGAAGGTAATGCTCAAAATACGCAGAGTATAACCATAGACTCTAATGATATAAGTTTGTTTGATAATCCATTACATTTATTATTAACTGGAGGAATAAATGGTCCAGGATATAGAACATGGCACATTGATTCCGCTTGTGCCACTAACTTTGGAGTAGGTCCACCAGATGGAAATACACCGGATTGGTGGAGTTCTCCAGCTAATGGAAAACCGGGTTGTGGACTTTATGATGACAGATATACTTTTCATCTAGTTGGTTATGAATATGATCAGGTTACTAATGGTGACATTTATATTCATAACGCCTTAGCCGGACAGTTTCCTGGTTCCTTTGAAAACCTATATGATTACACAGCTCCTTTTGACGATCAGTTAGACGAAAGCTGGGATTTGACCCAAGATTCAATGCTGTCATTTTCAAACCTTGCTTCTATTGGATTTTACACTGGAGTAAATGAATATAAAGTGGAGCTCCTAAACGATACGGCAATGTGGCTAAAATACGGTCATTCTGATGGTCAGACAAATTGGTATTTACGATTAGTACCAGAAGGGTTTGTTACAACTTGTCCATAATGAAAATAATTTCGAGATTAATTTTTTTGGTTATTGTGATTTCATTTTCACAGTCATGTAAAAAGGGTTGTACAGATCCAACAGCTGCCAATTATAACCCGGATGCAAAGAAAGATAACGGATCTTGCTACTATGTAAATTTACCTACAAATCTCATGGTGGAACTGACAAATGCTCCAAATTCAGGTTTGGTAGAAGTTGAAGCTAGTGCTTCAAATGAAAATTATTTCACCATTTGTTTTTTTGATGGTAATGATTCTACTATAGTAACTACAACAACTGGAGAAGCTTCATACCACTATTCTGACTCAGGATCTCATAATATCCGTGTAAGAGCTCATTTAGATCATCAAAATTTTACGGAGTGGTTAGGTGTAGCTGAGATAAATATCAATTCATCTGGAATCTCAAATGTAGGATATACCACTCCATTAACCTATTCAAACTACACATTGGTTTGGCAAGATGAATTTAATGGGTCCTCTTTATCATCAGATTGGATTTACGAAATAGGAACTGGAAGTTGGGGATGGGGAAACAATGAGTTACAATATTATAGGCAAGATAATACATCAGTTGAAAATGGATATTTGATCATTACGGCAAAACAACAGAACTTTGGAGGCTCTAATTACACCTCTTCTAGATTGAAAACACAGGGTAGACAGTTTTTTAGATACGGTAGGATAGATATTAGGGCAAAACTTCCATATGGAAAAGGGATTTGGCCTGCTCTTTGGATGTTAGGAGAAAGTTATTCATCAGTAGGTTGGCCATCATGTGGAGAAATTGATATCATGGAAATGATTGGAGGAAATGGTTATAATGATCGAACAGTGCATGGAACTGTTCACTGGAATGATAATGGGCATGCTTCTTACGGGGGTAGTAACTCTCTTCCATCTGGAAGATATCATGATGAATTCCATGTATTTTCTATTGTTTGGGATCAAAATACCATTAGATGGTTAAGAGATGATATACAGTATCATACCATAACTATATCGGGAAATAACTTAAGTGCATTTCAAGAAAATTTCTTCTTTATATTCAATGTGGCAGTGGGTGGTAATTGGCCTGGAAGTCCAGATAATTCTACTGTTTTTCCTCAGAGAATGATAGTAGATTATGTAAGAGTTTTTCAATAAAATGATAATGAATAAAATGAGTTTAAAATCAACAATAGTTCTGTTGCTAGTATGGATTGGATTTAGTTGCAATCAAAATAATAAGATTTCTACCAATAGTAATGACGTAATTGATCACAAAGTGGATTCATTATTGAGTAAAATGACCTTAAAGGAAAAGGTTGGTCAAATGACTCAAATTAATCTCACAGTAATTGCAAAAGGACCCAACAAATGGGGTTCCACATTTCCATTAGAAATTGATCATGATAGAGCAATTAAAGCGCTGGTAGATTATAAAGTGGGATCTATTCTAAATACAATAAATAATACAGCACAAACACCTGAGACATGGTATGGCGCCATTTCAACTATCCAGCACTATGCCATGGATAGCAACAGACTTAAAGTTCCCATAATATATGGTATTGATGCTATTCATGGAACAACATACACGGATGGGGGTACTATGTTTCCACAACAAATTACTACAGCCGCATCTTGGAATCCTCAACATGCATATAACATGGCTATGGTTTGTGCTTATGAAACTAGGGCATCTTCTATTCCATGGAATTTTTCACCCGTTTTAGACTTAGGATTAGACCCAAGGTTTCCAAGGCAATTTGAATCATTTGGAGAAGACCCATTATTAGTAAAAACGTTTGGAGAAGCCATGATTAGAGGTTACCAAGGAGATAGCAATCAAGTTAACGATAAAACAAAGATTGCTGCATGTATGAAACACTTTATAGGCTATCACGCTACCATTTCTGGAAAAGACAGAACACCTTCTTACATTCCCGATCATGTGTTGAGTGAATACCATATTCCATCTTTTAAAGCAGCAATAGATGCTGGTGCAAAAACAATCATGATTAATTCTGGTATTATAAATGGTATTCCGGTACATTCTAGTTATCAAATTCTAACAGATTTATTACGAAATCAATTGGGGTTTGAAGGTGTGATTTTAACGGATTGGGAAGATATAAATAAGCTATATGATAGAGATAAGATTGTTTCTTCTAAAAAGGAGGCGATTAGATTAGCGATTAACGCAGGAATTGACATGTCTATGGTCCCTTATGAGTATGAAGAGTTTATCGATAATTTAATGGAATTGGTCAATGAAGGAAAGGTATCCATAGACAGAATTGATGATGCTGTATCTAAGATTTTAAAATTAAAATTTGAATTAGACTTATTTGAAAATCCATCTACAAATCCTGCTGATTACAATGAGTTTGCTTCTGAAGAGTTTCAAAACATGGCTTATCAATCTGCTGCTGAAGCCATTACATTACTTAAAAATAAGGATAACATCTTACCATTGGACAGGGATAAAAAGATTTTGGTAGTGGGGCCCAATGCAGATAACATGAGGTGTTTAAACGGGGCATGGACCTATTCTTGGCAGGGTGAATTAACAGATCAATTTGCAGCCAAGTATCAAACTATTTTTGAAGCGTTGAAACGAGAATTTGGTGAAGAAAATGTGGATATGAAGGAAGGTGTTTCATACAAAGATGGTGGTCAGTATTATGATATGATTGAAAAAAACATAACAGATGCTGTAGATGCGTCAAAAGAATCAGATGTTATAGTCTTATGCTTGGGTGAAACTTCTTACACCGAAAAACCGGGAGATATTAATGATATTACTTTACATGAACTTCAATTAAAATTAGCTACTCAGTTAGCTAGCTCTGGAAAGCCAATTGTATTGGTTTTAAATCAAGGTAGACCAAGATTAATTACGGCTATTGAAAAGTATATGTCAGCCATTGTTAATATATACCTTCCTGGAAATTATGGTGGAGTTGCACTTGCTGATGTGCTATCTGGAGATGTTAACCCATCGGGTAAACTGCCTTTTACTTACCCAGCTTACACCAATTCCTTAAGTCCTTATTATTACAAGCCTTCAGAGGTACAAAACAACGCGCAAGGTGCTTATAATTATGTGGGAGAAGTAAACACACTGTATGATTTTGGTTTTGGTCTCAGTTACTCTAGCTTTAAATACAGTGATTTTACTTTGAATCAAGATACCATTACCGATCGAAATGGTGAAATATCGGCTTCTTTTTCTGTTTTAAATGAAAGTAATGTAGATGGCCACGAAGTGGTTCAAATCTATTCTTCAGATACATATGCTAGTATTACACCAGACATTAAAAGACTAAGAGCATTTAAAAAAGTATTTGTTCCTGCAAATTCAAAAGTAGATGTGAATTTAACTTTTGACGTGTCAGACTTGTCATTTTACAATATCGACAACGTTTCAGTACTAGAACAAGGTGAATTCCAAATTCATGTGGGTTCAAGTTCGTCCAATGTTAATACAAAGTCCATTTTTGTTGAATAAACTAACATTCCTTTTAACAGTTGCAAGTTTTTTAGCTATTTCGTCTTGTAATGAGAATCCTACACATATGGAATCATCTGTTTTCGAATGGTTTGATGATTTTAATAATGAAAGTCTAGATACCAACTTTTGGAATGTTGAATATGGAAACGGTTGTCCTGATTTATGTGGATTTGGAAACAATGAAGCTCAAACTTACACGGGATCAAACCATAATTTGATGTTTGAAAATGGAAAACTAATACTAAGAGCCACATTTGATTCCATTTTCAAGTCAGTGAAACTTACTACGGCAAAGCACATTGATTTTAATACAGGAGAAATTGAGGTGTCTGCTAAATTACCTAATGGGAGAGGGTGTTGGCCAGCTATTTGGCTTTTACCTACTTTAGAAAGGCCTTTAAATTGGCCTTTGGATGGTGAAATTGATATTATGGAAAATGTAGGTTATTTTCCAAATTACGTATATGGAACTATTCATACTTCAACGTATAATCATATAAAAGGTACGCAACTTACAGATAGTGTTTTTATTACAAATCCTCATGATTCTCTTCATAACTATAAATTAGTATGGACGGATACTACCTTAGAATGGTTAGTAGATGACACTCGATTTCACTTTATTGAAAAAAGTGCAAGTGATGGAGTAGAAGAGTGGCCATTTAATAAACCTTTCCACTTAATTATTAATCTGGCTGTTGGTGGTGATTGGGGCGGTAAAGAAGGAATTGATACCTTGTCTTTTCCTCAAAGTTTTGAAATTGATTATGTAAAAGTAAAAAGCCCCTCCTAATGGAAGGGCTTATCTAATCTTTATTATTAGAAATTAATTTCTATCAAATTCCATAATCATGTTATAGTTATAATCGATCTGAATCCCCATATCGGTTTCACTTTCGCTACCACTCATGGTAAGTCTTAAGAATGTTCCGTCTACAGAGTCAATTAACATGACTAGCGTTGTATCCATCATATCCATTGCAATATTATCGCCTGTTCTTACCCAACTTCCTGTATCAGTAGGTTCATCAGTGTAATGTACATAAAGAGTACCTCCAGCAATGAAATCTACACCAGCAGGCTCTAATGAATCTGGATGAGTTGTTTCCATAAATGTAGTATCCCATAGAGGCATTCCACCCATAGACATCGTCATATCACCTGAAATTTCTTGATGTGTACTAGTCCAAGAACCTACTTGATCATAAATACAGGTACTACTAATGGTCGCTAATGGATCATAGTTAGCGGCATTCGGGTCTGTACATCCTTCAAAAGTACATGAGCCATCGTCTGTATCTGCATCAGCGTTGTAATTATAAGCGGTTGGATCTGTACATCCTTCTTTTTGGCAGGAACTTGCTGAAAATGCAATTACTGCTACTATAAATAATTTAATTGTATTTTTCATTTGAATTTTTAATTT
>JAYPLD010000096.1:0-5347 GCA_038129265.1 Crocinitomicaceae bacterium
TCACAAAATAAGCTCCAGGCGATTTATCTCCTTTGGTTAGCCTTAATTTATTTTTAATGTTGGTGTGATACTCTACTCTTTCGCCTTGCATATTCAATATTTCAACATCAAATAGTTTCGAACTCCCCATTAAATGAATTGTTGTTTCCTGGATAAATGGGTTAGGTACAATAGATAATTGTAATTCATTTCGCTCATAAATTGTATTTATTGTTCCCACAAACACGGAGTCAATTTTTGTACAATTATTGGCATCATGTAATGTTAAGATATATACTCCACTTGGTAGATTATTCATAGTAGCTGACGTGTTACCATTACTCCAGTCAAAAGAATATGGACCTGTTCCACCTGAAATAAAAGCGGTTATACTCCCATCAGATAAATTTGGATTGGCATCCGTTACCATAAATAAAATTTGAATTTCAGCAGGTTCGGTTATGACTACAGAACTTTGGTGATTACAATTGTTTTGATCATTAATGCTAGCAAAGTAAGATCCTGCAGAAAGATTAGTTAGTGAAGTGTCACTTAGTCCATTAGACCAAATAATATTATATGGTGGTGTACCTCCATTTACACTGACATTTGCAGCTCCGTCATTCATGCCAAAACAACTTATGTCAGCATAGGTAGTAATAGCACTAAGTTCAGGCGGTGTTGTAATTTGAATGTTTGAAACAACTTGACAGCCATTTAGGTCTGTTGTAGTACACTGGTAGGCCCCTTCACCTAAATTGTTAGCTACATTTGTAGTTTGACCATTAGACCATGAATATGAATATGGTCCATTTCCACCTGTTACATTCACAATTCCTGTACCATTTTGATCGCCAAAACATAAGTTATTTGTACTGTATGCTACTGCGCTTACAGACATCAGTGGCGGTTCTTGAATGATGATACTATCACTAAAATAACAACCATTTGAATCTACCACATCCAGGTAATATACACCAGCGGATAAACTATCCAGATGACTGTTTCCGCTATAATTTACGCCATTTGCTAAAAAAGTAATATCATCTACGGACCAAACATCATAGTTTGAACCGCTATTTGAAAATTGCACTAGTCTGTAGTACATGGCATTACCTTGAGCATAAGCTGGTATAACTTCATTGATATATTCAAATTGACCGGTTTGGTAAATAGATAAATTATATGTGTTTATGGTGTACCAGTTAAATCCATTAGTAGAATATTGAAAAGAAACTTCTTCACCATTGTCTACCGTTTCACAGGAATTTACAGAACTACCATATAACAAGTAGAAACTAAGAGACGAATTGGAGTTTGTTTGTACAGCAGTTGACTGTATGTATCGAATTCCTGAATTATTCAATACTAATGCCGAATTACCAGAAATCACACCACAATTGTTGCCAATTGTACCGGTGTAACTTGACCATGTAGAGTTTAACACTCCTTGCTCAAAATCTTCGGTTAAGCCACTGCTAACTCCTAAACCATTCCATAAATATTGAAATGGGGATGCACCACCAATTGGATTGACTGAAATAGTGCCATTACTGTCGCCATAACAAGTTATGTTTGTGGATTGAATATTGGCGCTAAAACCATTTCCAACACCAATTACTACACTATCTTGTACGGAACAGCCGTTGGTATCAGAGACAATTACGGTAACTAGACCTGGACTCAAATCTGTTACGTTAGCGCTAGTTCCTACATTTCCGTTGACATCATATGAATAAAGGCCGCTTCCACCAGAGGCTTGAGCAATGACAACTCCATTGTTAGATGAGTCGCAACTGGCATCAATGGAAGTTAATGATAAGGACAGGTTATTCTGATTTACACCTACTTGAATACTATCAACAACTTGACACCCTGAATTATCCGTAAGAGTAACCGTAACCATTCCAGGTGATAAATTATATAGGGTAGAATCATTAGTGCTAGTAGAATTGATGGTAATATCATCTATTAACCATCCGTGCCTTATTACGCTACCATCTGAGTCAAAGAAAAACCGAATTCTCACATCATTTTCACCATATAAAAAACTAAGGTCAAAGTTTTCTTCTTGCCACCATGTATTTGAAGGGGACGAGCTGCTATACCAAATGGTATATGAATCTTCATCGAAGTAGGGGTATGAACCTGTATAATTTGTGGCATTACCAGAGTAACTTGAAGAAGGGAAGTTTTGCCATGTAACCCCTCCATTATCAGAGTATTGAATAAAGCACCTGTCATAATAACCCTCTGTTTTAGCAATATGCCAAAAATTTAATGAGGCATTATTGATATTAGTAAGATCAATATTGTTGCTGTATGTTAAATAATTTAGATCTGAATTGTCATAATCATTAAAATAACTGTAATTACCTGAATGACTATACGTTGTAGTCGTATAGAATAAATTATTACCGCTGGTGGTAAAATTTCCCATTCCATTTTCTGCACCTTCACTAACTGAACTCAAGCCGTAACCTCCACCGTGACTGTAATTATAGGTATATGGCTGGTTCCCACCGCTTGAAGAAACCGTTATGGTACCATCGTTTACCCCAGAACAAGAGGCATTAGAAGAATTAAGTGTCATTACGGGCGTTCCTAAATCAATAATTTGATAGGTCTGATTTACAAAACAATTTGCATTTGAACTGGCTGTCACGGTGTAATTACCAGTTGATAAACTATCTAATTCATTAGAAGCATTTCCGTTATTCCATAAATAAGATATAGTGCCGTTAGTAATGTTTGCCGAATTAATGACGGTATTCGTATAACTGGTATTGTATATATACCAGTTGCTTAACGAATTTTCAAAATCTTCTAGCCAAATGGAGCTCCCGTTCTGTTCTAAATTTAAGTTATCAAGATACATGGATACATCTTGAGAAGTATAATGAAACAGCTTGATATAATTTAAATCAGAACCATATTGACGAAATGGAATAGAGGAGGCAATCAGTTGATTATCCACGTAGTAATCATAGGTGTCGGAAACATAATTTATGTTTCTAAATTCCACATGATACCAAGTATTGGGTGAATAGTTAAATGCATTCATATAATACCCTCCCCATGACTGGACAGCTCCATTAGTATAGCTTCCGATTGGTCCCATGATAGGGTTTCCTGTATTTTGATCAGAAGACATCATGAACCATATCATATCGGCACTTCCATCTTCAAATAAGATCGAACCATGGTAATTGTTTACATCAGATATGTCAGGCGACATGATATCGAAACTGATGTGATCAGGAGTAACGGAAGAAAAATATTCATACATATTTGATGTAGACCAATACCCATTATTTTTAGTTTCTAATACCATAGAGCTATGGTAATTAGACGCACTAACTTGTATGCTTCCGTTGGGCAAGTTACAACTGGAATTATTGATAAGCGCTGTTAATATAATCGAGTCAGGTTCTATGATGGCAATGGAATCGGTTTTGGTACATAAAACACTGTCAACAATTGTAAACGTGATGAATCCGTCAGCTAAATTGGAAATAGAATCTCCAATTCCACCATTCTCCCACGAAATAGAAGAAATGGAACTATTTAAAACTTCAATAGCGGCACTCCCATCGCTAAACCCATAACAGCTGGGTGGATAAGAAAAAGCATTAAATACAATTTCATTTGAGATGGTTATGGTGGTATCATACACACAACCCAGACTGTCCGTAACATTTACCGTATATGTCCCATTAGTTAAACTAACTGCACTGTCACTGGTTTGTTGGAATGTATCATTCCATTGAAACGAAAAGGGATTATTTCCTCCACTTACGTGGCAAGCAATAGAACCACTATTAGGAACGTTACAATTAGGAATTGAAGGGTCTAAGGTAATGGTAGGAATATTGGCGTCATTGATATAAAAGCTTTCCACTGCGCTACAATTATTAGCATCTGTAACGGTTACGTATTGTGCACCAGCTGAAATGTAAAGACCAGTGGAATCAAAGGTACTACCACTACTATACTGAAAGTTATAGGGTGCCTGTCCACCACTTACTGAACTGCTGGCTGAGCCATCATTGAAATTTTGACAAGAAATATCTTGGCTTGAAACGGTTATGTTTAGCGGAACAAAATCCCCAATGTAAACGGTGTCCATTCCCATACACCCAATAGAATCAGTAACGGTTATCGTATAAAAGCCAGTATCTAAATTAGAGACAAAAGCAGTTGTTTGTTGTTGAGGGTCATTCCATTGAAAAGAGTAGTTATTTAAATTGTAACCATTTACAGAAACATCATCAATAGCCCAGTTGTCATAGCCATTACCACTATGCGACAATTGTCTCCACCTTAGTCTAATGTTATTTGACTGAGATATGTTGGGCATAGTTTCATTGATGTAGGTGAATGAAGAATAAAGGGATGTATTATACGTATTTAAAATAGTCCAATTTGAACCATTTGTACTGTACTCTAAAACTACATCTTCACCTGAATCTGCATTTTCACAACTGGAAGTAGAGCTAGATGCAATTTTTAAATAAAATTCTATTGAGCTTCCTGATCCAATAGCCATGGGGTTAGTCATGGCATAACGAGTAGAACTTGAATTGAAATATAGGGCATAAGACCCACTGTAAGTTCCACAACCAAATGAAGGGTATCCTCCGGAAACGGTACTCCATAAGTTTGAATTATAACTACCGCTATTGAAGTCATCAAAGTAATTTTGAGTTTGCCCATTTATCATGCTGACTTGAGCAGTTCCATCAAAGCCATAGCAGGAAACATTTGTGGATGAAGTTTGAAAACTAACGGCATTGTGTAATCCAGTTCCAATTTGAAACGTGTCTCTAATTAAGCAGCCATTGGAGCTTAAGGTGTAATGATAGCTACCTTGGCTCAACATATTAAGTGTATCTGAACTCGATCCGTTTGACCAGTTTACATTATAAGGAATATTGTTATTAATAAAAAAAGAGGTATTTAACTGAATTCCACCTCCTATACTACAAACAGAATCATTGCTATTTGCCGAAACGACACTAGCTCCAATTACTTGAATAAAATTATTTAATGTTGCCGTAGTTACTTGACCACTAGAATCTGTTAGTGATAGAGAAACCGTATAGCTCCCAGCCGTGTTATAAGTATGATAAGGATTTTCTAAGGTGCTGGAATTTCCATCTCCAAAGTTCCAAAGCCAAGAAATGGTATTAGAACTAGTGGTGTCGTTAAATTGAACGGAATCACCTTCACAAATAACGGATTGATTGGCTGTAAACCCGCCTGAAGAGACTCCTCCCCAGTTTAAAAAATTTAGAATAATTTGTTGTATGTTGCTGTCTGAAAAATGGGACTTACTTGCATAATTCCCAGAGTGGTGAAAATTCAG
>JAYPLD010000097.1:0-5310 GCA_038129265.1 Crocinitomicaceae bacterium
AATGGTGGCAAACCAAATGTACACTCTGTAATAAAGGTATTACACTTAACCAATTCAAATGGTGTTGAAATACCATCATCTTCTCTTTTATAGTCCCCTGTAAAAACCCATACTTCACCATTATGCTCCACTTTTACTTGAGATGAACCTACCACATGACCAGCAGGATGAAGAGAAAATTTCACTCCATTTATTTGAATTACATCACCCCAATTTACCCCTTGAGCAGAAATGTCACCTAATCGGTGTTTGATAATAGGGACATTGTTATGATGAGTTAAATAGTGTTGATGACCCCACTTAGAATGATCTGCATGTCCATGCGTAACAATATTCCTTTCCACGGGCTTCCATGCATCAATGTACACATCAGCCATAGGACAATAAATACCCTTATCTGTAAACACCAGTAGTGGATTTTTCACAATTTAAATGTAGATAAGAAATAATCAAAAAATAGCTTCGTTTAAGGCTATCGATTAAATTAAAAAGTCCCCATAGACAGCATAACAAGCGTACAAGCTTCAAATGCTTCAATATCTTTTTGAATGGCCAATTTTTGAAAGACTTTGTTTTCAGCACCTGGATTGAAAATAATCCTCTTAGGCTTTAATTTCAATAATTGGTCTTGGTATCCTTGCTGATTTTTAGCGCCTAAATATAGTGTAACGGTATCGTAAGACATGTTGGGAATTTGTGTTTCAATGGCCAAGCCATCCATTACACCAGGCTTATGACCAACCAGAACCACATCATATGCTAATCTATTTAGTTGAAGTGTAACCTTATGCGAGTAACGTTCAGGATTTAATGATGCCCCGAGCACCAAAACACGATGATTTTTATTATTTGTTGACATTCGATTAGTCAAATTAATATCTTTAAACCTTATGGAAAAGATTTTATTCAAATTTATTTTGCCATTTTTCCTAATTACTTCTTGTAGTGGATTAAAAAAAATGGAAAAGAAATTACAAGGTAACTGGATTTTAACCTCCATTAATAATCAATCTATTGAACAAAGTCAAAATCCCCCTTCGATCCAATTTGAAGCCAATAAAAAGGTGATTTCTGGTACAGATGGTTGTAACCAATACCAAAGTTCATTTGAAATGGAATCAAAAAATAAGATACGTATAGCCCCCTTATCAAAAACCAAAAAAATGTGCATGGGTGTAATGGACTTAGCAAAACAATTTTCAACTTACCTACAAACGGCAAATTCGATTACATTTAACGATCAAGGGAATTTGGTTTTAAAGACTTCATCAAATCACCAATTAAGTTTCAAAAAAGAAAAATAGCATTTCATTGTTTGTTAATGAATGTTAATATTTAAAAAATTATACTAGTTTTACCCTATTAAACCTTTAAAAATTAAATGTTATGAGCGAAACTAACGCGAAATCTGGTAAAATGAAGGGTGTAATTGGCTTTGTTTTATCATTAGTATCTATTGTTCTAGGGGGATGGGTAATTAGTGCACTTTGGGCTGCTGCTGGATTCAGCACAGGAGCTGGTGCTGCTGGATTATTACTTCCAATTGGTGCAGTAGTCTTTTCTGCTATGGGCATGAGTGCTTCTAAAAAAGCAGGTGAAAAAAGAGGACTAGCTATTGCTGGTTTGGTTATTGGAATTATTGCATTAATCTATCTGGCAATTGTTGTAGCTGGATTAGGTGCAATGAGTGCTGTTGGTGGTGCTCTTTTAGAAAATTCTGATGCACTACAAGATGCAATGGAAGGCTTAGAAGATTTAGAGAATTTTGATTATTAAATTCAAGTAAGAGCCTACAAGCTTTTATACTAAACCTAATTAAATGACTGCAGTTATCAATTTGATACTGCAGTCATTTTTTTTTAACCTAATTGATAATTAATTTTAGTCAAAATATAAAACTAGACTCACATCGATTAATTTAAAATAAACATTTATATATGTCTAAATACAATCCTAAAGATTGGTTCGGATTGATCTTTGAATTTCATAAAAGTGACACTTTACGAAAACTCATTTACGTGCTGTTGATTTATGGATTATATGCTGGAGTTATTGTGTACTTAGAGCTACATTATACTAATTTTAAAAGCACCATATCTATACATTCACTATTGGGTTTTGTAATCGGTTTGCTGTTGGTTTTTAGAACCAACACGGCCTATGACAGGTGGTGGGAAGGCAGAAAGGTGTTAGGTGCCTTGGTCAATACATCTCGAAATTTAGCGTTGAAATACAACACTTTTTCAAAACCATTAAAAACAACTGAAAAAAGAGCATTTGCAGAACTCATCTCAAACTATGTTTTCTCTATGAAAAACCATTTAAGAGACAAGGTCATAGTAGAAGAAATGTCATTCAATGAAAAATTGAATGAGAATGAATACATCCAAACTAACCACAAACCTAACTTAGTAGCTGGAAAACTGTATGAATGTGTCAAATATCTTTATGATGAAAAGCAGATTTCTGGGGAAGTATACATTACCATTGACCAACAATTAAAAGAGTTTACCGATATAGTTGGAAAGTGTGAACGAATTAAAAAGACTCCTATCCCAAAATCATACAATATCTTTCTTAAAAAATTTATCTTCATTTACACCTTTACGCTTCCCTTAGGTTTAGCTACTACCTTTTTCTATTGGGCTATTCCCATAAGCATGTTTGTGCTCTACATTTTGGCCAGTTTAGAACTTCTAGCTGAAGAAATTGAAAATCCCTTTGGCGAGGACTCTAATGATTTACCAGTTGATGATATCTGTAATACTATAAAGGCGAATGTGGAAGAAATTTTAATTGAGAGTAGATAAGTACATATGGGCAGTAAGACTATTTAAAACCAGATCACAAGCTTCTAAAGCTTGTAATGCTGAAAAAGTACTCATTAACGGAGAAATTGTAAAAGCAAGTAAGTTGTTAAAAGTCAACGATATAATCTCTATTAAATCAACTCCAATATGGCGTACTTATACTGTAATTAATTACCCAAAATCAAGAGTAGGTCCAAAATTAGTGAGCGAATTCGTTAAAGAAACCACTTCCATATCAGAATTGGAAAAGTTAAAACAATATGAGTTAGTTAATCGACAAAATAAAAGTTTAGGTATAAAAGGTAGACCCACTAAAAAAGACAGGAGAAATTTGGGGAAGTGGTTTGATTAAGAATTTTATCTAACAAGTATTTTTCTTTTTTAAATCTGAATTTATCATACAATTCTTTCAACAAGACACTTAAAAAACCTTAAAAAAGGTAATTCAAACCAATTTTACAATAGATTTACTATTGTGAGTTCTCGATCAAATACGTATTCAGGTTTCGTTTTCGAACCCTATAAAGCCGAAGATCAATCCCCATTTGATAAACTATTTGAAATTTTCAAAGAGCTCATCACTTTTACTTCGGGAGATTTTGATGAAACTATCAACTGGATGAAAGAATTAGATAAGGAATATAACCTAACCAATGAGGATTATACCATTGATGATTTCGTGGAGGATTTAAAGAAAAAAGGATATATCAAACAAAAAATTGATCCTACAGGAACAACTGAAACTACACTTTCCGCCAAAACAGAACAGGCACTTAGAAAAAAGGCACTGAACCAAATATTTGGTAAAATTAAAAAAACGGGGAAGGGAAATCACAAAACTAAAAAACAGGGACTTGGGGATGAACCATCAGGAGAACTAAGAAACTATACTTTTGGTGACGCTATTGACAAAATCTCTATCACGGAATCCATTAAGAATGCTCAACTCAATAATGGAATTGACCATTTTCAGCTTTTCGAAAAAGATTTAGTTGTAGAAGAATCATTCCACAAAAGCCAAATGAGTACGGTTCTAATGGTAGACATTAGCCATAGTATGGTTTTATATGGTGAGGACCGGATAACTCCTGCCAAAAAAGTGGCGATGGCGCTTACAGAATTCATCAAAACAAGATATCCAAAAGATAGTATTGAAGTTATTGTTTTTGGAAATGATGCGTGGCCTATCAAAATAAAAGATCTCCCCTACCTTAGAGTAGGACCTTATCACACCAATACGGTAGCTGGATTGGGCTTAGCCATGGATTTACTTCGAAGAAAAAGAAACTCCAACAAACAAATCTTTATGATCACGGACGGAAAACCAAGTTGTGTAAACATGAAGGACGGTACCTATTACAAAAATAGCAATGGGCTAGATCCGTTCATTACCAACCAATGCTATGCGATGGCACAACAGGCAAGAAGATTACACATTCCCATCACCACCTTTATGATTGCGAAAGACCCCTTTTTGATGGAATTTATTCAAAAATTTACCGAAGCGAATAAAGGAAAAGCGTTCTATACCGGCTTACAAAATCTTGGAGAAATGATTTTTGAAGATTACGAGTCAAACCGAAAAAAAAGAATAAACTAACATGAATATCCAATCTATTACCACACTTAAGGAATTAAAATCAAGTGGATACACCAGTAAATCCATAAAAGATGAACTGAGAGACAACTTGATTCAAAATTTAAAAAACAATGTAAATGTGTTTGATGGTATTCACGGATATGAAAACTCAGTGATTCCTGAAATTGAACGTGCTATTCTCTCGAGACATAATATCAATTTATTGGGGCTAAGGGGCCAAGCCAAAACAAGAATTGCTCGCCAAATGACTTTATTGCTAGATGAATACATCCCTTATGTGAGTGGGTCTGATGTTTTTGACGATCCCTTTAATCCTATTTCAGATTATGCCCAGAAAACGTTAGCTGAAAAAGGAGATTCTACACCGATATCATGGCTGAATAGATCAGACCGATTTGCTGAAAAGTTAGCCACTCCTGATGTGACAGTTGCAGATTTAATAGGAGACGTAGATCCGATAAAAGCGGCTAATTTGAAGCTGAGTTACTCCGATCAAGAAGTTATTCATTATGGAATGATACCAAGAGCAAATCGATGCATATTTGTTATTAATGAATTACCCGACTTGCAAGCAAGAATTCAGGTTACCCTTTTTAACATTTTACAAGAGGGAGATATTCAAATCAGAGGGTTCAACGTACGATTTGAGCTAGACATGTTGTTCATCTTCACGGCTAACCCGGAGGATTATACCAATAGAGGATCTATTGTGACTCCGTTAAAAGATCGAATAGGATCTCAAATTTTAACACATTACCCCAAAGACATTGAAACGGCTAAAAAAATTACACTTCAAGAAGTGAAATCCACTACTCAACAAAAGCAACATATTCATGTTTCAAATTTAGCACTTGAGGTTTTGGAACAAATCAGTTTTGAAGCCAGAAAAAGTGAGTTCGT
>JAYPLD010000098.1:0-5055 GCA_038129265.1 Crocinitomicaceae bacterium
ATGATGTTTACAATAGATTAAGTTCTTCTACTAGAAAAAACATCAACAAGGCCACCAAGTTGATTAATGTAGATACTTCAAATGATGTAGAGGTATTGATAGATTTGTCAAACCAAACGTTTTCTAGACAAGGGTTGGGAAATCCGTATTCGGCCCAAACGGTTAAAGCTTTATTTCAAGAAATTCAAAAAAAGAAATCAGGAAAGTTGCTAGTTGCTAGAGATGATCAAGGTATTGCTCATGCTGCTATGCTCTTGATATGGGATAATCAAGCTGCTTATTATTTGATAGGGGGTGCTGATACTAGATTCCGAAATAGTGAGGCCATGAGTTTATTAATGTGGAAATCGATTGAGTTGGCATCAGATAAGGTGGATCTTTTTGATTTTGAGGGTACCATGGTTGAGTCAGTAGAACGTTTTTTTAGAGGATTTGGAGGGGTTCAAACTCCTTATTATCAGCTGGTGAAAGCCACCCCAAAGTGGCTAAAATCTATTTTTAAATTAAGATTAGATATCAGTTAATTGCCATTTCTAAATGAAATTATCCTTATTGATTCTAAATCATTTATTTGGGACATGTTAATCAATTGTGGATTATACGATCCTGTTTTGTAATTCATTTAATCATTTTTAATCTAATTTTAGATTTTAATTAATTGTATGCGTAAAAAGATATTACTGTTAGGTTCAGGAGAGCTAGGAAAAGAATTTGTAATTGCTTGTCAACGGCTTGGTCAGTATGTAATAGCTGTGGATAGTTATCCAGGGGCCCCTGCTATGCAAGTAGCCCATGAAAATGAAGTTATCAATATGCTTGACGGAGATGAATTAGATCGTGTAGTAGAGAAGCATCAGCCAGATTTTATTGTGCCAGAGGTTGAGGCTATTAGGACTGAACGGTTTTATGATTATGAAAGTAATGGATATCATGTGGTTCCAAGTGCAAAGGCAGCAAATTTCACTATGAATAGAAAAGCGATCAGAGATCTTGCTGCTGTGGATCTTGGGCTAAGAACAGCACCATTTAAATATGCAAAAAGTGTAGAGGAACTTGAGAATGGTGTAGATTTCTGTGGTTATCCATGTGTCGTAAAGCCATTAATGTCTAGCTCTGGAAAAGGTCAATCTGTAATAAGAAGTAAGGATGATATTGAACATGCATGGAATTATGCAGTAGAAGGGTCAAGAGGTGATTTGCAGGAGGTAATAGTTGAGGGGTTTATAGATTTTGATTATGAAATCACCCTTTTGACGGTGACGCAACATAATGGGAAAACACTGTTTTGCCCTCCCATAGGACATAGACAAGATAGAGGGGATTATCAAGAAAGTTGGCAGCCTATGCTAATGGATCCAGTTCGTCTTAAAGAAGCAGAGGAAATGGCTGATAAAGTTACAAAAGCACTTGGCGGTGCTGGTATATGGGGTGTTGAATTTTTTATAACCAAAGATGCAACTTATTTTTCCGAGTTATCTCCTAGGCCACATGATACAGGAATGGTTACTTTGGCTAAAACACAAAATTTAAATGAATTTGAATTACATGCTAGAGCCATATTAGGCATTCCTATTCCCGAAATTATTCTACTTAAAAATGGTGCATCTGCCGTCATTTTAGCTAAAGATGAGTCCCACTCTGAGCCTGTTTTTGTTGGTGTTCAGAAAGCATTAAGTGATGTAAATTCAGATGTTAGATTATTTGGAAAACCAACAACTAGAGCTTACAGAAGGATGGGTGTATTGCTAAAATCAGGTGCTGAAAATACAGAAATATTAACTCAAAAGGCAAAAGATTTAGCAGGTCAAATTAGCGTTTTATAAACTCCAATAAAGTATTGAAAACCAAAATTTTAAACAACTCCAATAAAACTAATAGTTTATAAACTTAATTACTGTATTTTTCTAATTGCTTGGCCATAATGGGCTTAAATAAAAATGGAAAATAACCAAGAATAAGCATGGCGGGGTAACCATAGGGTAATAATGGACTATCTGATTTTGATTCTAAAATCTGATAAGGCTTTGCCCCCATGAAGTGATGATCAGAATGTCTGGTTAATTCAAACAACAATATTCTTCCAAGTAAATGGTCTGAATTCCATGAATGGTGAGCTTTAACTCTTTCGTAACTACCATCTTCTTTTTTGCTTCTAGTAAGTCCATAGTGTGAAAAATAATTCTGAGATTCCAACATAGAAATTCCAAAAATACTGGCTAGTAGATATAAAGTACCTGTTGTCCAACCAAAGTAGACGAAAATAAATGCTTGTATAGACCATGGAATTAGAGTGAGCATAATCATGGGATTGAGAAGGGTGCTTTTCCCTTGTCTTAATAATTTTTCTCTTTCTAGCCTCCAGGTTTTAAAATATCCTCCTATTTGTGATTGTATGGCAAAATGATAAAAGCTCTGCCCTTTTTTTGCAGTGGTGAGATCATTCGGAGTGGCCACATCTCGGTGATGACCACTATTATGATAGGTCATAAAATGATTTTGAAGGCTAGTCGCTAATAGAATGTGTGCACAAATTAATTTAACGGGTTCATTTGTTTTGTGACCTAATTCGTGGCCTCCATTAATTCCGTTTACTCCTAAAATAGTTCCAATGGTCATCGTGTATGCAATAATTTCTATAAGTTGGATTTCAGGGCTAGAAACCTTTAAAAGGTAAGTGTAGATTACAAAGAGGTGAAGAGGTACAAGCAAGTAAAGAATCCAATCGTAAAATGGATCGTCTTTAGCCAATTCTTTTTCTGATTTGGATAAGTTATAAGTGTCTTGGGGTAAAAATTGCTCGGATATCGGAACAATAACGTACAAAATAAAAACACACAAAAAGGCTCCAAAACCTTGAAGTTGAAAAGATAATAGTGCTAGAAGAGGACTAAAATAAGCTCCTATATACTTGAATTTTCTCACACTTAAAAGTAAATAAAATATGACTTAATTATGTTTTGTCTAATCCTATCAATTTAAAAAAATGCACAAAAAAAGACCCCAAAATGGGGCCTTAAGTCGAAAAAAGTTTGTTTTAAATTATAACTTCTTTGCTGCTTTTTTTGAAATCTTTTTCACCTTTTTGGCTAAATCAGCTACCAATTTTTCGGATGCGCTTTCACATAACGGTAGAAGCTTTTCCGCTTTCATCAATGGAATTCCTCCAACAATACCAACTGATTTTTTAGAAGTGCCAAATTCATGAATAACAAAAACTCTTTTTCCTTCTTTGTTCCATAGTTTAATTTTAATGTAGGCTTGTACTCCCGCAGTAAATGGAACGGCCTTTTTAACGAAATCATAACCCATACTAACAAACATAACACCGTCTGCTTCGGGAAACATTTTAAGCATCTGCATGGTATTGCTTTTTTCACCTTTATTTCTTAGGGATTCCATCATAGGTTTATAACCTTCAGCAGTTAAATATCTTTGAAATAACAAGCTTCTGTCCTTATCGTTTCCTTCTCCCCAACGGGTTTCATAGTTTTGATAGGCCTCAGTTTCAATAACATCCTTTTCGTCCATTAATTCGAAAGGGAATTGTTTGGCGTAGTCTTTTGTGAAGGTGTTGTAAAAATTATCTAGAACGGGTTGTAAATTAAATCTTGGATCTTCTAATAATGATGCTATGGCAGCAGTGATTGCGACAGCATTTCCTCCAAGTTGTTCAAATCCGATGTGTTTATCCACCCAGAATGTAGTCACAGCCACTTTTTTTTGTCCCAAAATGGGTGTTGTAATACCAAGTATGATAAGTGACATTGATAAAAGTATGTATTTTTTCATTTTAAGTTAGTTATTATGTTTCGCACTAAATATACAAAACGAAATGATCAAAGTTAATTTTTGATTAAAAAATGGCGAATTCTATACCCAATCCAACTCATTGGTAGATAAGCTAATGTTAAATCGATTACATTAAACCAAATGGGGGAAGGGAGTTGGATAACCATCATTGTTCCTCCTACCATAAAAAATGCTCCTATAGTTAAAGCGACTAGTAGTTTATGCTTAGGCGCTATCCATGCTGCTACAGCACCTCCAATTAGACTTCCTAGTGCATGTGCTAAAAAAGGCATGATAAAATGTTTGAATTGAAATAAATGGATAGTATCCTCAAGAGATTGAATAGAAGAATTATCTGCTCCTTCAGGAAGGGGAATAATGGTTGTGCTAAAAGAAATGATAAGCATATTTGCTACACTACCCATTAAAGCACCAGCAAAAATCGCTAAAAAATAACGAACTACTTGTTTCATTCTAGCATCTCAATTAGTTCATTAATGTAAATTTTATCCCCATCTTCATTTTTTTCAGAAACGATAAAAATGATTGATTTGTTCATGTTCTTCTTGAAGATTATTTCTTGACCTATCTTCAGTTTTACATTACTTGTGGAGTTTGGCGATAGGGTAGGACTCATCACTCCGGGAATTATTATAGATATTGATGAAGTAGAATTGTTAACTAGCTTAAGATTTATTTCCCTTACTGCAACTTGTTCCTTTATCTTAGTGATGTCTTCAAGCTTAAAATCAACCACTTTTTTAAAATCGTTACCATTTTTAAATTGTAACACACAGTTTTTTTTAATCAATATTTTTGCAGTAGAACGACCATCAATTCCAAAACCTGATATTTGTTTTTGGTTTTTAGCGTAATTAACACTCACCTCAATTATTCCTACACCTTTATTTTTTATGAATACGTTAGCTGGTAATGACTCTTCTAGGTGCACAGATACATGTTTTATAGGGGGGATAATTAATGTATTTTTCACATTACAGCCTTGTGCTGAAATGAACCAAATTACGAATGCAAAAATTCTTTTTTTAGTCATTTTAAGTTTCTTTTAACTAAAGTTGAAATTTACATAAAATAATTACGAAAAATTAAAATTAAAATAGTTAAAATATTAATTCACTATTTTAGATAAATCCTCTTTTTTCATCCTTAAATTAGTCAATTATGACTAAACATTGAAATAATATTTTACAATTCACAATTGTGAATAAAATTTGTTTATTAATTGTGGAAAACCTAATCATTGTT
>JAYPLD010000099.1:0-5041 GCA_038129265.1 Crocinitomicaceae bacterium
AGTGATCTCATACCCAAATATAAAAAACCATTGGATTACATACCTATTTCACAGCTAAGGGGTTGAAAAGAAAGGCAGATTTAAATCAATTCAAAGAGAAAATAAGGTGGATTGTTTAGATGATGCCTACAAGTTTATTCATCATTAATATTGTTGTCTAGCAACTGCCAGTTCTTTTAAAAAAGTACTTAAAAACTTATCTGTGTTAATCTTTGGGCAATCACACCACTTTTCTCTGCGATTTATGACATACTTACATCCTGACTGATTTAAAATTAGCTTATTATCTTTATCATACCTAACTACAAGTTCTGAAATTTCATCTCTTCTTTTTCTATATGATACTCTTTTTTCATAGCCATCATATTTTCCATTGTCATTTTCCTTTCTAAATCTTCTGTAATCATAATCAGCAGTTTGTTCTTGATAAAATAATGTATCTCCTTGCAAATTGTATTTAACATTAAGATAATTATGATCATACTTGGATTGATTTGGAAATTCCTCTTCTACAAGATTGTCATTTACATAAGTCTTAATCCATAAACGTTTATCATTTTCAAAATAACTTATCCTGCATATTTCTGTATCTGGGTATTTTGATCTCAAAGAAGTTCCAAAATCACAGTTTCTGTATTCTCCATTTTTTGCACAGCCGCCCAAAAGAGCTAAAACAAAAACAACTAGTAATAATCTTCTCATACCCAAATATAAAAAACCATTGGATTACATACCTATTTCACAGCTAGAGGGCTTAAAAGAAATCACTCCTTCACTACCCTAAGCTCTTCGGTATTATCTCCATATGCTACTTTGAGCAGGTATATTCCACTTGGATAATCGGATAAATCAATGGTGGAACGACTTGTTGACTTTAAGTATTTACCTGCATAATCATACACATCTACCTTAAACGAACCATTGATTCCCTGCAGTTCTACTAATCCAGTGGTTGGGTTTGGATGTATGGTTATGCTAGAGTTATTTTCGTTTATACCTACATTATTCACCTGTTCACAGGCAGAAGTATCCACACATCCATTTTGGGTAACCTCCACAGCGTAAGATCCATTGGCAGTAGCCGTAAAGCTTTGGTTGGTTTCTCCTGGGATGGGTGCATAGTTGTTGTTGCAGTCTAGCCATTGGTAAGTAGCCCCTGTAGCATCAGCCATTAGGGTTGGTGTGGTATTGGTTATGCTGCTGTTTACTGTGTTTACAGTAAGGTTTAGCGTTACAACAGAATCACAGCCTGCTGCATTGGAAAGCGTGTAAGTTGGTGTGTTTGTACTACTGGTGTAGGTGTTGCCGTCTATCCAAGTGTATGAATTGCAAGCAATTTGAGTGGCTGTACCTGTATTAGAATTTATAATGGTCAGGTTTAAATTGACTATAGAGTCACAATTATTAATATTTAAAAGAGAATCTATTGGGAGATTAGTACTAGTAGTATATGAAATTCCGTTTATCCAGGTAAATGAATCACACGAAACAATTGAATCAGTAGAATAAGATGAGCAAGAATGGACTCTAACATGACCAGCATCCCACCCATTTGAATTATTATTACCATATGCTCCAATGGCAATTTTATCGCCATCGAAATTCATAGAAACTGAAGTTCCAAAATGATCGTGGGCTGACTCTCCATTAATTTCACTAACTATTTTATTCCAATTAGTACCATCCCATGAAAAAACACTAACACGACCTGTATTATTTCCAATTCCAGCTGAACTAGAAGTTGCACCAATTGCAATCTTATTCCCCAAACTATTTAAATCAATCGATCGGCCAAATTTTTCGAATGAAGACTCACCTACAATATCTAAACCTAATTGGTTCCAGTTTGTTCCATCCCATTGATATACTTTTACAATTCCTGAGTTGGAAACTGTTCCATCAGCACCTGGTGCCCCAGCAGCAATTATGTTGCCAGAATTATTTATTGAAACTGACGTACCCAACTCATCATAAGGATCTTGTCCTGAAGAAATATACCCTTTTTGAGTCCATGATAAACCATCCCATTGATAAACATTAATTCTACCGCGATCTTGCCAGTAATCAGGATTACCTGTAATTATATGATCTCCTAACTCATTAAATGAAATATACTTGCCTACTTCGGCATTAGAGAAATCTCCATCAATATCTAGACCTAATTGCACCCAAGAAGATCCATTCCATTCAAAAATTCTGATGTGACCAGCATTTGTCCCATTTCCATCATTACCAGATCCTCCAATAGCCACTCGATTTCCTGTAAAATTCATAGAAACAGTTCCTGAACCATCACCTGCTGCTTCCCCATCAATGTCTTGGCCTAATTGCACCCAAGAAAATCCATTCCAGTCATATACCCTAACATGACCAGAATTAGATCCATTTCCATCATTAAGATTAGCTCCAATGGCTATACGATCTCCAGTAGCATTCATAGATGTTGAAAAACCAGAATAATCGTTGGCAGCTTCTCCGTCAATATCTTGACCTAACTGGGCCCAAGAAGATCCATTCCAGTCAAATACCCTAACATGACCAGAATTATTTCCATTGCCATCATTTTCCCCAGCTCCAATGGCTATACGATCACCTGTAGCATTCATAGAAACATATGCAGCCTTATCATCACCTGCTTCACCGTCAATATCTTGACCTAATTGCTCCCAAATCTGGTACTGGCTAAATCCAATTAATGGCACAAAAAATAAAAGTGTTAAAATCGTTTTCATACCCAAATATAAAAAACCATTGGATTACATACCTATTTCACAGCGAGGGGGCTATTTTAGTTTAGTTAATTAATAATTAACTTTTATAAAAGTTGAATAAGGAATTAGCTCTTTAATTAGGTCTTCAAAAGGTATTTCATTAAGCCCAGGTTTAGATATATTATCTTTAGAAATAAAACTACCAGCTAAGCTAATAACATTTGAAGTCTTGGTTATGTAAGCAACATTATCCATTTTTTCTCCTTTATCCCATAAAATTTGAGTAGCTAAGCCAAGAATTTCACCTTTAGAATTAAAACAAGGACCACCAGAATTACCGTACCATACTGGGAGGGTAGTTTGAAAAAATTTTTTATTTCCATCTCTACCATTAAGACCACTAACTATACCATCCACAACTTTAACATTATCACTCATTTTTTCACTGATTGGATACCCTAATGTAAACACTTTTTCTCCAAGCGAAATTGAAGGATTCCAGTTAATTGGTTTAACAGTTGATTTAAATCTAGTGTCTATTATTTTAACTATAGCCACATCATTTTCTTCATTTTGAGAAATAATTTTTGCTTCGTAATCTAAAGTGTCATTTTGAAATGAAATTCTTATTTTTTTTGCTCCATTTATAACGTGATTATTTGTGGCTATATATCCTTTATTATTTATGAGAACTCCACTGCCAGAGGTTTGCCAGTCGACCATTGGATTAATTTCTGAATACTTTCTAGTTTCACCCTCTGCAGGATACATTTTAATATATCTAAACTCTTCAGATGTTAATAAAGCACCTTCTAATCTTACCTCTATGTTGTGATACTTAACACCATCAGCAAGAAATAAATCTTTTTGTGCTGTTTTTTCAAATGTGATACATATACTACCAACAAAACCATAAAAAGGAGAGCTTAAAATTTTTGCAGAATACTTTCTTGAGTTTGTTGTAGATTTAAATATTGTAATTTGATTTGCAAGTATTTCTTCTTTATTTACACTTTTATAGACTCCTTCAATAGGATCTAAATCACCTTTTAATTTATAATCTACACTGGCAAGAAATCTTTCTATTCTATGTTTTTCTTCTATTTTCCTCTTTTTAGCCTCAATTTCTTTCCTCCTCTTTTCAGCCTCAATTTCTTTCCTCCTCTTTTCAGCTTCTGATGAGCTTAACATCTCAAATAATTTGGATTCTTTTGAAACTCCTTTCAATATTATGTAATTTTTATTTTTGAGGCCTCCTATTCTCTTTCCAAATATTTGTCTATTCCAATATTCATTTTCAACTTCTTTTGTAAATTCAATAGTATCGCCTTTTTCAACTATCTGTTGAGAATATAAAGTTTTTAAGCTGAAAATTAAGATTATGAATATCGTTCTCATACCCAAATATAAAAAACCATTGGATTACATCCCTATTTCACAGCGTGGGGGCTAAAAGAAAGGCAGATTTAAATCAATATGGGGGTATTAGTTTTTTAAGCCTTTAGTTAGATTTTTTGGCTTTTTTCTATTCTATTGCTGCCAATTTGCTGCCAATTTTGTGTATTTTAGGCTTGTACTTAAACAAGTTATTTATTTCTTAAAAGAGTGCTTCAACTGAAGAATACCTATATGAGGCGTTAGCTGAATTTAATGAAAAAGTTAGGTTCTCATCTGTTAGTGATTTTCAGATACTCCTCAGCATTTGTAGGTTTGAAGCACAAAAAAAGCCCCAACCAAAGGAAGGGGCCTAAGTGACCTCGGCAGGATTCAAACCTGCAACCGCCTGAGCCGTAATCAGGTATTCTATTCAGTTGAACTACGAGGCCAAATTCGGGACAAAAGTAGGATTATTCTAAATAGGTACCAAATGATATTTTCGCGATCCCAAAGGTTGCTCCAATTACGTTATCCTCACCCCCATTACACATACATCATCTATCTGTTCTCTGTCCCCTTTCCAAGAGTTGAATTCTTTTTCAAAAGAAGCTAACTGAGCTTGCATATCTTGGTCTTGAATTGAGAGAATAAACTTCTTTAGATTTCCTCTCATGTATTTTCTTCCTTTCTCTCCACCGAACTGATCTTGGAATCCATCTGAAAACAGATACACGCTATCCCCATCTTCTAATTTAATTTAATGCTGACTGTATTTAATAGGATTTTGCACTTTACCAACAGGTTGTCTATCTGGAATAAGTTCCTCTACTTTATTAGAATTTTTTCTAACTATCCATAGGGGGTTCATGGCACCTGCCCAACTAATGGTCTTTTCTTTTTCATTTAGACAGCATAAACTGATATCCATACCATCTTTAATATCATATTTAGCC
>JAYPLD010000100.1:0-3293 GCA_038129265.1 Crocinitomicaceae bacterium
ACAGGTATAATTATAAGACTATGGTTAGCATCCAAAGTTTGAGACGTTTTTAATAAGAAATTTGAGTCAAATTGAACATCTGCATCTAATGTTAACACGTAAGTTGACAATGTATGATTGATTCCTAAATGAATTGCTTTCTTTTTACCAAAATCATGATTGAGGTGTACGATTTTAACCTTGAATTTATTGTGATTACTCCACCTTTTGACTTTGTCTACAGTACCATCTGAAGAGTGATCATTCACAAATATCACCTCGTTGAGATTCACTTGTTCTATATCACTATTTTCAAGCGAAAATAATAGATTATCTATACGTTTTTCTTCATTTCGAAAGGCTATAACTATGGAAAAGTCTGATCCTATATTAGCATGTTGAGACTTGATCCCTTTTATGAGACCAACACATGCCACCCCAATAATGGATATGTAAACAAAAAGGATGATATACCCAACTAATATCAATTTTTAACTCTTGCTATATTTAATCCTGCCCCCATGAGAGCTGAAAAGCCTACATTGATCGTCCATATTGAAAAAGATATAATAGAAAATTTAATTCCCATTGTTCCAGAACCCAAAAGAATCATTAAAAAGGCTTCTTTGGTACCAAGATTACCGGGTACTAAGGAGGGTATTAAGGTTACCACGCCAAACATGACACCAACAATAATAAATATGGAATAAAAGTCAAGTGGTAAGCCAAAAGCTTTACTCATTATGTAAAACTGTAGCACAAAAATCATGTACCTCAAAAAGGAAAGGCCAAAGGCTTGACATTTTTTTCGATTGGTCAGTTCAGCAAGTTTATTTATACTTTGAAACCACGAATTTAAATAAGTAATCCTGCTCAACATGGTAACCCATTTTAAATGAACGAATGAAATGATTAAAATCATGGAGAATATAAAATAAACTAAGGTGATGAAATTTTCATTAGGGAGATGATAGGAAATTTGAGTATGTTGACTTAACAATAGTAAAGAAACAAAAGCAATGATGATGGTGATACAGAATTGAACGTAGTTACCCATAATAGTAGAAACTATAGTATCTTTTTTAATTGACTTTAAAACCCAGGATCGTCCTACAAAATTACCTATTCTTTCCGGTGTTAGAAGGGCCGTAAAGTTTCCTATATATATAGCTTTAATAATTAACTGAATGTTTGGCTTTTCAGGTGCTTGTAAAAGCGCTTTAAATTTAAAAGCCTCTACTCCCCAATTCAAAAATTGTAATAAAAAAACGGCAACTAAAGCCATTTGTACTTGAGTTGATAAATATAAATTCCATAACTCGTTTAGATTTGGATAATTAACGATGTTATGATAAAGGAAGTAAATAGCTAATGCGAAAACGACTAGTGAAATAAAAAAAGTATTTTTATAAAATAACTTCAAAAAAGTCCCTAATCTATTGGAAGATTTCGATAAAATAATTCTTGGCATTGACCCGGGCACTAACATACTTGGATACGGATTAATTGGAATACAAAATAAACAATTAAACTTAATTAGTACTGGTATTTTAAGAATGTCTAAACTTGAAAATCATCAACTTAAATTAAAAAAGATCTTTGAAAGCATAACGCATATTGTAGAAGAGTATTTGCCAGATGAAGTAGCTATTGAAGCACCATTTTTTGGAAAAAATGTACAGTCCATGCTCAAACTTGGGAGAGCTCAGGGAGTGGCCATGGCGGCAGCATTGATGAAAGATCTTCCTATTGTCGAATATTCACCTAGAAAGGTAAAGCAGGCGATTACAGGGAATGGAAATTCAAGTAAAGAACAAGTAGCTGCTATGATTCAATCGATTTTAAAACTAAAAACGTTACCTAAAGAGCTTGACGCTACAGATGGTATTGCAGTCGCTATTTGCCATCACTTTCAATACCAATTTCAGGAAAAAGCATCCTATACAAGCTGGAAGGATTTTGCAACTAAGAATAAAAAGAGAATTAACTAACGCGAATTGAATCTGCAATTTCAGCCATTTCTTCGGTTGAAAGCTGAAGTTTAGGTTGACCAAAGTCAATATCCCCAACGGTATCCAAAGGGACTAAATGAATGTGAGCGTGAGGTACTTCTAATCCAATTACAGCAACACCTATCCTTTCGCAAGGAATAGCTCTCTCCATTTTTTGAGCAACTTTTTTGGCGAATACCATTAGATCTGAAAGGAGAGAGTCATCAAGATCAAATAAGTAATCAATTTGTGCTTTTGGAACAACCAGCGTGTGTCCTTTTTTAATGGGAAATACATCTAGAAAAGCGATAAAACGATCATCTTCTGCAATTTTATAGCAAGGTATTTCACCCTTAATTATTTTTGTGAAAATACTATCGGGGATCATCTCTCAATAGAAACCACTTCAAATTTCATGATGCCTGATGGAGTTTGGATATCCGCAATTTCTCCGACTGATTTCCCTAATAAACCTTTTCCAATAGGTGAATCAACAGATATTTTTCTAGCTTTTAAATCGGCTTCGTTCTCAGCTACAATGGTATACGAAACTTCCATCTTATTTTGCACGTTTCTAATTTTTACCGTAGAAAGAATAAATACTTTACTGCTGTCAATATCACTATCATCGATCAACCTTGCATTGGCTAACTTGTTTTTGAGTTTAGCTATTCTTGCCTCTAATAAACCTTGAGCTTCTTTTGCAGCATCATATTCCGCATTTTCGGAAAGATCTCCTTTGTCTCTAGCTTCTGCAATCTGTTGTGAAATTTTGGGTCTCTCTATTGACTCTAGCTCTTTGATTTCACCTTTCAATCTATCTAACCCTTCTTGGGTATAATAACTAATATCTGACATAGCAACGTTTAAAAAAAAAGAATCCGCTATAAACGGATTCCAAAGATTAAATATGAGTACAAATATATAAAAATTGATTGACCTTAACAGGCGTCAGATCATCTATATTTAGTTTCCTATGTTGATTCTTCCACCAACTGTGTGAATACCACCTAAAACTGATTGACGGTAGGCATAGTTAAGTCCTAAATTTGAGCCAGAATCTCCAAATGGGAAGTCAAAAGAAAACCCACCACATGGACCAGAAAGAGCTGTAGCCATCTCATTGCTATCAAAAATACCTTGTTCGTAAACAAAACCTCCCATTAAACCAAAACTTGCTTTTTCAGTTTTCACTTTCCAATTCAGTCCAAAATGAAATTGGTCTCTAGAGAAAGAATTAGCAGAAAAGGATCCTGCAGCAGTAAGCGTACTGTTTTCGGAAAAAATAAAATCATAGGAAGTACCAATACACAATTGAGACGG
>JAYPLD010000100.1:3393-5010 GCA_038129265.1 Crocinitomicaceae bacterium
TCATTTCCAGCTAAGATTGCACTTGAAAATAAGACGGCAATTACACAAATTGATATTTTAAATAACTTCATATTTATTTTTTTAGAATTCATCTAAATCTGGAGGCCTTACCACTCCAAACCATTTTACTACTCTTTCACAAATACCTGGTACCTCAACGTGTATTAAATATACACCACTAGCAACAGGTATTCTTTTATAATTCTTTAAATCCCAATCTATGGAAGTAGAAGGACTATCTTTCTTATAGGACCTTACCAGCGTTCCATTCACGGTGTAAATGTTTACGTTACAGACGTCAGGGAGATTAACTATCTTAACTACATTATCTAACTTATCAAACTCATAGTTTGAGTAAGCGTAATATGGGTTTGGTACCACATTTATCAATGAGCAAGCATCCAAAGCTGCAGAATCATTCTGAGTCACTACTGCAATATCATCCATGCTAAATTTATAAAATGGATTATTGTTATTTGATCCAGAAGATGCATTAGCCGTGTACTTAGCTGCTGGGTCATCAACTTGATTATCACCATTAGCATCTTGTGTATTTAAGCCTTCGTATCTAAAAGCAACACGCAAACGAATTCTAACATCGGACAAAATAAATGAAGAAGGATCAGATGGACTTGCACCATACCAAGAAGAATTTAATTCACCATTTAGTACTGGGTTACCAACCCAAACACATGATTTCCAAACATCTTTAATCTTAGCTACATTATTTGGGCTTACTAGACTTCCATTATCCATGAAAGACTCACCAGCATCATATGAAGATATTTTTTGCACATTACTTCTATACTTTCCATCAACTTCGTCTTCACTGTTTCTAAAAATGTAGACGAAATGTTTTCCAGCACCTACATAAGTTCCTGAACCGAAACCACCAAAACCTAGTTGTACAGCAGCAGATGGATTCCACATCATGTCATTACCACCATGATTTCCTAGCCAACTGTCTTCTCCATAAGCCATATTTAATCTTTCACCCGTAGTGAGGTCAATGGCATATCCTGGAAACCATCCAAACCCTGTAGCTGATGTTAACTCACCCTCAGCTGCATTATATCCATCATCTCCATCTACTTTTCCATTTTTATCAATGGAAGGTTTTAATTTCCAGAAGGATTTATCCGTATTTCCATCCCAAGAAAGGGCTAATTCATCTGTCATTTCAACCACCGGGCATCTGGTCCATTTTGATTTGTCGGTAGTAATTACTACATCAACAGAAGGGGTTCTCTCTAACCATGCGTTATCACGGGCACTCTTTAGTTTATTTCCAAGAGCAGTACCAGGACATTCATCCAATAGGGTTGGATTTTGTTCTTCATTGGTCCCTACCACTCTCATTGGAGCCCATGTACCATTTAAGATGCCTTCAAATATCTCATTATCATCGACAGCAGCAACAATGTCATCATAAGGCTGTTGTGTTGCGTTTCTGCTTGTACCTGATCTAATCCAATTGTTAGGGCTCTCTCCCTCACCATCAGGAATACCAGATAACCACTGCTTAGAAGAATCTGCAAATTCAATGGTAGCTTCTAAAAAGTCAGGTCTTTCATAAGGAATAGTATTATCATCCTCACCAACATATTTATAAAATTC
>JAYPLD010000101.1:0-4873 GCA_038129265.1 Crocinitomicaceae bacterium
GTTGAATTCTTATTAAAGAATTACCAGACTTTTTTGTTTAAAATCAACCTCAAAAGATTGGACCAAATCACATTTAAACCCGACAGTCCCTATTTTAATCTTCATGTAGAATTTTTTTGTAAATCTATCTAAGGTAGTTGAAAAAGATCTTCTACTTTACACTCAAGTGTATTAGCAATTTTTAATGCCAATACAGTAGAGGGCACATAAACGCCATTTTCAATGGCATTGATACTTTTCCTTGAAACCTCAGCGCTGTTGGATAATTCTTGCTGAGTTAGCCCTTTGGATTTCCTCATTTCTTTTAATGAATTGAGTAGTTTCTTATGATGCTTTCCCAAAATTTATTTCTTTTCAAACTCCTCCACAGCCTGGGTTAACTCTGCTCCTGTATTAGGATATAGATATCCAGCAATAAAAGTACCAAGACCGATCAAGCTAACTAGACAACCTGCACCCATAAAAAATGTACCACCAAAGCTAAAATATCCCAAAGTAACAATCCCTAATCCCACAAAAGTGGTGATTAGTCCACCTCTTCTGTAATCGATGGGTTCTTTTTTACGTTCATCAAAAATTTTAAGTAATTCTTCTAATTTACTAGGGTCTTCTAGGTGTTTGGCAATTTCTAGCACTGTTTTTCTTTTTCCCTTTTCATCAAAATAGAGCCAAATAAAAACAGAGATTGGTATGATAATTCCAGCCAATATTCCAAGTATGGGAATAAGTAAGGCAGATTGGTGGTTAAATGCTTCCATAGTTTTATTAAATGTTATACAAACTTAGGAAAAAGTTTTAAATGTAACGTATAAGTTACATTTATTAACTTTCTACTTTGAATTTTAAGCTATCGAAAAAGCTATTTCTGTATTCTAATTCTTCGAAACAACCACCAAATTCAATTGTGGTGGTAAAACTGCTTTTGTCTTTAATTCCTCTTGATGAAACGCACATGTGTTTTGCATTTATAACAATAATGACATCCTCTGTTTCAAGAGTTTCTTGTAGATCTTTTAGTATTTGAATGCATAATCTTTCTTGAACTTGCGGTCGATGGGCGTAATAATCGACAAGTCTGTTGATTTTAGAAAGACCAATGACTTTTTTTTTCGGAATATATCCAATATGAGCCTGGCCAACTATCGGAAGAAAATGATGTTCGCATGATGAGTCAATGTTGATATTTTGCTCAATTAGCATTTTATTGTACCCATATTTATTTTCAAAAGTAGATAGCTTAGGTCTGTTTTTAGGGTTTAATCCATAGAAAAGCTCTTTGACATACATTTTGGCAAAACGATAAGGAGTTCCTGATAAGCTATCATCACTTAAGTCAAGCCCAAGTTCTTCCATAATATTGGAAAAATGTGTTTGAATCTTTGAAATTTTTTCTTCATCCGATTTTTCAAATGCATTTTTTAATAGAGGAGTATCTACATTGGAAGAGATGTGATTATCTCCTATGAGTTCAATATGTTCTTTATTAATTTGCGACACAGCATTCATCATTATTACATTGACAATATTTCATATTATAAATGTGAGTTATAGCTAACGATATGGCTGCGATGTATTTATAATATGGAGAAATTTGTATAGATAAATTGTGTTCCACAATAATTAATACAAATAGAGCAGTCCAGTATAACCAGATTACCGGTTTGATCCAAATTGCTGAAGTTGTTTTAGCTGATCTGTAAACTGCTACGAATGAAACAAACAAGAAGAAATAGTCTATAGCTATCCACCATGTTGGTGCAGTTGCACAACAACTTTGTGTGCATGCGGAAGCTACAAAAACAAATGGTGTGGCTAAGCAATGAATAGTGCATAAAGTGCTTGCTGAGGCACCCATTACATCTGAGTTTATTTTTAGATTATTTATCAACGGTATTAAAATTACAGCTACAAGTTTGAGCTAACTTAATTTAACGCGTAAACACGTTCAACAGGCCAACTATCTTCATAACCACTTTCCCATTTACCAGTGCCTATTTCCTTGTTTGTACTAAGGCAATTATCTAAAAGCGATCTAATTAATTTTTCGTCTAAATCTTGTCCGATGAAAACAATTTCATTTTTACGATCTCCAAATGTATCGTCCCAACCTGACTCAATTTGCTCTTGATTTTCCACGAATGCATATTGCATTATTCTTTTTTCAAAAGGCATACTGCTCCACCAAACACCAGCACTATCCGCCCTAAGTGATCCCCCAGCTTGACCCCATATCAATGCTTGCTCAGGCCTTGAAGCTAACCAGAAAAGACCCTTACTTCTAATGATATTATTCGGAAATTGATTTTGAACAAAATGCCAAAAGCGGATGGGGTCAAATGGGATTTTAGTCCTATAAACAAAAGATCCAATTCCATACTCTTCAGTTTCAGGGGTGTGTTCTTTCTTACTTAACTCTTCCATCCAACCAGCACTTTGTTCTGCTTCATCAAAATCAAAAAGACCTGTATTTAGTATTTCTGCTGAATTAACTTTACTGTAATTGGTTTCTATAATTTTAGCTGAGGGATTTAACTTTTGAATAGTAGATCGTAACACACCCAATTCCTCTTCGGTAACACTATCAACTTTATTTAAAATGATCACATTCGCAAATTCTACTTGATCGGTAAGTAGATTTACTATGGTTCTGTAATCTCCATCGATATCCGTCATCTTTCGATCCATTAACGTTTCAGGACTTCCAAAATCTTTAAAGAAGTTAAATGAATCCACCACTGTTACCATCGTATCAACATAACTGAACTTGGATAGGTCAATATTATTTTCTTCGTCAATAAATGAAAAGGTTTGCGCCACTGGAATGGGTTCGCTAATTCCTGTACTTTCAATAAGTAAATAATCAAACCTATCTTCTTTAGCTAACCTTTCCACCTCTACCATCAAATCTTCTCTAAGTGTACAACAAATACAACCATTACTCATTTCAACTAGTTTTTCCTCTGTTCTTGAGAGAATATTTTCACTTTTTACTAGTTCAGCATCTATATTGACCTCACTCATGTCGTTAACTATCACAGCTACTTTTAATCCCTCTTTATTATGTAGTATGTGGTTAAGTAATGTGGTTTTCCCTGCTCCTAGAAAACCACTAAGTACCGTTACTGGCAATCTCTTATTTGTAGTCATATCAAATTACTGTAGTTAGGTTTTTTGAATTTTTTTTAGTTCAAGTGTAAATTATGTGGTTCTATGAGGTGATTCGGAACCTGTTTAAATTCATCACTATTTCTGCAATAAACCATTGCATCAATACTAACTTTTGAATTTAGCCAACCATATAAGTTCACGTTTATTTCTTTTATTTTTTGTTTCAATAGTTTTGAAGTAATCATTTTTTGAATATTTCTCTCTTTGTAGACTTTTGATGTTTCTGTCTTAATTTCTGAAATATTTTTAAAGAGTCTTCTTAGATCTTTAATGTTGTCAAAGTTTTGATTCTTTATTCCGTCAAGAACTAATTTGTTGTCTTCTGATAATATAAAAGATATTTTTTCAATGCCTTTTGACTCAATTAGAGCATTGACCTCTTCAATAATATCTTTACTAAAAGATATGGAATTACCAAGGGAACTCATGAAGTAATTTTCATGAGGAAATTTCTTTTCAATTAATGCTTCTAAGTTATCAGACGGACAAACAAAGTAAAGATGCTTATACATTTTACTTAGGGGTTGTACGGAAAAGACGAGTGATGTAAATCAATTTTTAATTGTCCATCTATTAATTTATATCCAAAAGTATATTCAACCTTTGCCTCGTTGCCGTCAAGATCAGTGAAAAAATAATTTCCCATAGCTATAGCTCTATTATTTTCTAAAATGATATTGGCATTTTCAAATCTCACCTTAGTCCAAGGATTAATGGCAAATCCCTTATCTTCTTGGCATGCTCTATCATCTCCAGCAATAAAGTATGATTTGGCTTCTGCTTTTGTTGGTCTAAATTGCTCCACTGCACATTTTGTGGGCTTGAACAATACAGCCCCGTTTTCAAATGAATATAATTTATCCAAAAAATCACTAGTGAAATTTTCACATTCTGTTCTATTTTCTCTTAGAGATCCAATTTTTACTACTCCCTTACCCCATTCTGTTTGGGCATTGATTACATGATCTTTAGTTACCATAATATTGTTTGTATATGTGAGCTTGCGAATTTAAGGATTTTTATTATAAATGCAACAATGTTGCATTTAAAGTCAGACAGACTGTTCTTGTTTAAACAAAACCTCAAAAGATTGGACCAAATCATCTTTAAAAGCAACAGTCCCTATTTTAATCTTCACATTTTAATTATTACTTATGAAAATCAAAATTATATTCATTATTTCTGGAGTATTATCATTTCTTTTAATGGTTTTCCCTGTGTTTTTAGCCTCTGCCGTTCCTAGCATATTTGAGTTTTTTGTGGTTGACGGTTTTGGTGAAGGTATACTTGAAAATAAAGAGGCTGTTTCTGTTTTTGAAACCTTTATTTTGGTGATGAGCTTTATGGGTGCGGCTATTGTATTTCCCATATTTGCTGCCTTAACCATTAAAGATTTAGAAGTACAAAAAAAGCTGGCTTTTGTCTTTGGAGTAATGCTTTTACTTGTGGCTATGCCAGACTACATTGGTATGATGACAGGAGGTGCTCATCCACCCATTGAAATGATGGTGATTAATGCCCTTGTTTACCTTCTATTATTCTATGGATGGAAAAAAGGAAAAGCTTAATTATTTAAGACTAATTTCCAAATTAATATTCCTTTTCTAGCTTATATCACCTCACACTAGTGGGGTGTTTTATTTAGCATATGATCTACTGCATTGTATCCTGAAAGAATAGCCCCAGGCACACCCATTTGATGGTA
>JAYPLD010000102.1:0-2072 GCA_038129265.1 Crocinitomicaceae bacterium
TGGTTTGTCTATTTATGGACTCTTGATGAATGGCTTTAAGAACTTTATTCATGAATTCTTCAGTTAACCCATTATCTACACCGTGTTGAATTCTAGTTTTTAATAACTCTTCCCATCTGTTTGATTGAAGTATAGTAACTTGATTTTCTTTTTTATGGATTCCAATTTTTTCAGCTACATTCATTCTTCTTTTTAGTACATCCACCAGCTCGTTGTCTAGGTCATCTATTTCAATTCTTAACTGATCAAGAGAGGATTTGAATACAGGGTCTTCAATTTTAGCTTGTCTCACAACCAACTTTTCTAAAATCTCATTCAATTGTTGAGGTGTCACCTGTTGGGCATTGTCGCTTAGTGCTTTTTCTGGATTGACATGTGTTTCAATCATTAATCCATCATAGTTCATGTCAATTGCTTTTTGCGAAACCTCATAAATAAGGCTTCTTTTACCAGCAATATGACTTGGATCACAAATCATGGGAATTCCTGGAATTCTTCTTCTTAATTCAATGGCTAATTGCCACTGAGGAATATTTCTATATTTAGTGTTATTGTAGGCAAAAAACCCTCTGTGAATCGCAGCAAGTTTAGTCAAACCAGCATCAGCAAATCGCTCTATGGCACCAACCCATAAATTGACTTCTGGATTTAAAGGATTCTTTATCATGAGTGGTATATCTACACCTTTAAGCGCATTGGCTATTTCTTGAACTGCAAAGGGATTTACTGTTGTTCTTGCACCAATCCAGAGTACATCCACATCTTGATTTAATGCCTCCTCTACGTGAAATGCATTAGCAACTTCGGTTGTAGTAGCTAATCCAGTTTCTTCTTTTACGGTTTTTAACCATTTTAATCCTATGCTTCCAATTCCCTCAAAGCTATTTGGTCTTGTTCTAGGCTTCCAAATGCCTGCTCTAAAAAGTATATTTTGATGAGACTTTAAAGCATTTCCAGTAGCTAACATTTGTTCTTCCGATTCTGCACTACAGGGTCCAGCAATAATCAGTGGTTTTTTGAAATGGATAGGCCAATTAGATGGGGTACTCAGGTTGATTGTCATTTGTCCAGTATTTTCTTTATTCCGTTAGCTTTATGAATAAGACTGTTTAACTCTTCTTTATCGTTTTTAGTAATGGCGACTTTGAAATCTTGAAGTTTTTCTATGTAGTCATTCAACACAGCTAATATATTATTTTTGTTTTCAGTAAAAATGGGTGTCCACATTTCTTTATTTGATTTAGCTAATCTAACGGTGGACTCAAAACCACTACCAGCCATATTCAAAATATTTTTTTCATCTTTTTCTTTATCCATTACACTTAAGGCAAGACAGAATGAACTTATATGTGAAATATGAGAAACATAAGCACTGTGTACATCATGGTCTTTTGCCTTCATGAAGATATTTTGCATCTCCAAGTGATTATACAGCTCTATTGTTTTATCAACGGCATACTTGCTTGATTCTTCCTTGTTACAGATAATATTGATCTTGTTTTTAAACAGTCCAATATGAGCTGCATCCGGTCCTGAAAATTCAGTTCCTGCAATGGGGTGTGTAGCTACAAACTGTTTTCGTTTGGGGTGTGAATGAATTTTTTCAATTATTTTTTCTTTCGTAGAACCTACATCAATAACAATTTGATGGTCAACCTTGTTCAATACGTTTTGTAGTACATCAGGACTTACATTGACTGGAGTTGAAATGATAATAAAATCTGCTTTTTCAACACCTTCATGTAGTTCACATATTTCATCTACTAAGCCATTTTGGAGGGCTTTCTTTTGATGCCCTTTATTTAAATCTACTCCTATGATTTTATCACAAAATTTCTTCTGTCTCAATTCCATTGCCATGGAGCCGCCAATTAATCCAATTCCAATTATGGTTAAAATCATTTTTTCTGTATTCGATTTAAAATGGTATTAAGGGTGATTTCATTTAAGCAAAGAGACATTCTCACAAAACCTTTACCGTTGCTGCCAAATATGCTACCAGGCGTTATAAAAATACCATGTTCGTGAAGTAGTTTATCGGTAAAAGCTAAATCACATGAATTTGAAGATGG
>JAYPLD010000102.1:2172-4846 GCA_038129265.1 Crocinitomicaceae bacterium
TTCATTTCCTACAACCATGCCCAATCTCCAGCCGGCCATGTTGTGAGATTTGCTTAATGAATTCAGCTCTAACACATGGGACTTGTATTTATGTACCTCAAGTAGACTAATTGGATTTGGATTTAAAATAAAACTGTATGGATTGTCATGACATATTAGTATATCATGTTTTTTTCCAAATGCAGCAATTTTTTCTAAATCTTCTAAAGTTGCATTGGCGCCAGTAGGCATATGAGGATAGTTAATCCACATGATCTTAACCTTTGATAGGTTGTTTTTTTCAATTGAAGCTAAATTGGGTAGCCAGTTGGTTTCTGGTGATAGATCATAGTGAATGATGTCTGCTTCTACTATTTTGGATGCTGAAGCATAAGTAGGGTAACCAGGATTGGGAACTAATACTTGATCACCTTTATTTAGAAATGCGAGTGAAATATGCATTATTCCTTCTTTAGATCCAATTAGCGGTAAAATTTCTTTTTCAGGATTAAGTGTTACACGGTAATGATTTTTGTACCAGGTCGAAATAGCCTTTCTAAATTCTGGAATTCCCTTATAACTCTGGTATTGATGAGCATTTGGTTCTAGTAGAGCATGATTAAGTGCTGTGACAACACTCTCGTGAGGATGTAAATCAGGACTTCCAATTCCGGCATTTATGATATCAACGCCATTGTTTCTTAACGCTTCAATTTCCCTCAGTTTTTTAGAAAAATAATATTCTTCAATATGTTGAATTCGACTTGCTGGTTCCATCATATTAAGTCATTAAGTTATTTTCATATTTCCCTAAAAAGTAAAGTTCGTTTACCGTTTTTTTAAGTTGGTTGAAAGCAGATTGAAATACGTCTTCACTTTCAAATAAAATATCTACATAGAAAAAATACTCCCATGTTTTCCCCATTTCAGGGAAAGATTGAATTTTAGTGAGGTTTATTTTATTGGCTGCCAAACAAGCTAAGGCTTCAGAAAGGCTACCAATATCATGTTTTACAGAAAAACAAAGTGTAGCTTTATTGGAAGACATTGAAAATTCTTTTTCTTTTGAAATAAGAAGAAAACGTGTAAAATTATTAGAGAAAGTTTCAATATTAGCTTCAATAATATCTAATCCATAGATTCGTGCAGCTGTTTTACTAGCGATTGCGGCTATGTTTTTTAGTTTGTTTTCTTTGATCAGTGCAGCACTTTTTGCTGTATCTTCTTTTTCAACTGTTTTTTTAGTAGAATGTTGATTGATAAAAGCTTGACACTGTCGGAGCGCCATGGGATGCGACCATATTTCGTTAATCTCATCCAACAGAGTCCCGGGATAAACCATGAGTTGATGTGATATGGGCATGTAGGTCTCACCAATGATATGTAGGTCATATTGCTTTAGGGAAGCATAGTTAGGTAAAATACTACCTGCTAATGAGTTTTCTATAGCCACAAACCCAAGTCCATCATGTTCTTTAGTGTGTTGAAATACTTGCTCAAAAGTGTCACAATAATGGTAGTGTATGTCCTTATTTTTAAAATAAATCTGACATGCTTCTTCGTGAAATGAGCCTTTTACTCCTTGAATGGCAATATGTAATGGTTTTTGCACCAAAATTTCTTGGAATTTTTAAAATAGCTGGCGAATATATTTAGATATTTCTGATCTAAAAAATTTGAAGGAATAAGATTATATTTGGAATAAGACAGAATTATGGTGCACGGGACACATAACGCAAAACATGACGATAGAAATGAGCATATTTACATCTATGTCAATGGTTCATTATTTAAAAGAAATGAGGCTAAAATTAGTGTTTTTGATAGCGGTTATTTAGTAGGAGATGGCATTTGGGAAGGAATTCGTTTAACAGAAGGAAGATTAGTTTTTTTAGAAGAACATTTAAATAGACTTTGGCAAGCAGCCAAATCAACTTCGATTACTTTACCTTTTTCTAAAAAGGAACTTACTTCTATAATCTATCAAACCACAGCAAAAAATAACATGGAAGACGGTGTTCATGTTAGAATCATGATTACGAGAGGAATCAAAAAAACACCTTCACAAGATCCTAGATTGACTATTTCTGGTCCAAACGTAGTCATAATACCAGAGTTTAAAATGGCAGATGAATCTTCTAAAGATACTGGTCTTACCCTTTTTACTTCTACTATAAGAAGAGGTTCCCCAGATTATTTAGATCCTAAACTGAATTGCCATAGTAAGTTACATGAAGTTCAAGCTCTAATTCAAGCCATCGAGGCTGGTGCTGATGAAGCATTAATGCTGGATATCCACGGTTTTGTTTCCACATGTAATTCCACCAATTTCTTCATGGTTAAAAATGGTACAGTTGTTACCGCTACAGATCAGTATTGCATGAATGGGATTACCAGACAAAAAATCATTGAAATTTGTAAAGAGAATCAAATTCCTATCATTGAAAAGAATTTCTCTTTATATGATGTGTATGATGCGGATGAATGTTTTGTTACAGGAACCTTTGCGGGTTTATCGCCTGTAATTTCTATAGACGGGAGATTGATCGAAAACAAATCAAATACTAAAATCTCAGCCACTTTAAGTTCTCTTTATAAAAAGAAGATTAGTTCCTATGTCAAGAACTAGCGGAAAGAAGATCATGTTGTGGTCTAGTCCTAGAAATATTTCAACGGCTTTAATGTATTCCTTTGC
>JAYPLD010000103.1:0-3397 GCA_038129265.1 Crocinitomicaceae bacterium
AAACGATTTTTAGAAAACGAAAACCTAATTCTAGCCATTGAAGGAAATGACATTCTAAATCAAAACACCATGGTTCAACGATCCGTTCAAAACAACATGATCATTGATGACCAAACCACTATTATTTCAAGGTATTTTTTATTAAAAATGACCTATAAGTTTAACAATAATAAAACCAAGGTAAAAGATGAAAGTTTTCACTAAAATAATATGCTTAATTTTTATTATCGGGTATACTCTTTCTATAACTGGCCAAATTAAAAGTGGTGTAATTCTGTTTGAAAGAAAAACCAATCTCCTTAAGAAATATAAATCCCCTGAATCACAACGATGGTTAAGAGGAGAAAAGACTAAAATTGATCGTTTTAACTTGCATTTTAACCCCGAAAAATCCATCTTTTTACCTGACGAATCTACCATTCCCTCTAAAGCTGATTGGGCTACATCCAAGAATACGGTTGTACAAGACTTTAACAGTGGAGAAAGAACAAATATTTATAATTTATTTGGTGACCGAAAGACTGTTAAAGATGAGATTGTAAAAAGAACTTGGAAAATAACCGAAAGAAAAAGGTTTATTGCTGGCTATGAATGTAGAAGAGCTATATGGCAAAAGAATGATACTACACGAATATATGCATGGTATACCGACCAAATATTACCTAGTACAGGTCCAGAAACCTTTAATGGCTTACCTGGAACCATACTTGGACTAGCTACAGAGGATGGTGGTGTAGTTTATTTTGCCAAAAAAATAGATAAAAACAATAGCCAAGTAGACGAGCTAGTCGGTGACCTTAAAATTAAAAAAACCTATACAGAAAAAGAATTGAGAAGGGAACTAGAAATGAAGGGTAAATCTAACCCGTGGATGAATAGAATTATAAACTACTTGTTTGAATGGTAGATCTACAGAATTTCATTTATGATGTTATCTATAGTCAAACCATCCGCTTCTGCAATATAATTTTTGACAATTCTATGCCTTAATATAGGTGCAGACACCGCTTTCACGTCTTCTATGTCTGGAGCATACTTCCCCATTTTCAGGGCATGACATTTCGCTCCTAAAATTAAATATTGAGAAGCTCTAGGTCCAGCACCCCATGAAATATACTTTTTGACAAAATCTGAAGCATCAACTGTATTGGGTCTAGATTTATGTACTAAACCAACTGCATATTCTACAACACTTTGATTTACTGGAACTCTTCGAATTAAATCCTGAAAGAATAAAATTTCATCTTGATTAATAATGACATCTAGCTTCTGATCTACAATTCCTGTAGTCTCTTCAATTATCTTTACTTCTTCTTCAAATGTGGGATAGTTTACTTCAATATTGAACATAAATCGATCCAATTGTGCTTCAGGTAATGGATAGGTCCCCTCCTGTTCGATGGGGTTCTGTGTAGCCAGAACAAAAAAAGGATTTCCTAAAGAGTGATTATTTCCAGAAATCGTAACTGACTTTTCTTGCATAGCTTCTAGGAGTGCGGCTTGTGTCTTTGGAGGAGTTCTGTTGATTTCATCAGCTAAAATGATGTTTGAAAACACAGGACCCTTTATGAACTTAAACGATCTATTTTCATCTAACACTTCAGCACCTAAGATATCAGAAGGCATCAAATCAGGTGTGAATTGAATTCTATTGAAATCTAACCCCATACATTCCGCGATTGTGTTTATCATTAATGTTTTGGCTAAACCAGGTACACCAACCAACAATGCATGACCTTTACAAAATACACTAATTAAAATTTGGTCAATCACCTTATTTTGACCAATAACTTTTTTAGAAATTTCAGATTTTAAGAGGTCTATTTTCTTCACAAATGCATTAGCGGCATCTACATCATTTTCAAACATTTGATTTTTTATTAAAATATATGTGAATATAACTTTTTGAATTACGAATATTGTAGTAATAATTCATTTGTTTGTTAATATTTATAAAATTTATTGAAGATTTATAAAATAATAGAACCCACTACCCGAGCTGTTCCTTTTGTATTGAGCATACCTCATTGTGGAACAGGCATTCCCGATAATTTATCTGCTGCATATCAAAAAGGTCAATTAGAAAATTTAGACGACACGGATTGGTTTCTAGATAAACTTTATGATTTTGCCCCATCTCTTGGCATAACTACTATTATCCCTTTTTATTCAAGGTGGGTAATTGATTTAAACAGAGAACCAAATAACAAATCACTTTATAGTGATGGAAGAATCATTACCAGTTTATGTCCAACTACTAACTTTTTAGGAGAAGATATTTATAGAAAAGATTATGCGTTAAACCAACAAGAAATCGAAAATAGACGAACTCAGTATTTCAATCCATATCACGAAAAAATTAATGAGCTTTTAAAAAATTTTAAGTCCAGATTTAACCAAGCTTTTTTTTGGGATGCTCACTCTATAAGAAGGCATGTCCCTACTATACACAAAACCCCATTCCCTGACTTAATCATTGGGGATAATGAATCTACTTCATGTGATACTAAATTTACTAATATCACGAAAAAAGCATTAATGAAGTCAGGACTACAGGTAAATCATAACCATCCATTTAAGGGAGGTTATCTTACAAGAAGTAAAGGAGATCCAAGACAACATATACACGCCATTCAATTAGAAATGTGTAAAGACTTGTACATGAGTCATAATGAAACAAAGTATGATGAAGAAAAGGCAGCGGAAATTAAAAAAATACTTAAAAACACTTTCCAACACTTAATTGAATCGCTAATATGAAATCATTTCACTTCAAAAAATTATGGACCGAACGAGGGTGGAAAGAAAATGTATCTATATCCATAAACTCGAAAGGTCACATTACCTCTTTTAATGAGGACATTACGCAATTGACAGGGGACGAAACAACCATTCACTTAGCTATTCCTGGAATTCCCAATGCTCACTCCCATGCCTTTCAGTTTGCCATGGCTGGTTTAGCAGAAAAACATCCTACTGGAAAAGATTCTGATTTTTGGAGTTGGAGAAAGGCCATGTATGATCTTGCATTAACCGTTAATCCTGATCAGCTAAGACACATAGCTGCTTTCCTTTACAGTGAAATGGTCAGAAATGGATACACACATGTAGCTGAATTTCATTACTTACATCACGACCAAAACGGAAATAAGTACAGTAACCATGCTGAAATGGGAATGCAATTGATGGAAGCAGCCAAAATAGCTGGGATCAATATTACCTTAATTCCCATGTGTTATCAGATGGGTGGATTTAATATGCCCCCCCAGAAAGAACAGAGGAGATTCATTTCTAAGAACATTAATGAATACATTGATTTATTTGAAAAAACCAAATCAATCTCTAAAACTTATAATCAACACGCAGGAATTGGAATTCATTCCATAAGAGCAGTACA
>JAYPLD010000103.1:3497-4765 GCA_038129265.1 Crocinitomicaceae bacterium
TGCCCCACCACAGAAGGTAATTTAGCTGACGGTATATTTCCTTTCTCAGCATATCAAAAGAACTATGGAAGATGGTGTATTGGTAGTGATAGTCACATTTCAATTAATCCATTTGATGAAATAAGAATGTTAGATTATGGTCAAAGATTAATTTCTAATAAACGAAATACATTTCACCAAGATAATTTAGCCCAATTTTCAAGTGCTGAAATAGCTTTTCACCATGTGGTTTTAAATGGAAATGCAGCCGTTGGAATTGAAATTGAAAAATATTTTGAATTAGATTATCCTCTAAACTTCATTCAACTTGATCACAATCACCCTTTATTATCAGGAACTAATAAACATCAACTTTTAGACACTTTGGTATATGGATCAGGAAGCGAATTTATAAAAGATACTTTTGTGAATGGAAAGAGCCGTTTCGAAAAAGATAAGTTAGACACAAATATTCAAGAAGATTTTAAAAAAACACTTAAAGATCTAAAGAATAGGATCTAACTACCTTTACCCATAAGTTTAAGGTGTTTATAATGATGTTTGAGGGCGCTGAGGAAAGTATGATTGGCATGATAAGGAATGTTGTATTCTTCAGCTGTTTTTCTTACAATTTTAGAAATATCATGATAATGAACATGACAAATAGAAGGAAATAAGTGATGTTCAATTTGGTAATTCAAACCACCTATAAACCAAGAGAAAAAACTTTTGGAATTTGAAAAGTTTGCTGTAGTTTCTAGTTGATGAACGTACCAATTTTTCTTGATATTTCCAGTTTCATCAGGCTCTGGGAAATCAGTTTGGTCAACAATGTGGGCACAAAGAAAAATAGTGGAAAGGAAGAATCCTGCAATAAAATGCATTAAAAAGAATCCAGCAATGTGTACCCATGGGTTTCCTAAAAAGAAAATAGGTATTACTAGTATATATAGGAAGTAAAAGATCTTCCATGAAAAAAGATTAAGTAGGGCTCTTCTGTAAGTAATATTTTGAGATTTTAAAAGATCCATTTTGTGGTATTTTACAACCTGGATAAAATCTTTGTTAGTAATCCACGAAATTGATAAAAGCGCATACAATAACCATGCGTATAAGTGCTGGAAACGATGATGACGTTTTCTTTTTTGATTGGAAGAAAATCTAAGAATAATTCCTGCATCAATATCTTCGTCCATGCCGTCTATATTAGTGTAGGTATGATGTAATAAATTGTGTTGAATCCTCCAATTTAAATCATACCCACCCATAAGGTTCAGCCCAAATCCTGA
>JAYPLD010000104.1:0-4765 GCA_038129265.1 Crocinitomicaceae bacterium
ATGCTCACAAAAAAGCTGTTTCAATAAGAGAAAGTTATGCTCTTAATGATTTAGACAACCAATCTAGAACATCATTTGTTAAGAGGACCACTAATGAAACAAGTATTTTTATTAATTTAAATATAGATGGTTCTGGTAACTACAATATAGATACTGGTCTAAACTTTTTTGATCATATGCTTGAACAATTTGCTAAACATGGTGGGTTTGATATAACAATTAATTGTTTAGGTGATCTTCAAATAGATCAACACCACACTATTGAAGATGTTGCAATTGCTCTTGGTGAAGCGTTTAAGGCTGCCATTGGAGATAGAAATAACATTGAAAGATATTCATCTGTTGAATCATTGGTTATGGATGAGACTATATCAACAGTTAGTATTGATATGGCTTCTAGAACTTTGTTAAAAATGAAGACATCTAAATTAAGAGAATATGTAGGTGATTTTCCAACTGAAATGTTCGAACATTTTTTTGTTTCATTTATTAATGCAGTCAATTTTACTTGTCACATTGATACAAAAGGAACTAATACTCATCACATCGTTGAAGCTACATTTAAAAGTTTTACAAGAGCATTGAAAAAAGCGCTTACGAAAACAAAGTTAGATGTTGCATCAACAAAAGGAATTCTATGAATATTGGAATTATAGACTGCGGTGGCGCGAATCTTAATTCAATTTTTTATTCTTTTAAGAGATTGGGTATTAATACAATTATTTCAAATTCCATCAATGAGCTTTCTAAAATGAATGCATATGTTCTCCCAGGAGTTGGATCAGCTGATGTAGTCATGAATACCCTAAGAAAAAAAGATTTAATAAATTTTATAAAAGACACTCATAAGCCAATTCTAGGTATATGCATAGGTATGCAAATATTGTTTGATTATTCAGAAGAAAATAGAACAAAATGCTTAGGATTGATTGATGGGAACATAAAAAAATTTGATGTAAATGATGGAATTAATGTTCCACAAATGGGTTGGAACAAAGTTGAATGTCATACTGACAAAAGTCTTAACGGTCACTATTATTTTGCAAATAGTTATTTTAATCAAGATTCCCAATTTACTATTGGTTATAGCTTGTATGGCAATAAATTTTCATCCATTGTAAAAAAAGATAATATTTTAGGCTGTCAATTTCATCCAGAAAAATCATCCATAGCAGGTGAAAGATTTTTAACTAATTTTATTAAATCAATATGAACATAATACCTGCAATAGATTTATTGGATGGCAAATGTGTAAGATTATTAAAAGGTAATTATTCTGCTGTAACTATATACAATGACGACCCAATAGAACAAGTCAAAATTTTTAAAAATGCAGGATTTAAAAATATTCATATAGTTGATTTAAATGCAGCAAAAAGTGATGTGAATGATAATCTTAGAATCATTCAAGAAATGTCTAATATTGAAAACATTGAAATTCAAGTTGGTGGTGGTATAAGAACTATAGAAAAAGCAACTGAGCTTTTATCTAATAATATTAAAAGAATTATTGTTGGTACTGCAGCAATTACCAGCGACGTATTTAGAAATCAGCTAAAAGAAAATATCGATGTTAATAAAATTATATTTGGATTAGATTTTAATCTTATTAACAAGACACCTCTTCTCTCAGTTAATGGTTGGACTAAGAATACAAATATTAGTTTGTATGATTTTATAAAGAATAATAAGTGGATAAAAAATATATTAGCTACAGATATTTCAGTTGATGGAACACTTAACGGACCTAATTTAGATATATATAAGAATCTCTTAACTTATAAGAATTTAAATCTTATTGCATCAGGTGGAATTGGATCTTTAGATGATATCAATAATTTGAAATCAATACTTTGCAATGAATGTGTTGTTGGTAAAGCTTTATATGAGAATAAAATTTCTCTTAAGGAACTTAAAAATGCTAACTAGAAGAATTATTCCATGTTTAGATGTAAAAAATGGGCATGTAGTAAAAGGAATAAAGTTTAAAAATCATCAGATAGTTGGATCTATTTTAGAACTCGCTACCAAATATAATAATGAAGGTGCAGACGAGTTAGTTTTTTATGATATTGGAGCAAGCACATATGACGGCACTGTTTCTAAAGACTGGGTTAGACAAATTGCTGAAGTAATCAATATACCCTTTTGTGTTGCAGGTGGAATAAAGAATCTAGAGCAAGCAAAAGAAGTTCTTAATAATGGTGCGGATAAAATTTCAATAAATAGTCCAGCAATTGCAAATCCTAATTTAATTCAAGAATTAGCAAATGAATTTGGAAGTCAGTGTGTTGTCGTTGGGATTGATTCAAGATCAGTAAATGGTAAATACATAGTGTATTCGAATACGGGTGATGAAAAAACAATTAAAAATACACAAATAGAAACACAAGAATGGGTGGATAAAATACAGAGCTTGGGTGTGGGTGAAATTGTTCTAAATTGTATGAACCAGGATGGTGTTAGGAATGGATATGATATTTGTCAACTAAATATTATGCTAAAAAACTGTGATGTTCCATTAATTGCTTCAGGAGGTGCTGGGTGCAATGAACATTTTAAAGATGTTTTAACTAAAACAAATTCAAGTGGCGCACTTGCTGCAAGTGTCTTTCATAAAAACTTAATAAATATTAATGAGCTTAAGAATTATTTAAGAAATGAATCAATAAATATAAGGTACTAAAAAATGGAAATAAAAAATTTAAAATTAGATGAAAAAGGTTTGATTCCAGCAATTATTCAAGATTCATCATCATTCAATGTTTTAATGCTTGGTTACATGAATAAAGAATCATTAAATCAAACACTTAAAACAAATGAAGTTACTTTTTTTAGCAGGTCAAAACAAAGATTATGGACAAAAGGAGAAACTTCTGGAAACAAATTACTTCTAAGAAGCATTGAATTAGATTGCGATAAAGATGCAATACTTATAAAAGCTGACCCTTTAGGTCCGACATGTCATTTAGAGAATTATTCATGTTTTAAATCAGAGGATAAAAATATATTTTCTGTAATATCTGGGCTTGAGTTGTTAATAGATAAAAGAAAAGATGATATGCCTGACAACTCATATGTGTCATTGTTATTAAAAAAAGGTGTGAAGGAGATAGCAAAAAAAGTTACTGAGGAAGCTGGAGAAACTTCTATTGCAGCAGTTACAAGGGATGGAAGATTGATAGAAGAAGCAGCAGATTTGCTATTTCATCTTATTGTGCTTCTTAAATCAGATGATTATTCACTAAATGATGTTTTAAAGGAACTTAGTAATAGATCAATTAATCAATAGATTTAACCTCAATGTAATCTATTAATAATCTCCCATCATCTTTATTTAGATTTTCCGTACAATCCTTATTAGTACAAAAATTAGTTAAATCAGGATCATCACCACCAGCAGCATTGCCACCGACTGCTACATTTATTATGAGATAGAAGTCTTCATTAAAAGGCCAATAATTAGTATTAAATTCTGTTGTTTGGTCTTTAATAATTGTGAAATAAGGTGTTGTACTTGTATCTAAAAAATATTGAATTTTATCTTGCTCCCATTTCATTGTTACAGAATGAAATTTATCAAAAAAATCTACATTAGCTGGTACAGAATGGATTTTATAAATTAAATTTGCATTACCAGGAGAACCAAAATGAATAGTAGACTGTGTCTCATAAGATTGGTGGTTAATCATATGTTCTACTAAATCATTTTCTCCATCATATGGCCAATTCTTTTCGCCTTCGATAAATCCTTCTGGTAACATCCAAATTGCAGGCCAAAATCCAGTACCGTTTGGATGCTTAAAACAAACAGTAACTTCAGAACCAGGAGAAATGGTTACTTTGTTTGATGTAACAATTCTTGCTGATGTATGTTCCCATTTATAGTCACAACCTGGATTATCTATACAATAAGGGTCATTAAATAGGTTTTCATTATCAAAAATCGGTTGAATAATTAGATGACCATCCTCAATAAATAAATTTTCTGTGGTGTTATTTGTTGAATTATAAAATTTTGAATTATTATCACCTGCAGCTGTATAGTATTGCAGCTCATTATTCCCCCAGCCTCCTATCCACTGGCCATTCGGAGCACTAAAACCGTTTCCTTGTTGATAAGTAAAGTAATTTTCATTAAATACCGGATTATCAAATTCTTCTAACCAATAATTGCTAGTATTATTTTCTGGGGTTGCACAATAAGATTCTTTATCTTCTGAATATATATTTGTTTGTGTCGTTGAAACGATCACAGTTACAGATGAAGTTGATGAATTTTGACCAGCTTCACCTTTGCACATTAAAGAAAAATTAAATGTTTTTACCTCATTTAGTTGAATTGATTCAGTCCCTGTAACATTTTTTATACCAGACCAATCACCACCTGCTTCACAGGAAATTGCATTAGTAGATTGCCATGAGAGTGTGATGAATTGACCGGTTGTAACAGTTGTATTGTTAACTCTAAAGAAATTAATAACTGGATTTATAGAAATATTATCATCAACTGTTGTTGAACTGCTACCACCGCCACCGCCACATGAAAAAAGGAATGTGATTAAAGAAAAAGAAAAGATTGTTTTGAGTTTCATGATGGGTAGAAAGTTAGAATTATATTAGTTTTCTTTTATAAATTCATTAGTTAAATCTTTCATTTCATTTCTTAATACGAATAATGCAATTAAGTTAGGTATAGAAACCAAAGCAACTACAACATAGGCTATATTCCATACAATTGTTGTATCAATTACAGCTGCTAATA
>JAYPLD010000105.1:0-1549 GCA_038129265.1 Crocinitomicaceae bacterium
ATTTTCAGTTCAGGATGATCTATTTTGAATTGGTTGATGGTTTTTTCCCATACACGTTTGTCTGCTAAGAAAGGGAAATCAAACTTGTACACATCTTTTACCACCTCGATACCTTTCACAGGACTATCCACATTTGAAAATGTGTTTTGCGAAAAATCAATAATGGAAAAAGAGGCTATTGAGGTTAGTAAAAGGCTTACCATTATGGCTATTTTCACTTCTTTATTTTTAATAGACACAATGGGTGAATCACTTTCACTTAAATACTTAAATAGGATCCAAGAGGCAATTAGAATTAACCAAAACAGCCCATGTTCTAGGAGTTGGAACCGATCTCCAAAAACTTGATCAGCTATGGAGAATAAACCAAATAAGGTAACAGAAGTTAATATGCCGCGGAAAAACCACTTTTGAGCCAGCTCTGTTTTTCGTTTACTAAATTGAATTAAAGCTAATAAGTAAAATATAAAGTTTAATGCCTCTAAAGATGAAACAAAAGCTAAGGCTAAAGTGGGAAAGATTGGATTTTGAAGACCCAGTGATCCAAAAAATTTAACGAAAAGAGCAAAAAAGTCTTTTCCTACCCACAAGTAATGTACATCTGGAATAATTTTATCTAACACGCTTAATCCCCAAAAAAAGGTCCAGAAAAAAAGTACCATAAATTTTAATATGTTCTTCTCTTTCATCTTTTATCTTCTGTTATGATGTAAAAAATTAGGGCATCTGCCTTCTTTAACCTAAGGGGCTTTGGTACGGTATAAATGTGATTAATTTTTTTGTCAGGATATACGGAATTAAATCGCTCTATGGTCTTTTCAAATACAGTACTTCCGCCAAGAAAAGGGAAAGTAACTTTAAATGTATTTTCACTCACTTTTTCACTGTCTAAAGCGTCTGTCCTGCGATAGAAGTAATTTTCATTATAGCTTGAAATGGATGAACTAGTAACTACTATTAAAAAAATGGATAATAAACCAGACAACAAGATTTGTTTTTTATTTAAGGTAAGATTTTCGTTTTCAGGTTTTTGGTAAAGTCGAACAAACACTACCCAGGAGAATAAGGTCAGAAACCAAAATAAAGTATGCTCCAGCAATTCAAAACGATCTCCAAAAATATGATCACCAATAGAGAAAATAGTAAATGTAATAAGCGTAAATACAATTCCTATGAAAAACCAACCTCTTGCAGATTCTGCTTTTTTCTTTACATAGTAGATTAGCGCACCTAGAAAAAATACAAATGCAAATACTTCTAGCCCAGCGGCAATTATTAATGCAAAGTCTGCTATCCATGGCGATTCTAAACCTGCAGAAGCAAAAAACTTTTGAAACTGGGCAAAACGGTCTCTACCCACCCAAAGAAACATACTTCCCCCTATTACTTTATCTACAATATTGAACAACCAAAATAAAGACCAATAAAATAAAATAGAAAACTGGATAAGTTGATTAGTAGCTGTATTGCGGTCAACAAATGGAATTTTCATGGGTTGAAGTTATGGGACTAAACTACAACTTTTTATTTATGGTAAAATGGGATGTTG
>JAYPLD010000105.1:1649-4660 GCA_038129265.1 Crocinitomicaceae bacterium
ACATCCTTTACCTTAAGTACAATTTCTCGGATACTTACTGTGCCAAATCGTAAGTGTGGACCAATTTTAGAGGTGCTATCTAACGATGGAATATTCCTTGTCTTATCATAATCAACCACCTTATTCAAATCGAATTCAGGAACTTGTATAGGGGACGATGAAAACCCAAGATCTTCCATGTTTGGAAATGGATAATTTGATTTTTTAAGATTATTGAAGTTAGAATCAGTGTTTACTTTACATTCTGTTTCGTTAAAACGTAATAGCCATCTGTTTTTGAAGGGAGTGAAAACCGTGTAGGGTTTTCCATCATTCTTTACTACTTCATTCCTTTCAAAAATGACTTGATCTTTGAAGGTGAAAAAAGGAACTCCAAAATCTCGTAATACTTCTTTTACTTCTAGATCTCTGTTGATGGCATAGGGCTCATAGTCATGATTTGTATATACAGAGTCTACGGTTACTTTTCTGCATATTTCTCTGAAAACATCAACTGGATTGCCATAATACACTTTTAAAGAGGAATCATATTTTTTTAATTCCTGATTAATTTTTTGCAAATGCTTGTAAATAAAATTAATTCTGGCATCATTATTTTCTAGCTCTTCAACGATGTTTTTGTCAAAAATAAAAATAGGTTGAACTCCTTTGTTTTGTTTCAAGGCATAGTGAAGTCCTGTGTTGTCGAATGTTCTTAAATCTCTTCTAAACCAAAAAATATGCATATCAATTGTTTTGTGATTTGGGAAGAATCCAAAAACCGATCGTTATTAATCCTAATAAAAGCGCAAAGAAAATATACTTCATAGTTAAATTTTTAGTGAAGAGAGGCCTCCATCTACATGTAAAATTTGGCCTGTCATATTATGATCACCTAATAAAAATAATGCGGCTTTTGCTACATCTTCCGCATTGTTTATTCTTTTAGTGGGGTGTCTCTCGTTGGACCTATTAACAGCTTCTTCATTTCTTAGTATGCCGCTTGCTAAAGGAGTATTGGTAAGCGTAGGCGCTACACAATTCACTTTTATTTTTCCAGCAAATTCTCCAGCTAGAGATCTAGTTAATCCCTCTATAGCCCCTTTAGCAGATGATATAGAGGCATGAAAAGGCATGCCTTGAGTTACCGCTACCGTACTAAATAAGATGATATTAGCATTCTCAACCTTGCTTATCTGCCTAAAATATTTTTTGATGACTTTAACTGCTCCCATGAAATTAACTAGGTGATCGTTTATGAAATCTTCCTCTTTCAAAGAACCAAAAGGTTTCAAATTTATACTGCCTGGGCAGTATATGATATTCTGCAAATTTTCTAACTCTGGTAGCTCATCATGTGTTACATCCACTTTCATATGATGATGTGTTGAAGAAGGTGGATTATAATCGCTTCTGCTGAAAATGATGCAATTTTCTTGGGATAATAAATTTGATATGGCTAATCCGATACCTTTCGTACCTCCTACAATTAGTGTGTTATGCATGGTTGTATTTTTTTTCTAAAATTTCAAATCTGTAATTAAAGATTTTTTTAAGCTGTGGTTTAACTAAAATGGGGACTAATAGGCGTCCAAGAAAACCAAATGGAACCTTGAATGAAACTTTGTCAGTCATCCTTATCATGCCTTCAATTTCTTCAAAATGATGTTCATGATGCCACATGGTATACGGACCAAATCGTTGTTCATCTACAAAAAATAGATTGTCTTTCACATGTGTAATTTCGGTAACCCAGTTCAGTTTGATGCCAAGAAGTGGAGATACTTTATAAGAAATAATCTGTCCTTCAAACATAAATTCAGGAGTTTCTGAGGTTATGTTAAACCCCATTTCTTTTGGGGTAATTTTAGATAAATTTTTAGGGTTTGAAAAAAATCCCCAAGCCTCATTTAGGTTTGTTTTCAAGTCTTGTACTACCTTCAATGTGTAAATCCCAGAATGAGATGAAAAATGGATCATTGATCTAAATATTTATGAAATTCTGCTTTGGTAAATTCATCTTGAAACTTACCATTGTAAAAACATGTTGTAGTGGCCGAAGAATCATCTTTAATTCCTCTTGATGATACACACATATGTTTTGCATCAACGATTACAGCTACGTCTTCCGTTTCTAGTATACTCATCAATTCGTTGCCAATTTGATTGGTAAGTCTTTCTTGTACTTGTGGGCGTCTGGCAAAGTAATCTACTATTCGATTTATTTTAGATAAACCAATGACCTTACCAGATGAAATGTAAGCCACATGCACCTTGCCATAAATGGGTACAAAATGATGTTCGCAGTTAGAATAGAAAGTGATATTTCTTTCCACTAACATTTCATTATACTTATATTTATTTTCAAATAAGGCTACTTTGGGTTTGTTCTTTGGATTTAAACCATAAAATATTTCATCGATATACATTTTTGCAACACGATGTGGAGTTCCTGACAATGAATCATCAGTTAGGTCAAGGCCTAATGTTTCCATAATAGCTCTAAAGTGACTTTCAATAATATTTTTCTTCTCTTTGTCGGAGATGTCGAATGCATCTGATCTTAATGGGGTGTCATAGGATGTAGATATGTGATCATCACCTACTAAATCAAAATTATACGCTTCTACGTTCGGTTCGTCAACTAGGGTAGATGACGATATTTCTTTTAGTTTCATATAGTTTTATTTTAAGTTCAAATTTTTGATCGAGTTTTGATCTTAATTTGTCATAAATAACAACTGCAATATTTTCAGCTGTTGGGTTTAACGTTTTAAATTCTATAGTATCGAGATTTAAATTTTTATGATCAAAACAATCAAGAATCTCGCTTTTGATTAAATCAGATAAAACTTTCATGTCAATCAAATAACCGCTTTCAGGGTCAACATGTCCGCTGACCATGACTTCTAAATCATAGTTATGTCCATGGTAATTGGGGTTGTTACATTTTCCAAAAAACGCTTTGTTTTTTTCATCTGACCAATTATCATTGTGTAATCTATGTGCAGCATTGAAATGTTCAGCCCTAA
>JAYPLD010000106.1:0-4618 GCA_038129265.1 Crocinitomicaceae bacterium
GTTGTCCCACTAGGGATCGAACCTAGACTCTTCTGGACCAAAACCAGACGTGTTGCCAGTTACACCATGGGACAATGAGGCGACAAATTTAATGGCATTTTTCTAATAAGCCAAATTTTTTTACCTCTTGATTTGACGCTAATCACCACATAATAGATGATCTCTTTTTTCGTTTATGGATAATTTAACACGTATAATCGAGGTAATTTTTTATTTTCGCTATTCATTTTTTTCACATGAACTATCAAAAATTAAATAATATAACAGGTTGGATTGTTTGGGCCATTGCGTCTTTTGTGTTTCTATCCACCATGGAACAAACTACTAGTCTATGGGACTGCGGTGAATACATTACCACTGCCAATAAATTAGAAGTGGGACACCCTCCTGGAGCGCCTTTTTTCATGATGCTAGGTCGTTTATTTTCAGCATTTGCCAGCCCAGAAAATGCAGCGATGATGGTAAACGCAATGTCTGCGCTCAGCAGCTCTTTCTGTGTATTATTTCTTTTTTGGAGTATAACCATGTTAGGAAGAAAACTGGCGTTAAAAAGTGGAGAAATTGATCAAAATGCAACCATTGCTATTTTAGGCTCTGGTGCAGTTGGGGCATTAGCATACACTTTTACCGACTCGTTTTGGTTTTCCGCGGTAGAGGGAGAAGTATATGCCATGTCTTCTTTCTTTACGGCCATTGTATTTTGGGCTATTCTGAAGTGGGACGTAGAGGATGACGAATACCAGTCGGCATCAGAAGATATAAAAGCGCAATCTCATCCAAACCGATGGATTCTATTTATCGCCTACATGATAGGGCTTTCCATTGGAGTTCACTTATTGAACTTATTGGCCATCCCAGCCATAGTCTTTGTCGTGTATTTTAAAAAATATTCATTCACCTGGAAGTCTTTTATTTTGGCTGGTATACTATCCCTTGTCATTTTAGTGGGGATACAAAATTTCATTATTCCGAAAACCGTTTCTATAGCAGACTGGGTAGAACGTTTGTTTACCAACAGTTTCGGACTACCATTTAATTCAGGTGCATTTTTCTTTTTAGGTCTTCTGATCACCCTAATTGTAGTGGGATTAAGATGGACCTCATCCAATGGAAAAACCATCATAAACACCGCTATTTTATCATTTGCTCTTGTACTAATTGGCTATTCATCATTTGTCATGATTTTAGTTCGGTCTAACGCCAATCCCCCACTAGACGAAAACAACCCTGAAACATTAGCACAATTACAATCTTATCTTGGAAGAGAGCAATATGGAAGTTGGCCCATTGGGTATGGACAATATTGGAACTCACCTGCATTTTCAGATTGTGATGCTGACCATAGGGGTCCGGATAAGACTAAATACATGAAAGTGTCTAGCCTCAAAACAAAAGGAATCTCTGAAGAGGTAGAAGCTAAAGACACGAATTTCATAAATAGCACCTTACTTCCGCTAAATCTTCATGCGAGATACATCAAAAATCCTCAAACTAAAAAATATAGAAGTTCCATTTGGGAGAAAAATATATCCTTTATCAATGAATGGGAACTAAATGCTTTTAAGTCAGATTGCGATAGTGTAAATTCTCTGTTAAAAGCCAATGGTCTCCCTGAAATGGTATTGTTTGAAAAAGAAGTTCAAAAAGAATACCTCAACACGTTAAAAGGTAAAAAGGGAGATAAAAAATACTTACCAGAATACTGTACCATTTTCCCTAGAATGTACCGACAAGGGGAAGGAGATAAATACAAAGTTTGGTCCGACTATAGAGGAGATAAAGACAAACCGCTACCTGCTCTTGCTCAGCTGAATAATATGTTACCCAATAATTATCAGTATAGAGACCAACAATATCAAGCGCTAAGAACCATTGCAGATAACACACAATACCCAAAGGAGCAGCGGGATTACGTGAGAGACATCTCCAACAACCTCTATAAAGATGGTCTTTATATACCGTCTTTTGGGGAGAATTTATCCTATCTGTTCAATTACCAATTGAACTGGATGTATTGGAGATACTTTATGTGGAATTTTTCAGGTAGGCAAAATGATATCCAAGGTTATGGATTAACTGGTGGAGGTGGTAAAATACTGGAAGGAAACTGGCTTTCTGGAGTCAACTTCATAGATAATCAAAGGTTAGGAGACCAAACCAATGTTTCTCCAGATATTACTTTAAACAAAGGGTATAACAGGTACTTTATGTTACCGCTTCTATTAGGTTTGATTGGGCTTATTTTTCACATGATTAAACATCCCAAAGGAGCTTTTGTTGTTTTCATGTTGTATTTGCTAACTGGTATAGCCATTGTCATCTATCTAAACCAGAAACCGGCTGAACCCAGAGAACGAGATTACGCTTATGCCGCTTCATTCTACGCATTCGCCATATGGATAGGACTTAGTGTCTGGGCCTTATACGATTTTGCGAAAAATGCAAAAGCAGCTCAAATTAAAAAAGTATTGATGTATGCTTTAGGTGGCAGTGTGGGTGTGCTTGGCTTTCAATTCATGACAGGCAATGGAATGACGCTTGGTTTAAGTTTAACCTACATGGCCGTTATTTCATGTGCCTTACTATATCTACTTTCTTTAGCTGGAAAACAGTTGAAAGACAGTAAGGTATTAGCCTTCATACCGTTGGGTATTGGGTTGCTAGTAGCTGGCTTAATGGGATATGAAAACTGGGATGATCATGATCGATCAAACCGATCTACTGCTAGGGATTTTGCTGCTAATTACTTAAACTCCTGCGATTACAACGCCATTTTATTTACCAATGGAGATAACGATACTTTCCCACTATGGTACATTCAGGAAGTAGAAGGAGTAAGAACGGATGTAAGAGTGGCGAACATGTCTCTTCTTAGCACAGATTGGCATATCAATCAAATGAAAAAGCGAGCCTACGAATCAGATCCCCTTCCTATCAACATGAGGGAATCTGTATATAGAGAAGGAAAACGAGATTACGTGCTGATTAACCAAAATGAAAAGAAGAAGTTCAAAAATATTGGTCTTAAAAGAAGAATGGAAAAGGTGCTGAATGACTTCAAGAAAAGAATCAATAAACCTTCTCTTAGCAAAGCCGAATTAAGATCATTATTAAAAATGGCATATTGGCTTAAGGATATTGCGGATTCGCTAGAAAAAGATAAATCTGATATTGAAAATAAATCGTTGTCAGAAAACACTATTTCTTTAATCGAAGGAAATCCCAATGATGTAAGCTACGAAACAAAAGCGAGAGGATTTATTTCACTTACTGGGGAAGCGAAAATCACGCAACAACTCCCACAATTGGTGAGTAGCATTGAAAAAACGTTCAGTAAATGGCCACAACGCTGGTATTCTGCACAAGAGGCTATTGCATTCATCAGTAACGATAGAAACAAAAAATTTCAAAGCTTTTCTTGTAACAACGAATCATTTATTGACTTTAGTAAAATATACATCAAAGTCAATACGGAAAATGCATTAAAAGCAGGAATCATCGATAGCGCTGACATGCAAAATCCAAAATTTAGGACCGCCATAAAATGGCCATTAAAGGGAAGCATGATGTACAAGGCAGATATTGCCGTGTTGAGTTTATTGGCAAATTATGAGTGGGACAGACCCATTTACTTTGCTAGCATTGTAGGGATGCAAGCGAATAGAAACCTACAAAAATACATGTATTGTGAAGGGCTAGCCTATAAACTTACCCCTATTGAATACGGAGGTACAGGGGGTACTCATACAGAAAAAATGCTGGCTTTGTTAAACAAAGATTATGATTTAGTAAAAAGCAATGGAGATAGTGTCAAAGTTGGTTTTGATTGGGGTAATATGAAAGGAGAGGGTGTTCTCGTTGACTATTACACGATGAGAATGGTACAAAACTTAAGACTCCAAATGATGAAATTAAGTGACCAACTAATTGCTCAGAACCGTTACGATGAGGCGCTAAATGTGCTAAACATTACATTTGAAGAAATGCCGGTTGAAAATGAACAAGTACCTGCAGATGATATTTGCTACTACTTGTGTGCCAATTATTTTGAAGCAGGTGACACCTTAAAAGGAAATCAAATTGGTCAAACCTTAGCGAATCTTCAATTGGACAGACTAAACTTTTTCTCCGACTTAGATAAGGATGCCTTTTTGCCCTATGTTTGGAACGAATTTGGCAGGGCACTTTTTAATGTAGAAATGCTCAGAGAAGCCTCCCTAACGAATATAGATCGAACAAAAATGTTTGAGCCTAATACAGCCAATAATAACGCTTCATTCTTAGAAAAAGGGGTGTTAGCTAACACCAATTATGATCAACTTTGTTTGAAACTTAGAGCGGTGTATAGAGAAAACCCAGGAAAGAAAAGCTTCTTTGAAAACCAACAAAAATTTCCAGTGTATTATACACAGTTATGGAGATCTGGAATTTAATGGATGCTCTACGCTGTTAAAACACCTAAGTTTTTGACTTTTCTTTTTCCTAATTTAATCTGGGAAATTCTAGATGATAAGAAAACCGTTTATCTCACTTTTGATGACGGGCCAACAGAAAAAGTAACTAGAAAAATACTTGAAATTTTAAAGCACGAAAAAGTCAAGGCCACTTTCTTTTGTGT
>JAYPLD010000107.1:0-4511 GCA_038129265.1 Crocinitomicaceae bacterium
AATGATTGGGAATCAATAGGATTAAGTGAGAAACAAATCAAAACAGTTGAAAATTATAAAAATAAATTAGGAGGTTTTAAATCTAAAGAACAATTATTTAATTGTTATGTATTTAATGATTTTCACAAAAAATTATTGGATTCTGTTGTTAAGTTTGAAGATAAATTGAAAATAGAAAATACAAAACAACATTTCTTTAAAATTTATCAGTTGGCAAAACCAAATTATCAACTTAATACCATTTATGATAGTTTATACTATAAAAAGCAAGATGGAAATCATTGCTACTTTTTAAAATACTCAGTCTCAAATATAAAAGAACACTTTAAAAATAAATCTGTAACCGAAAAAGATGTAACTAAGCTGCTATTCGATTTAGACGAGTTAACCCTGTTGTCAAAGCCAAAAAATAGAACCAATTTTCAAAAAGTGTTTATTAATATGAATACAGCAGATACAAATCAATGGAAATCATTGAACGGTATAGGATCTAAAAGAGCAAATAGAATTGTCAAATACAGGAAATTATTAGGTGGATTTGTTTCTAAAAATCAACTATCAGAAGTATATGGACTTAGTGATAGCTTAGTTGAAGAAATTAAACTAAACCTAATGTTAGATTCTTCAAAATTGAAAAAAATAAATATTAATGTTGCTTCCAAAAAAGAGCTAGCATCTCACCCATACATAAGTTGGAATTTAGCGAACGCAATCCTGAACTACAAGATCCAGCACGGGTATTACGATTCTTTATCTAAAATCAAACAAATTCATTTGGTAAATGATGATTTATACCGTAAAATTGTATCCTATATTTCACTAGATTAAAAGAGCACTTTTGAACCTTACGGAAAAGATTAATAACACGATTAGAGATGTGGAAAATTTCCCTAAAAAGGGCATTGTATTTAAGGACATCACGCCCATTTTAAATGATCCATTGTTATCTGAAGAAATAGTAAATCAGTTTTGCTCCTCTTTACCCGATAGTGTTACCCATATTGCAGGAATTGAAAGTAGAGGATTCTTGTTTGGATTCCCTGCTGCAATGAAAAATAAATCAGGATTTGTATTAATTCGAAAGAAAGGTAAATTACCTTACAAAACAGTGTCTGTTTCATATGACCTCGAATATGGAACTGCTGAAATTGAAATGCATATTGATGCTGTAAAGCCTGGAGATAAAGTAATCATACATGATGATTTATTAGCAACAGGTGGAACTGCCGTGGCAGCAGCAAAATTAATTCAATCACAAGGTGCTGAAATTCTAGGTTTTTCTTTTGTTGTTGAGTTGGCTTTTTTGGAAGGGAGAAAACGTTTAGAGGAATTTACATCAAACATAACTAGCATAGTAAAATATTAGTATTTATGAATTTTAGTTTTACGGAAGATCATAAAATGATAACTCAAATGGTCAAAGATTTTGCAGAAAAGGAAATCAGACCTAATGTGGGAAAATGGGATGAAGAACAGCATTTCCCAAAGGATTTATTTAAAAAAGCAGGTGAACTTGGATTAATGGGTGTCCTTGTTCCTGAAGAGTTTGGTGGAGCAGGGTTAGGTTATTTTGAATACATTGCCGTCATTGCAGAAATTTCAAAAGTATGTGGGTCAATAGGATTGTCTGTTGCGGCTCATAATTCGCTTTGTACAAACCATATTCTAAAGTTCGGTAATGAAGAGCAAAAGAAAAAGTGGTTGCCAAAATTGGCTTCAGGTGAATGGATTGGAGCTTGGGGATTAACCGAGCCAAATACAGGTTCTGATGCCATGAGGATGAAATGTACCGCAGTTGAAGATGGTGATTATTGGGTTATTAATGGAGCTAAGAATTTCATTACTCACGGTAAAACGGGTGACATTATTGTGGTAATTGCTAGAACTGGAGAGTTGTTGGACTCGCATGGAATGACTGCATTTGCAGTGGAGCGTGGAACACTTGGTTTTAGTGGTGGAAAAAAAGAAGATAAATTAGGGATGAGAGCTTCTGAAACCGCAGAAGTCATTTTTGATAATTGCCGAGTACACAAAAGTAACATCCTTGGAAAAATCGGAGAAGGATTTATTCAGTCCATGAAAATTTTAGACGGTGGAAGAATTTCAATTGGTGCACTTTCCATCGGTATGGCAGAAGGGGCTATGAATGCTTCAATTGCTTACGCTAAAGAAAGAGAGCAATTTGGAAAACCGATTTCAAAGTTTCAAGGTGTATCATTTAAGCTTGCGGATATGGCAACAGAGTTAGAGGCATCAAAACTGCTATTGTATAAAGCGGCAGATGTGCTAATGAACGGAGGAGACGCAAATAAGTATTCTGCTATGGCTAAATATAAATCGTCTGAAGTCGCTGTGGCTATTGCTAACGAAGCGGTACAAGTATTTGGTGGATATGGTTATATTAAAGAGTATCCAGTGGAGAAATTTTATAGAGACTCAAAATTGGCAACTATTGGGGAAGGCACTTCTGAAATTCAAAAATTAGTTATTTCTAGATCATTGCTTTCTAATTAACATCAATTTATTTGTGAATATTGATTTTATCATTAAATTTGCAATCCAAAAATTTAGATAAATGCTACAAATTCCAGTAAAAGAAGGAGAGTCAATCGAAAAAGCACTCAAGAAGTACAAAAAGAAATTTGAAAGAACGGGTGTTCTCAAACAACTTAGAACTAGAAAAGAGTATATCAAAAAGTCAGTAGTTAGAAGACAAGAGGTTATAAAAGCTCAATATGTTGAAAAATTAAAATCAGCTGAATAACATTTTTGGTTTTAAAACGTATTATTAGGGGAGCCTTTGGTTCCCCTTTTTTTTTATATGGATTATACTAATATCGATAGCTTTTTAAAATATCTTGAGTTGGAAAAAAGATATTCAGTTCATACCCTAACTTCTTATAAAAAAGACCTCAATGACTTTTTAACCTACCTGAATTCAGTTTATGGGATGCCAATAGAAAAGATAGATTTAATTCACGCTAGGTCCTACATGGTTACATTAATTGAGAATAATCTTGCTAGATCAACAGTTTCAAGAAAAATAAGTGCCATTAAATCTTTTTTTAAATTCTTATTAAAGAAAGGCATAGTGAATAGTTCTCCTGTTCATTTACTGGAAACTCCAAAATTGGCAAAAAGATTACCCGTATTTGTAAAAGAAGATGATATATCAAAGTTGTTTAGTAATGATAATTTTAATAATACTATTGAGGGGGTAAGAGATCAGTTAATAATGACTCTTTTTTACCAAACGGGCATTCGACTCTCAGAATTAATCAATATTAAAGAAAATGATGTGGGAGTAAATGAGATTAGAGTCACTGGGAAAAGAAATAAGCAACGGTTAATCCCTCTAACACCCAATCTATTAAATATAATCGATTTATACAGAGAAGAAAAGAATAAATTATTTGGCACACATTCCTATTTAATTTTAACAGATAAAGGCAATAAATTATATGAAAAATTTGTTTATAGAAAAGTTAATAGCTACCTTTCATTAGTTTCTAGTAAACAAAAAAAGAGTCCGCATATTTTGAGGCACACCTTTGCAACACATATGCTTAATAATGGAGCAGATTTAAATGCTATCAAAGAGCTGTTGGGTCACGAAAACCTTGCAGCAACTCAAATATATACGCATAATACTTTTCAAAAATTAAAATCAATTCACCAACAGTCCCACCCAAGGGGCTAAAAATTTATAATTATGGATGTACAAGTTCAATCAATTCGTTTTGTAGCAGATCAGAAGCTTATTTCTTTTGTAAAACAAAAGCTTAGTAAATTAAATTTATTTTTTGATCAAATTGTAGACGCTGAAGTTTATTTGAAAATTGATAGAGCCAACACCAATGATAATAAGATTGTGGAGATTAAATTAAATATCCCAGGTAAAGATTTATTCGCCAAAAAACAAGGTAAATCCTTCGAAGAGGCTACAGATGAATCCATAGAAGCACTAAGAAGACAATTAAAACGCCATAAAGGAAAGCTTTTCACTAAAAGCTAAATTTTTCACTCACTTTGTGATATATACTGTTTCTTTTTATAAATTTGCAGACCTTTTCTGCGGATAAGGAGAATTTGCCGGTGTAGCTCAGCTGGCTAGAGCAGCTGATTTGTAATCAGCAGGTCGTGGGTTCGAGTCCCTCCACCGGCTCGCAAGTTCTTTAAATATTTAAAGATGATTGGGGAGATACTCAAGCGGTCAACGAGGTCAGACTGTAAATCTGATGGCTACGCCTTCGTAGGTTCGAATCCTGCTCTCCCCACACAAGCCATGACCATGTAGCAACATTTAATTTTCATATGTTGAAATATGTTATTAAATGCATACATTTGTGGTCCATTTTGCGGGAGTAGCTCAGTTGGTAGAGCATCAGCCTTCCAAGCTGAGGGTCGCGAGTTCGAATCTCGTCTCCCGCTCTTTTTTTATTAAAAGAATGGAACTGCCGATGTAGCTCAGGGGTAGAGCGCTTCCTTGGTAAGGAAGAGGTCACGGGTTC
>JAYPLD010000108.1:0-4488 GCA_038129265.1 Crocinitomicaceae bacterium
TCATAGTTCAGATAAATACAGAATACATAAATGGGTTGATAAAATGGTGGAGTTAGTGAATTATGGAGTTGATCACATTTGGTTTTATGTTCATCAGCCGGGCGAGAACAGAGAAAGAATATTACATTTTTTCAATTTTATGATTCCTTTGATCAATCAAGAATTAAACTTAGAAATAAAAAAGCTTAAAAACCACCGGCTAGCTTACACGTAGCCCATGAGTTTATACACAAAGTATCCGACTATTTCATGAAATAAAACTTTCCACTTGAATAATATGTTGGTCTGTGGTACAATAAGATACTCTAAATCAAAATGAAATTCGTCACTCTTTTTTACAAATGGCGTAATATTTAATTTGGTTTTTTTAAAACAGGAAAGGGATCTTCTCATATGATAATCTGATGTGATTAATAAAAATGAATATTTATCTATTTCAAGTTCCTTGCATTTCAGTTCGGTGAATGTGGCATTTTCATATGTGTTTTTAGATTGATTTTCTACAATAATTTTTTCACTTGGAACACCAATTCGTATCAAAAATGATTTTAAAATATCAGCTTCTTTCATGTCAGAACTTAAACTCCCAGATGCTCCAGATATAATGATGTTTTTGATCACCCCTTTGTGAAATAACTCTAAGGTGTTAAGCAATCGGTCGTTGTACTCATTAAATTGAATATGATCATCAGTTGAACTTAAGCTAATCATTCCTCCAAGAAGAATGCCCGCATCAAATTTTTGATGTGTTGTTTCGTGCTCAATTTTCCAGTAGTCAAATACCATGTTATATATAGGTGAACTGGAGAAAATAAAAGTTAAAATCAAAGCTGTGGCTAAATATCGAGGTCTTCTGTATTTTTTTTTGCCAAATAGAGCTAGTAATAGCAATATTATAATCCAAAAAAAGGGATCAACAGCAAAGGAAAGTATCTTGGAAAAAATGAAAAACACTTTGGTAAATATCATTAGTTTTGGGCAAAATTATGTATTTTAAACAAAATAGAGATACACTTTATATTCTATAACTGATGGATCAAAAACCATATTCGCCAAAACATAAAATTCGGATTGTAACTGCCGCCTCTTTATTTGATGGACATGATGCAGCAATAAATATCATGAGACGTATTATTCAGTCCACTGGGTGTGAAGTCATTCATTTGGGTCATGACAGAAGTGTTGAAGAGGTAGTAGATTGTGCTATACAAGAGGATGCACAAGCTATAGCCATGACGTCATATCAAGGCGGTCACAATGAGTACTTTAAGTACATGTATGATCTGCTTAAAGAAAAAAATGCTTCACATATTAAAATTTTTGGTGGAGGAGGAGGTACCATTCTTCCCGAGGAGATCGAGGAATTACATCAGTACGGTATCGCAAGGATATATCACCCAGATGATGGTAGAGCCATGGGATTACAGGGGATGATAAATGATCTAGTAGAAAAAGCTGATTTTCCCACAGGAGCAAAGCTTAATGGCCAGCTAAACAAACTTGATCATAATAATCACTTAGCTCTTGGGCAAGTCATTTCTTCTGCTGAAAATTACGGTGATCAATTTGAAAAAGACTTAGATGACCTGAAAAGTAAAGCTGATAAGAAAGATATTCCCATTTTAGGAATTACCGGTACGGGTGGAGCTGGAAAATCATCTTTAGTGGATGAATTGGTTAGACGATTTTTACTTGATTTCAAGGACAAAAAATTAGCCATTGTTTCTGTAGATCCATCAAAACGTAAAACAGGAGGTGCTTTACTTGGTGATAGAATTCGAATGAATGCGATCAACAACAAAAGAGTGTACATGCGATCGCTTGCTACAAGGCAGAGCAATTTAGCCCTTTCAAAACATGTTTCACAAGCGCTAGATGTATTAAAATGTGCAGATTTTGATCTTATTATTCTCGAAACATCTGGGATTGGTCAATCTGACACTGAAATATTAGATCACAGTGACGTTTCATTATATGTTATGACCCCTGAATTTGGTGCGGCTACGCAGTTGGAGAAAATTGACATGCTTGATTTTGCCGATGTGGTAGCCTTAAATAAGTTTGATAAGAGGGGGGCATTAGATGCAATAAGAGATGTAAAAAAACAGTACAAGCGGAATCATAATTTATGGGATACAAATGACGATGATATTCCGGTGTATGGAACTATAGCTTCTCAGTTTAATGACCCTGGGATGAATAACCTATACAAACACCTAATGGATTTGGTAGATCAAAAAACCAAAACAGATTTGACCTCTACGTATGAAATTACGAAGGAAATGTCTGAAAAAGTATACGTCATCCCACCTAAAAGGGTTAGGTACTTATCGGAAATTGCTGAAAATAATCGTTCATATGACGAACAACTTGAAAAACAAATCAAGTTAGCCGAAAAGTTGTATGTATTAACTAAAAGTATTGAAGAGTTAGATGAAAGGGAGCATAAAGACGTAATCCATGTAATAAGCGAAAAGATAAATCAAATACAATTGGATTTTGATGCTCGAAATTGGAAAACTATTCAAGATTGGGAATCGAAGTATCAGTCTTATCAACAGGATCAGTTCATATTTAAAGTCAGAGGAAAAGAGTTAAGCGTTTCAACCAAATCTGAATCGCTTTCATTTTCAAAAATCCCCAAGGTAGCGCTACCTAAATTATCAAGTTGGGGAGACATCATTAGATGGACAAATCAGGAAAATGTTCCTGGAGAGTTTCCTTTTACTGCGGGATTGTTTCCTTTCAAAAGAGAAGGTGAGGACCCAACAAGAATGTTTGCCGGTGAAGGCGGTCCTGAAAGAACAAATAAACGTTTTCATTATGTCAGTTTAGGTATGCCAGCCAAAAGGTTGTCCACTGCTTTTGATTCAGTTACACTTTATGGAAATGACCCTGATCTGAGACCTGACATCTATGGTAAGATTGGTAATTCTGGAGTATCGATTTGTTGCCTAGATGATGCTAAAAAATTGTATTCAGGTTTTGATTTGAGTTCGCCAACCACATCTGTGAGTATGACCATAAATGGTCCTGCGCCCATGTTGTTAGGTTATTTTATGAATGCAGCTATAGATCAGAATTGTGAAAAATACATAAAGGAAAACGGATTAGAGTCTGAGGTTAACCAAAAAATTAATGAAATTTATAAAGGAAAAACAAGACCAGCTTACCAAGGTGATCTTCCTGAAGGGAACGATGGTCTGGGGCTAATGCTTTTAGGTGTAACAGGAGACCAAGTTTTACCCGATTCAGTGTACAATAAAATTAAATCGGAAACCTTATCTCAAGTAAGAGGGACAGTACAAGCCGATATTCTAAAAGAAGATCAAGCACAGAATACATGTATTTTCTCAACTGAGTTTGCTTTGCGATTAATGGGAGATGTGCAAGAATATTTTATCCACAAAAAAGTAAGGAATTTTTATTCTGTCTCCATTTCAGGTTATCATATTGCAGAAGCAGGTGCAAATCCTATTACTCAATTAGCATTCACACTAGCTAATGGATTTACGTACGTTGAATATTATTTAAGTCGAGGAATGTCCATAGATGATTTTGGTCCTAATCTGTCTTTTTTCTTTTCAAATGGAATTGACCCTGAATATGCGGTTATTGGTAGAGTGGCTAGAAGAATTTGGGCAAAGGCTATGAAAGTGAAGTATGGGGCTGGTGAAAGAGCTCAAAAGCTCAAATACCATATTCAGACCTCAGGACGTTCATTACATGCCCAAGAAATCGATTTTAATGATATTAGAACCACACTACAAGCGCTCTATGCCATTTATGATAATTGTAATTCATTACACACTAATGCTTATGATGAGGCCATAACAACTCCAACAGAAGGATCAGTTAGAAGGGCAATGGCCATTCAATTGATCATAAATAAAGAACTTGGACTGGCAAAAAATGAAAACCCTATGCAAGGTTCTTACATTGTGGAAGAGTTAACAAACTTAGTGGAGGAAGCCGTATTATTGGAATTTGACAGAATTAACGAAAGAGGAGGAGTGCTTGGTGCCATGGAAACCATGTATCAGAGAAGCAAAATCCAAGAAGAATCACTTCACTATGAAACACTAAAACACACAGGTGAATATCCCATAATTGGTGTAAATACCTTTTTAAATTCAAAAGGTTCACCTACCATAGTTCCAGATGAGGTGATAAGAGCTACTGAACAGGAGAAAAAGTATCAAATCAGTATGTTAGATAATTTACATCAAAATAAGTCAATATTATCTGCTGAATCGCTACAATCTATTCAAAATGCGGCCATAAATCAAGAAAATATTTTTGAGGTACTTATGGAAGCTTGTAAGCATTGTTCATTAGGTCAAATCACCACAGCATTATTTGAAGTAGGAGGACAATACAGAAGAAATATGTGATGCAAGATCATTTAATTATTTTCTTAAAAAATCCCATTTTTAAAAAAATACAGGACTCTAAGAAATTAGATAATTGGGCTCGTTTCTTTGAGCT
>JAYPLD010000109.1:0-4439 GCA_038129265.1 Crocinitomicaceae bacterium
TAAATTTAACTGATGGACTCTCTTTTGAGATTTTCAATCAAATTGAATCTAATACTCCAATTGTATTTGTAACAGCTTATGATCAATACGCACTAGACGCTTTTAGAGTAAACGGGGTTGATTATATTTTAAAACCTTTTGATAAAACGAAAATCAAACAATCCTTAAAAAAATTCAAAAGTTTAACCCGAACAGGATCAAACCCCATAAGTGCTGAAAGTTTACAACATTTATTGGAAGTTGTGGCCTCTAAAACAATTACTAATAAACGAAAATCATATTTGGTGTATCACCAAGACAAACTTATTCCGTTATCAGTTGATGACATTTCTTGGTTTTATAAATCTAACCAGGTTACTTATGCTTGTACAATTTCTAATAAAAAATATATAATTGATGATACTCTTGATAAGATACAGAGTGAAGTTTCCTCGGTAAATTTCTATAGAGCAAATAGACAGTTCATTGTTAGTAAAAACGCAATAGAAAATATAGCCATATATTTTAATGGTCGATTGATTGTTAATATTTTACCTAAACCAGACGAAAAAATATTAGTTAGTAAGGCTAAGGCAACTGATTTTAAAAATTGGTTAGCATCCTAAAATGAATAATTCAAATTAAATTTTGTCAGCTTGAATTAATTTTAAGAAATCTGGTTTCATATTCTTTAGATTTTTGTCATTGTAAATTTAAGAATGTGAAAAAAAAAGTTTTTGGGTTAATTTTAATTATACTTCACCTCCTTTCACTAAATAAGGGCAACGCAAAATCCCATTCTAGCAATTTAAATTCGTTAAGATTTGAGAACAAACTTCAAAAAAACTCAATTACAATTAGTGGAATTGTAAAGGACAAGGAAAGCGGAGAGACATTACCTTTTGCTAATGTTTTTGTGAAAGACACAAATATAGGCACCACAACAAATGAAGATGGTTTCTTTACACTCTTTAATGTGCCATCTGAAACTTCAACTCTTCAGGTACAATATATTGGATACAAAGTCGAGATCTTAGTTCTTAATCAAGAAATTGTAAAGAATAAAATAATAATACTTCTTATTCCTGATGACAACCAACTAGATGAAGTAGTTGTCAGTAACGACCCTGGCCAACAAATTGTTAAAATGAATAAAAATGTGAGTCAGATATCATTATCCCCTAAAAAGTTAGCCTCCATACCAAACTTGGGAGAAAAAGATATTTTCAGAGCAATACAATTAATTCCTGGTGTGAGTGGAACAAATGAGTCATCATCTGGTCTTTATGTTCGTGGAGGAACGCCAGATCAAAATTTAGTTCTTCTAGATGGTTTTACTGTATATCACGTTGACCATTTCTACGGTTTTTTTAGTGCTTTTAATAGTGGCGCCATAAAAGATATTCAACTATATAAAGGAGGTTTTCCTGCTGAGTACGGCGGAAGAATTTCAAGTGTAATGGATTTAACTGGTAAAACTGGGAATAGCAATAAATTTAGTTTGTCAGCAGGTCTAAGCCTAGTAAGCGCAAATGCAACTTTAGAGATTCCAATAGGTGACAAAGCGAACCTATTGATAGCAGGAAGAAGGTCTTATACTGATATACTTAAAAGCGGACTCTATAATAGTATTTTTGATTTGTATAATGATAGTAATCAAACTAATGGTAATAGTTTACCTAACTTCAATGGTTTTCAACAAAACCAAACACAACCCACATTTTACTTTTATGATCTAAACACAAAATTTAGTTACAAACCTTCAGATAAAGACATTATTTCAATTTCAATTTATAATGGAGAAGATAATTTAGATAGTTCCAGAGAAAACCAAAATACTTTTGGATCAGGAACAGAGGAAAGAATTATAAATTCAGATATTGAAGATTTGCTTAATTGGGGAAACTGGGGGTCAAGTTTCAGATGGGCAAGACAATGGAGTGATAAACTATACACAAATGTTGTTGGCGCTTATTCCAATTACTTTAGTCAGAGAAAAAGAATAAACGACATAAGTATTCAATTAATTGACACTACCACAACTAATAAAAGTGGTTTAATAGAAGATAATAATTTAAATGATTATACACTTAGAATACACAACGAATACAAAATCAACTCAAAACACAGTTTGGAATTTGGCGGTCAACTAACAAAGAATGAGGTTGATTATAACTACAGTCTTAACGATTCGATTAGTGTAATAAACCAAAAAGATAAAGGGTTAATAAAAACAGTTTACATTCAAAATAAATGGAGTCCAACCGAAAAATTAAATATAATTGGAGGTATTCGTACAACTCATTTTGATGTAACAAATGAGCTCTACTATGAGCCTAGGCTTTCTGGATCATACCAACTAAATAATAAAGTAAAACTTAAAGGAGCTTGGGGGAAATATTATCAATTTGTAAATAGAATTGTTAGAGAAGATGTTACTCAAGGCAGTAGAGATTTTTGGCTTCTAGCTAATAAAGAGAATAGCCCAATAAGTTTCTCACAACATTTTATTTTAGGAACAAGCTATGAAGTAGATGACTGGTTATTTGATGTAGAATTTTTTGAAAAAGAAATGACGGGTCTTACCGAATTTTCACTTCGTTTTCAGTCTGCATTAGGAACAGATCCAAATGATCAACTATTTTTTGAAGGAACAGGTATATCAAGGGGTGTTGATTTCTTGATCCAAAAAAAGGTAGGTAAATACACAGGTTGGTTAGGATATACCTTAAGCGAAGTGGTACATACATTCCCAGATTTAAGCAACAGCCCATTTTATTCATTAAATGATCAACGACACGAATTTAAAATTGTAAATGTACTCAAAGCAGGCCGTTGGGACCTAGGGGCAACTTGGGTCTATGGGAGCGGTAAGCCATACACAGCACCTAATGGTCTTTATACTATAACTCTCCTAGATGGAAAAGAAACGGAATATGTGAGTATTGGCGAAAAGAACGGTCTAAGGATTGATCCATATCACCGCCTTGATTTAAGTGCTACTTATAACTTTAATCTAGGTTCTGGAAAAGGTGAAATGGGCTTGTCAATATTCAACTTATATAACAAAACCAATACTTGGTATAATGAGTTTGAGGTTGTAGATAACCAAGTAACAGAGACAAATGTTAATTACATAGGTTTTACTCCTAGCTTATTTTTTAACGTATCATTTTAAAACATATAACGATGAAAACAGTTAGTAAAATTATATATGTATTATGTATCATCATTAATTCTTCTTGCGAGGATATTTCGGATTTTGATCCAGGTGAAAGCAAACCAGTTGTAGAAGCCTTTTTATACGAAGGAGAATCTGTTGATGATATTTATCTAAAAAAAACATCCCCTTTAAATACTCCAACTAAATCTGATCCTGAGATTATAAGTGATGCAATTATAACAATTTCAAGTGATGGTCAAGATTTTATTTTATCACCTTTAAAAGGTCATCCTGGGAGATATGCTTATGATGGAAATGATTTGTCTGTAAATATTGGCAATGAATATTTTCTGACTTTTGAATATGAGGATATCATTATATCTTCAACAACAAATATCCCTAGCAAGCCAGAAGGTTTTGATATATCTCCTGATTCTGTAATTATAACTAGAATAAATTCTATTACAGATCTAAGGGATTTTAGGGAATCCTTTCAAAAAACTATAAATGTCACTTGGAATAATAACGATGGTAGTTACTACTATTTAGTAATTGAAAACATTGAGGATAGCCCCCAATCCATAGACCCAACAGATATATTAGGTGATTTAGGAATCAATTTTGAATTTACAACTTCACCAACACAAGAGAATATTTTTGAATTAAGACCATTGATACACTACACTCAGTATGGGACTCATAAGGTTACAATTTATCATGTTAATGAAGAATACGCCCTACTCTATGAAACTTCTACTCAAGATTCAAGAGATTTAAATGAACCTTACACCAACATAAATAATGGGTTAGGGATTTTTTCTGGATTTGCAAGTCAAGAGGTTTATTTCGAAGTGATTAAAAAATAAATGAATTTGCTTTATGAGAAATCTATTTAAATTATTTACACTAATCCTATTGTTTTCGTGTAACAAAAATGAAGAACCTCAAGAACAGGTTAAAAATGATAGCATAGGAGAAAATAGCACACCAGGTATATTGGTTGAAATCGATGAAGAAATTCATACAACCAAATCACAAGATACTCTTGTGTCGGCTTTTTTTGGACTTGATAATGCACTACCAAGTCTATTTTTATGTAATCAACAAGCAGGCCTGTTAGATGGTATGCCTGTTAATTTTAAATTCCCATTAGATGTATCCAGTTTATCGGAAACTGATTTTGAAGTTTTAGATAGCCTTGGAAATATACATACCCCTATTTGTGTTTCTTTGGCCCCAGCTAATGAAAACGGAGAAAATCGAACTGTGCTTCTGTTAGGTGAATTTGGTACCGCTG
>JAYPLD010000110.1:0-3080 GCA_038129265.1 Crocinitomicaceae bacterium
AAATAAAAAATAAAAGATGGAACGGAAATAATAAAGCTCTTCTTTTTTGAACTCTCTTTAACCTGTTGAAAGAAGTTGTAGTAAGATAAGTTTTCATTTCCAATAATGTAATTTTCACCTGATTTTCCGTAGTCAATGGCATGGATACAAGCTGTTGCCACATCTTCAACGTGCACAAAGTTTTTCCCTCCGGGCGGACAAAAAATGAACTTTTTAAGCCCCATTAATATGATCTTCCCTGAGCTAGGTCCAAAATCTAAAGATCCTATCATGAAAGTAGGGCTTATCGTAACAATATGCCCAGAACGACTATAATCTTGAACTAATTTTTGAGCATGAAGTTTACTTAATAGATAAAATGATTTGTTGCTGGGATATCGAATTGGGTTTATTTCCTCACCAGGATTTTCTAAAGTACCATATCCAAAGTATCCTGCTGATCCTACATGAATTACTTTTTGAATATTCTTTTTTTTACATGCGCTAAGAATATTTTTGGTTCCTAGGGTATTAACCTTGTAGTCATCTATTGATCTATGATGTTGTACGGTGTCAGCTGCAGCGTGGATTACCACGTCACAACCTGCAATGGCCTTTTCAACATCTGATATTTCTAACACATCTCCTTTGACAATATGTATTCTTTCGTTCTTTAAGTTGAACTTATGTGGATTCCTTAATAAAAGCACAATATCATGTCCTTTTTTTAGTAGCAGAAGGATGACGTTTCTTCCAAGAAGTCCTGTTCCGCCTGTAACAAGAATTTTCATGAGTTGACCTCATTTTTCAATATCGATCTTGTACTGTGTAAAACAAGTTGAATTTTAACACTAGGGGGAAGTAAACTTAAAATGAATACAATTACTTTATTGTGCCAACCGGGAATGATATATTTTTTCTTTGCCAGTGTTTTACTTATGGCCACTTCTGCTACTAACCTTGGTTCAGTTAGAGAAATTCTGGCTAATCTACCTCCCCTCTTAACTTGATTTCGAACGAGTTCTGTAGTGGGGGTTGCTCCGGGTTGTAAGGTGCTTACACTGATATTAAAGGGCTTAAACTCTTCTCTTAATGCTCTAGAGAAATTTTTGATGTAGATTTTAGATGCGGAATAAACCGATTTATATGGACAGGAAAAATTAGCCATCATACTGGCGTTATTTAAAAGAAAAGAGGGCGCGTTTTTTTTAAGTTCAGGCAAGAAAAAGTAGCAGAGTTTAGTAGTTGCTTTAATATTTATGTTGATGGTATTATTAATATATTCTTCTGAATACGATTCAAAGGGCCCTATACCACCAATGCCTACATTATTAATTAAAAAATTAACATCATATTCTTTTTCTTTAACCCATTTTAGCACACTATGAATGTTTTTATCTTTTGATAAATCAGTTTCATAATAATCTGTTTCTACACCATATTTGTGTGAAATATCTTGAGTTATTTTAGATAAGTTTTCATTTGGAAGAGATACCAAAAGTAAATTCATTTTTCGCTTTGCACATACGTAAGCCATTTCAACTCCAATGCCTTTACTAGAACCGGTAATAAGTGTATATTTCATTTCGAAAAAGTAGTTTGTCAAATATAAATTTCTTTTTTTTAAATAGGATTGGTATATTTTTCTCTTATTATCAAAAACAACCTAACATTACTATGTAGATGGATTTATTAAAGGAAATATTAATTACCTTTTCTTCTAAGAAAAAAAGAGAATTTGAAAAATTCTTAGTGCGAAAAAGACCATCTGATGACCGCAGGGATATTACGGTCTTGAACGAGTTATTTCAATACTATAATTCACCTAGAAAAGAGCATTTAGTTCAAAAGGGAAAGCAAAAGTACCATGCCCTTCGGAAAAGGTTAACCAAAGAACTTATTCGATTCATTATTCTTCAAAATGCTAGTAATGAATTAAGCGCCAAAGACAGTGAAGGCTTCTTAAACTTAGCTAAACACTTTAAAGAATTAAATAAACATGGTGTTGCTTGGTTTTTACTAGAAAAAGAAGAAAAAAAGTGTGAGCAAACAAAGAACTATTTGTTGAATATGAAAATTCAACGCTTAAAGTTGGAAATTTTACCCTACTTTCCTCAAGCTGATTTTGATTTAATCAAAAACAAACTCCTTGAACTTCAACAAGCTCAAGCAAAAGAAGATGAGTTTCAACTTTATTTTATACAGATTAGGAATATGTTTGCTGAGAAACTAGAAAAAGGAGATGTTGAGTTTTCTAACCCCATTATTTCTAAAGCCATCGAGCAATATAGTAATATTAAAAATGAAAAAAATACGCCTAAAATTCAGCTTAAAATTATCGAAATCCTGAGAGCAGAATACGGAGTGAAAAAAAATTTTGTTGGACTAGCTAGGGAATTAAAAGACTACTATAAACAGCTTAATTTCTCCCAAGAAGAAATAATTTCATTTAGTAATTCCATGGCTAATATCGAATATATAATGGCATACACCATGTTAGGTATTAGAGATTTTGGAGAGGCAAAAAATCATCTTGAAAATTTGAAACGATTGATGGAAAAATCTGATTTAGTCAACTTAAATTATATCGGTAAATACATTGCTATTTCTAGCTTTCTCAAAATTTTTGAAAACAAAATCTTAGAAGCCATATTTCTAATTCATGATGCTGTTGAAAAATACGGAGTTAAAATGCCTGAAAGAGAAATCAACAACCTCAAATTAAATCAAGCCGCTTATCATTGTTTGGTTAGGGAATTCAAATTATCTAATAAAATACTTCTTGTGTTCAACAAGTCAGATGGATACTATCAAAAAACGATGGGAAGAGAATGGGTGATAAGGAAAGAAATGATTAGAGCGGTAGTTCAACTTGAATTAAATAATATTGATATCGCGGAAACCATTGTCTTAAATATTGAATCTAAGCATAACGAGCTATTTGAGAAAAAACAATTCATGCTGGTCAAACCATTTATTGTAGCCATGAAATTATTTATCAATAATCCTGAAAAAGCAACGGAAGAAGCTCTAGATCAAATTGAAAGCGAAGGTGGTCTTGATAAACATAAAATGTTCAGAGACCCTAGAATTATTGTTTT
>JAYPLD010000110.1:3180-4385 GCA_038129265.1 Crocinitomicaceae bacterium
GAAAAGTTCCAGGTACCAACTAGCCCATCTATCCCAAGCGCACCCATCGAGTTATCATTGTAAATTTTAAATGAACCATCTTTTACAAATTCAATGTATGAACCATCCCTATCAATAGATTCAATCGTATTTGAAGAAGCATCAAATTTTTCAATGGGTCTCCATTTCTGTTGAAGTCTTGTTGATTTTGGAAGGAGAGAAAACCCTGGTCCTTCTTCATATTTTCCGCATCCAGTTAAAAAAAGTAATGTGATGGATAAAAAGGTGATTTTGATGAGTTTCATTTTTTGATATTTTCTTCAAATATAGAAAAACCTACTTGAAATAGTACCAAATAAAACATTACGATATAAAATATAAAATGCATTCATTACAATGTTACCTTTGCAGCAAAATTCAACCCTATGAATATTAGAAATATTGCCATAATTGCTCATGTTGACCATGGAAAAACCACCTTGGTAGATAAGATGATTTATGCCTGTAAAGCTATTGATGATCGAAAAGAGACCAAAGAACTTATATTAGACAATAATGATTTAGAAAAAGAGAGAGGCATTACTATTCTTTCTAAAAATGTTTCGGTTAGCTATAAAGATCATAAAATCAATATTATTGATACGCCTGGTCACGCTGATTTTGGTGGAGAAGTAGAACGGGTATTGAATATGGCAGATGGTGTTTTACTTCTAGTAGATGCCTTTGAAGGACCTATGCCACAAACTCGATTTGTTCTTCAAAAAGCAATTGAATTAGGCCTAAAACCCTTAGTGGTAATTAATAAAGTAGATAAGGAAAATTGTAAGCCAGAAGAGGTTCAAGAAAAGGTGTTTGATTTGATGTTTAATCTTGATGCAACAGAAGAACAATTGGATTTTCCTACGATTTATGGTTCTGCAAAACAGGGATGGATGGATTTAGACTATAAAACACCTACTAACGATATTTTACCGCTGTTAGATGCCGTTATTGAGCACATTCCTGCACCTAAAATCAACTCAGGAACTACTCAGTTATTAATTACTTCACTAGACTACTCTTCCTTCATTGGTAGAATTGCTATTGGAAGACTACATAGAGGAAGTTTAAAACAAGGTCAACAAGTTTCTTTAATATCCCGAGAAGGTGAATCTAGGAAGAGTAAAATAAAAGAGTTATATGTATTTGAAGGACTAGGAAAAGCAAAAGTAGAAGAGGTTGTGGCA
>JAYPLD010000111.1:0-2957 GCA_038129265.1 Crocinitomicaceae bacterium
CCAAAAGGTGGACCGTCTTTCTGAAAATTAATACCAAATAAGAGTCCAATTAATTGCCCTTTTTTTTTCAGAAGATCATGTGTTTTATTTACATATTTTATTCTTTTAGTTGGGCTTTGAGCACAAAAAAAAGTTTGCTCTATAATGACATCAAAATAGGATGAAAGATTTAGATCAAAAAAGTCTGTAGATAAAATTTTATTATCTGGGAATGATGTGTTTTTTGATTTAAAGAGGGAGACAGCTTCAGATGATATATCCATGTAGAATACGTTTTTAAAACCTAATTGATGAGCATAAGATACTTCATATCCAGAACCAGCACCAGGGATCAAAATAGATAAGTCTTTATTTTCTTGAATATCAAACCAATTTTTAATAGCGGGAGAAATATATCCAATATCCCAGCCAATATTATCAGATTGATATCGACTATCCCAGTACGCTTTGTCTAACTTAATTTTCTCCATTGATTTCACCCTTTTCCGAGAGTAAAATGGCTAATGATTTATAGGACTCAAATTTACTTAGCACGATTAAAATCACTACGGTGACAGGTACGCTTATAATCATTCCTGTAGTACCCCAAATTGCACCCCAAAAAACAAGAGAAATGATGCTTAGTAATGGACTTATATTCATAGAATTTCCGAGCCATTTTGGCTCTAGAAAGTTTCCGATAATTACTTGAATAAAACCAACAACAAAAAAGATGATTACTCCTGTACTAAAGTCTCCAAATTGAAGCAAACTGAATACAGCAGGAAAAATAGTAGCTAGAAGGGAGCCAATAGTTGGAATGTAGTTTAATAAAAAGATTAGAAATGCCCAAAATACCGCGAAATTTAAATCGCAAAATGCAAATACGAGATAACTAAAAAAACCGGTAATTAAGCTTACTAACGTTTTAATTCCTAAATATCTAGCTACAGACCATTCAATTTTTGAAAGTGTTTCCAGTAATGAATCGTATTTCTTTTCGTTTTTAGTGAAAACCTTTTGTAGCTTTTTATTGAACTGAGTCTCTTCTATAAATATAAATACAACAAAAAGAAGAATCATTAAAGCACTACTTAGTATAGTGGAAATAGCGTTAAATAATTCCCCAGCTATGGCTTTAAAATCTAGCGATGCCATGTTATCCTCCACATAGGATTCAACATCAATATCAAAAGTGGTGTTTAGCGTTAAAATGATCTTAGCTATGTTATCATCATAGTCATGATGTGATTTAATAATGTTATTAAAACTACTCAGCACTACTTGTGATGAAAAAAACAGAATTAAAAAGATGATGGACGTTGAAATTATTTTTTTAACCCCGTTAGGTACAATTCTTCCATAAAATGGAATCTTTTGAGTAATTGCGGTGAAAATTCGAACCGTAAACCATAATACAAGAGCAAAAATAAAAGGAACTAAAACATATTGTCCATAGATTAATATTACGACTAATCCTATAGCACATATGAGAAAGTTAGTAAGTCTACTCAAGCTTAAATTTTTTTTATTAATGGCAATAAAGTTAAAATAATAAATAAAAAAAGGCCTGTATTACAGGCCTTTGTAAATAAATAATAATGATGAATTTATTTCATGACTTGTAACTTCTTATACAAGGTTACTCCATTGTTTTTGTAAGATACGTTATATATACCGTTGCTTAATGTAGAGAGATCTATAGTGATAGAACTTTCAATTTCATCAATGGACTTAGCATAAACAAGTTTACCTAAAGAATTGGTGATTTCAATCTGACCATTATTGGCATTTTGATTATCAATTTTTAGAGTTGCAACTTCTTGAGCAGGATTAGGGAATACCCTTAATGAAGCATTCTCATCGCCATGGTTATTAATTCCAGTTGAGCTTGGAATAGCTTCTGCAGATTGTACGATTTCTTTTGAAGCATCATCCTGAATCCAAACCACAACTCCAAGGTTGCTAAAGTCCTCTACAGAGTGACTGCTTGAGTGGTCAATTGGAGAGTTCGCATCAGGAGGTAATACATAACTCCCTTGGAACGTGTAAGAAAAATTTTCATTAACAGGCACACCATCTTGTAATGGACTTAACGAAAAGCCACTAGACCCAGGCACCATCTTTTTCATCACATAACCAAATTGAGTTTCACCGTTACTGCCCACATTGTTGTACGTCATGTATTCAAAAATGGCTACATATAAAGTCAATGAATTGGTAAAATCTCCTAATGGATTTATGTTCACGTTAATATCAACAGTTTGGTTATCAACGGTAAAAAAGGATGATAACTCCACAAAAGCAGGAATGGCCAATACATCGTCCATAACCTGTGCAGAAAGAGCACTAGAATTGTCCTGCCAGTAGTTTCCATCCACTACTAAATCAGGCACCGCATTTACGCTGTAGTAACCTCTTCTATCTCCCCCTTCTTGGGTGTAGTACGGATCTCCTGAACCAGGCCAAGACATTTGATACTTCAGAATAGAGTATTGATCCAGCGCATAGTTGGATGTCACGGATGTTATGTTTTGATTACCCGCTACACAAGGGCCACATGTAGAACTGGTAAATGCTTCAAGCATAGGTCTTTTCAATGTAGCGTTGTCATAAATGGTAACGGTTGCATATGCCGTGTCATTGGAATTATTCATGTCATTAGTTGAGTTAATATTGCTAGCCCATACCGCAATATCATAGGTTCCAGCCGCAGTTGGGCTCCAACTTGTTCCATGATTAAATGGATGAATATCTCCTGTGCCAAGATTGAGTCCAGAAACTGATTCTGTAACTGCAGATCCACCGTCTATCGCGTAATTGATATCCATAGAAGTGACTGTGTTAAGCCCCATGTTTTGAAGTTCACCCGAAATTACAAATGGTCCATTTGCTAGAATCAAGGTTGGAGAAGTAGTAACGGCCATACCAGACATATCTATGGCTGAGGGGGTCGTACAAGTTAATGTAGCTTCAAT
>JAYPLD010000111.1:3057-4351 GCA_038129265.1 Crocinitomicaceae bacterium
AAATCTGCCCCGGTTGAAGTTAAGTTACTTACTATCACATTGGTAGGCTTAGGACATGTTGGCGTATTTCTAATTTCAAAGTTATCTATGGCAATATCTCCCCAATATTGAATGCCGCTACCATCGTCTCCAACATAGGCTGTAATTTTAAATTCTACTGAGCCTGAAAAAGAAGATAAATCAACAAATTCCTCAACCCACTGATCACCTTGATCACCAGATTTACTAAATATATTAGTGTAAGTCGTACCTCCGTTTGAAGAAGCATCGATTCTTAGTTCAGCAATAGACGCACCAAACATGTGGCTATAAAATTTAAGTTGAGGTACAGTAAGTGAAGTTAGATCAATTGCAGGGGTATGAAGAATGGCACTGTCTCCAGGAGCTCTTGGTGCAGAAGTTTCTATATAAATGTAGTTACCTCCACCTGTTACGTCATCACTAGGACCAGTTGGATTTGAGGCTGTAGTACCCGCGTTAAGCGTCCAATCGAAAATATCATTTTGATCTTGAATCCAACATGGAGCCATGCCAGCGTCAAAAGTTTCAAGATAAGGTGCTGCACCAGGACAAGTGGAAACAGAAATAGGTCCAGCAAAATTACTTGTTCCATTTCCAGATGCTTGACAATCGGACTGTACATAAAAATCATACATGGTATAGGAAGTCAATCCAGAAATAGTAGCCGTAGTGGTTGTTGATGTTGCTGTTGATCCACTTCCTTGTGTAAATCCTGAAGTTCCATATTCTATGGTGTAAGAACCAGCATTAGGACCTGCAGTCCACGAAAGGTCAACTGAATTTGAAGTTGTACCTGTTATTACTAAACCATATGGGTCTAAACAAGCAGGAGGAGCACAAGTTGAGTTAGAAACTCCAGACCATATCGGACCATCATTACCAGAGTTTGTAGGGTAAGGACCATAAGAGCCAACTGTACTGCCATCAGGCGCAGTTATCGTATAGGTAATTTCGGTATCCCATGTTCCAGATACAAAGTCAAAGCTGACGTTGTCACCGGTGTAAGTGCTTATGGAGTCCATTGCGCTACTTCCTCCAGCTGGAATAGTAAAGCTGGTTATCAATACGCTGTTGATGGATACATTGATTTGAGCTCCGTTCCAGCCATCACCATAAGAATCCTGCATGTCAACTACATAATGACATTGAGAAAAAGTAAATTGATAGGATAAAAAAGTTAAAAATAGAAGTATTGTTTTTTTCATGACATATATATTTATTGACAATTTAGCACATAATTTGATACAATAAAAGGGTTTCATGTAAAAGCTTA
>JAYPLD010000112.1:0-4292 GCA_038129265.1 Crocinitomicaceae bacterium
CTTATTTCTTAATTGAGTAGATGCCTTTTAATATTTTCAAACCATCAAAAAAAGCGTTGACTTTAGTTTTACCGGCATACCTTTCTCTTTCCTCACTCAATATTTCAGTATATCTAAAGTTTTGTTGGTGAACTAGTACTGGCAATTCTAAACATAGTGTAAAATCATCTGACTTTAAATTTATAGCGTTGATTATATCTTTTTTAAACATAGGGTAAAAAAATAAAGAATCCGTAATATTACAACCAAATCTAAATCTTACTAATCCAGTAAAAAACTTATTTCCCAATGCTCTTATGAAAGTATCATCTGGACTTTTAGCACCGTCCTTGTATCTTGAACAAAACACAGCTTCAAGATCTCCTATTAATGATTTCATTTCATTTAATGCTTTAGGATTGTATGAACCATCACCATCCATATACGTTACGTATGTTTTTGAACATAAGGCAATAGCTTCTTTTACCGCTCCTCCCCAACCTATTTTTGATTGAGTGAAAAATTTAACATCATAATTCATAGCAACATTTCTTGTGTTGTCAGTAGAGGCTTTATCAATAATAATTATTTCCCCAACCTTAAATGTTTCTAATTCATTAAGTACAAATCCCAATGATTCTTCTTCATTGTAAGTAGCGATAATAAGAGAAACGTCGCTTAAGTCAACATTGCTTGTATTCATTATTGTATAAGTTTAATTTCGCTTAAAAAAGATATTGATTGTTGTGCAAATTTTTTCAATTTGATTATCAGTTAAATTAGTTGAAGATGGAAGCCATAAAATTTTTTCAGAAACTTCTTCAGAATAATTTAAATTAGTTTTTGAGACATTTTTTAAATACACTTGTTTACTTAGAGCAGGATATGAATCTCTTGTAATTATGTCATTATTACTCAAGTAATTTGCTAGTTCATTTCTCTGGTTAGATGATTCACAAACTAAATCAATAAACCAAGGAGTCTCGTAATCAAACATATCAACAAATTTAATTTCAGAAAGAAAAGATTTATACTTTTTAAACATATTTTTTTTAATATTTATAAAATCATCTATTTTTTCAAATTGTGATAGCCCTAATGCAGATTGAAGATCAGTTATTTTGAAATTTAAACCAAATCCGTTATGCCAATCACTTTTGTCTTTAGAGCGATTAAAAGTCTTTAAGTTAACTAAGTATTCATAATATTGATCATTATCAGTCAAAACCATTCCACCTTGGCCCATTGTGATGATTTTATGTGGAGTAAAAGAGAAAACACTTACTTCTCCCAGTGATCCGCATTTCTTTTCTAAATAATTAGAGCCAAGAGCATGAGCAGAGTCTTCAATTAAAGTAATCTGGTTTTGTTTACAATACTTTTCTATTTCTAATGCATCTTCAGTTCTTCCATTGAGGGGTACGTAAATAACACCGTCAAGATTTTCTACCTTTTTTAAAGATTCAAGTGACATACATAACCTACTATTGACATCAATAATCACGGGTTCCGCCTCAGCCCAAAGAATCGCATTTATAGTGGCTATCATCGTTATGTTCGGGACAGCAACACGCTTACCCTTAGATAAGCCTGCTGCTAGAAGTGATAAATAAATAGCTATAGTTCCATTAGGTACTGCTACTGCATATTTTCTTCCTGAATAACCAGCAATATTATCTTCTAGTTCTTTAGTGACCTCATGTTCAGTGATCCAGGAATCACTCGTCATATAATTGTTGATTCTTTTAATGTCTTCTTCAGAAATGTTTGGTTCTACTTGGTTAATCTTTTTTGACATTTACTCTTGTTCTATCTTTGTCTGGTCCAAAGTAAGGGCCATTTTTTACCTCTAAGACTTTTGATTTTTCTATCATCTCATACTCATGTATTCCTTCGTATTGGATAATCAACATTCCAGAATCAATAATTAAACTTTCAATAAATGTTGCGTCTTCTTTATAAAGATTGCATTTAATTTTTCCATCAATAACATAAACAACTTCTTGTGTCCTAAATGAGCTTCTTTCAAAGTAGTTATGAAAATGGGCTTCCAGCGATTTATTTTCATCATAATTCCATGTACCTACTTGTATATAAGAATCGTCGTTGGTTAAAAAACTAAGTCCATCTGGAATATTATTAATATCAACAACTGATGCGAATAATTTGTCTTCAACATATACATGCTTAGTATCTTTATTTTCCATTATTTACCATGTACCATTCAACAGTTTTTTCAATACCATATTCTAAATCAATATCTGGTATCCAGTTCAATTTTGTTTCCCCTTTTGAACCATCTACTTTTTTTTCATAAACACCATCAGGTTTGTCTGAGTTAAAGAAAAATTCACCATCCCAATTTGCAATTTTTTTGATAGTATTTGCTAGATCTATAATTGAAATACCTTTTTGAACTCCAACATTAAAAAAATGGTGACCTTTCTCTAAATCAAGAGATTTTATTAATGCATTTGCTCCGTCTTGTACATAGAGCCATTCTCTAATTGGTTTTCCAGAACCCCATATTTCAACTTTTTGAATGTTATTGATTTTTGCGTCACATATTTTTTTTACCAAAGCACCTAAAGCGTGAGATCTTTCTATGTCGAAATGGTCTTCAGGCCCATACATATTTGATAAAACAACGTTTGCAGAAGAAAATTTATACTGTTCAAAATAACCACTTCCTAGGTTTACTGATAAACGCTTTGCAATACCATAGTTGTAAACTGATTCATGAGGTGGGCCATCAAAAAATTGACTTTCTACATAGGTAGTTAAATGTCCTGGGTATGCACAATTGGAAATTGGGTTTATTAATATACCAACATCATTTTTACTAGATATTTCATATAGGTTTAATGCCATTTTAGAATTTTCATAAAGTAATCTTGCTGGATACTTGTATCCATATGAGATTCCTCCAACAAAAGCTGCACAATTAATAATTGCTTCAGGTTTATGTTTAGAAACATAATTTTGTAAGTCTTCAATTTTTGTAATATCTAAGCTTTCTTTTCCAGATATCTCTAAGATTTCAAAATTACTTTTAGCTAGCAGCAGTTTTTTTACCCAGCTTCCTAAAAAGCCTTTGGAACCAACGACTAATACTTTCATGATTTAAATTTCTTTTGGATGTTCCCAAGTAGGAAATATGAGATTATCTTTTAATAAGGCAAAATCTTTTTTTGCTTCTAAAATATCATGCTGAACCATAATTTCTACTAACTCTTCAAAATTAACTGATGGCTCCCAGCTAAGTTTTTCCCTAGCTTTGGTAGCATCACCAAGTAAGTAATCTACTTCATTAGGTCTAAAATATTTTTCTGAGACATCTATATAATCTTCCCAATTTAAACCAACGGAGCTGAATGCGGCCTTTGCAAATTCTCTTACTGTTTTACTTATTCCTGTTGCTAGAACCCAGTCATCTGGTAAATCGTATTGCATCATCTGCCACATCCCTTTAACGTAATCTTTTGCATAACCCCAGTCTCTGCTTGCATCGAGATTTCCTAGGGTTAACCTTTCTTGAATCCCTACATGTATCCTTCCAACAGCTTTAGTAATTTTTCGAGTGACAAATGTTTCTCCTCTCATTGGGGATTCATGATTAAATAAAATTCCGTTAACGCCGAATAAATCATAAGATTCTCTATAAATTTTAGTTATTTCATGAGCAAATACCTTTGAGGCTCCATATGGACTCTTAGCATCAAACAACGATTGTTCATTTAAAAGTTCTTTACTAGAACCTCCAAACATTTCTGAAGAAGAGGCTTGATAAAATTTTACATCCTTATCTAGATGTCTTATTGCTTCCAGAATAGAAATTGAACCAAGGGTTCCAATTTGTGTTGTAAATATTGGATTTGTAAAAGAAACAGAAACATGTGATTGAGCTGCTAAATTATATACCTCATCAGGAAGAATATTATTGAGTAAATTCGTAATGGATGAAGAATCCAAGAGATCTGAATAGTGAAGAGAGAGCTGATTATTATCGGAATACTTGGAAATCAAGCCGTCAATTCTGTCAGTGTTAATTGAGGAAGACCTTCTAACAGTTCCGTGAACTTCGTAGCCTTTTTCTAGTAATAATTCAGCTAAATAAGCCCCATCTTGACCTGTGATTCCAGTAATTAATGCTTTCACTATATAAACATTTTAATTACCTACTAAATAAGTTTTGAAAATAATTCAATTATTTACTGTCAAACCTCAACTAGGTTCTAGTCCTTATGGACTTTCATTAATAAAGTTTATTACTTTTTTCATTCTGTGGTTTAAGGTTAAAGTTGAAAAATCTT
>JAYPLD010000113.1:0-4292 GCA_038129265.1 Crocinitomicaceae bacterium
AAGATTTTTCAACTTTAACCTTAAACCACAGAATGAAAAAAGTAATAAACTTTATCACTGACAGTCCAGAAGGGCTAGAACCTAGTTGAGGTTTGACAATAAATAATTGAATTATCTTCAAAACTTATTTAGTAGGTAATTAAAATGTTTGTATAGTGAAAGCATTAATTACTGGAATCACAGGTCAAGATGGGGCTTACTTAGCTGAATTATTATTAGAAAAAGGCTACGAAGTTCACGGAACTGTTAGAAGATCTTCCTCAATTAATACTGACAGAATTGACGGTTTGATTTCCAAATATTCCGATAACAATCAGCTCTCTCTTCACTATTCAGATCTCTTGGATTCTTCATCCATTACAAATTTACTCAATAATATTTTTCCTGATGAGGTATATAATTTAGCAGCTCAATCACATGTTTCTGTTTCTTTTACAAATCCAATATTTACAACACAAATTGGAACCCTTGGTTCAATTTCTATTCTGGAAGCAATAAGACATCTAGATAAGGATGTAAAATTTTATCAAGCCTCTTCTTCAGAAATGTTTGGAGGTTCTAGTAAAGAACTTTTAAATGAACAATCGTTGTTTGATGCTAAGAGTCCATATGGAGCCTCAAAGGTATTTGCTCATGAAATAACTAAAATTTATAGAGAATCTTATGATTTATTCGGCGTTAACGGAATTTTATTTAATCATGAATCCCCAATGAGAGGAGAAACATTTGTCACTCGAAAAATTACTAAAGCTGTTGGAAGGATACATGTAGGGATTCAAGAAAGGTTAACCCTAGGAAATCTCGATGCAAGCAGAGACTGGGGTTATGCAAAAGATTACGTTAAAGGGATGTGGCAGATGATGCAATACGATTTACCAGATGACTGGGTTCTAGCAACAGGAATAAGTAAAACAGTAAGAGAATTTGCAAAGGCCGCATTCAGCTCCGTTGGTTTAAATTGGGAAGATTATATAGATGTCTCAGAAAAATATTTTAGACCTAATGAAGTAGATTACTTACTTGGTGATGCTACCAAAGCTAGGGAAAAACTTAGCTGGGAGCCATCAGTTAATTTTGAAGAGTTAGTAGAAATTATGGTTCAGCATGATATTTTAGAAGCAAAAAAAGATTTTGCCTTATTAAAAGATAATCTCATATTTCCTACTTGGGAACATCCAAAAGACATTTAAATTATGAAAGTATTAGTTGTTGGCTCCAAAGGTTTTCTGGGGAGTTGGGTAAAAAAAATGCTGCTAGCTGATACTAATCATGAAATCTTAGAGATATCTGGAAAAGAAAGTTTAGATATTACGAAAATTGAAGACTTACAAAATTTTGTTTCTAAACATAAACCCGAAGCAATTATTAATTGTGCAGCTTTTGTTGGAGGTATCTCATATGGATACAAGTATCCAGCAAGATTACTTTATGAAAATTCTAAAATTGCATTAAACCTATATGAAATATCTAGAAAAAATGATGTTGGTATATTAATAAACCCAATTTCTAATTGTGCATATCCAGGACATTTAACGACCTATGTAGAAAGTCAATTTTACGATGGCCCGCCTCATGAATCAGTTTACAACTATGGTATTGCAAAACGTTTATCAGTAGACCTAGGAAATGGATATTTTGTACAGTATAAATTTTCTTCTGCAAACGTTGTTTTATCAAACATGTATGGGCCTGAAGACCACTTTGACATAAAGAGATCCCATGCTCTTGGTGCTTTGGTAAAAAAAATATGTGACGCAAAAATCAATAACATTCAAAAAGTTGAAATATGGGGTTCTGGAAAACCAATTAGAGAATGGCTCTATGTACAAGACGGAGCAAATGCATTAATAAAATCTCTTGATTTAGAGAAAGGTCACCATTTTTTTAATGTTGGAGTTCAAAAAGGTATTTCGATTATAGATCTTGCAAATACTATCAAAAAAATTGTGAATTGGGATGGTGAATTTTTCTTTAACGAAGGCAAACCTGATGGTGTTTATGAAAAAAAAGTAGATGGTTCAAAAGGAGCAACAAAATTGAACTGGATACCAGATATTGATTTAGAATATGGTATTGAAAAGACTGTTGAATGGTACATGGTGAATGATGGAAAGTAAAAATACTAAACAAGTATATTTTGAAGATAAATTATACGCATCAGTTGTTGATATTAATAATATTCCTGATGGACTTAGTTTTTTAACCAACGATGATTCTTACATACAAGTAGGTACATGGAATTATGATGAAAACAAATCTTTGGAAGCTCATTTTCATAATTACTTTGAAAGAAGCTCATTTAGAACACAAGAAGTAGTTTATGTTATTGATGGAAAAATTAAATGCAATCTTTATAAAGAAGATACAACATTTATTGAAAGTTTAATTATTGATTCTGGAATGTTGATTATTCAGCATGAAGGAATACATGAGTATGAGATGATACAAAAATCAAAAGTCTTAGAGGTAAAAAATGGCCCTTACTTTGGCCCAGACAAAGATAGAACAAGAGTAAATGTCAAAAAAGATTAACCAAGTAGAACCCAACATTTCTGAAGAAGACATTAAAAGAATCAACAATTATATGACGAGTGATTCCTGGATCACTGAACATGAGGTCACTAAAGAACTAGAAGATAATATTGCTGGTTATTCAGGAAGAAAATATGCAGTAGCAGTACCTAATGGAACTATAGCTATTTATTTATCACTTCTAGCAGCAGGCTTATCTAAGGGTAAGCGTGTTGCTGTCCCGAACATAACGATGATAGCCACTATAAATGCGATTCTTTGGGCTGAGGCGGAACCCGTGATTATTGATGTCAATAGTAGGTTATGTATGTCACTTGAATCTTTAAAAAAGGTAGAAAATCTTGACGGTGTTATTTACGTACCCCTCAATGGAAGAACTGAAGATGCATTAGAAATAGAAAAGTATTGTAAACAAAACCAGATTACTTTAATTGAAGACTCCGCTCATGCTCTTGGTTCTAATTATTTAGAAAAGAAATGTGGATCACTTGGGGATGCAAGTGTTTTCTCTTTTACTCCGCATAAAATAATCACTATGGGCCAAGGTGGAATGGTTTTGACTGATGATGATCAATATTATGAATACTTAATTAACTTAAAGACTTTCAATCGCTCTAAAGATAAGAGTGATTGGCATGACGGATTTGGTTTAAATTTCAAAATAACTGACCTTCAATCTGCATTAGGGTTATCGCAATTCGATAAAATAGATGATTTTATAAATATTAAAAAAAATATGTTTAAAAAGTATAAATCTTTTCTTTCTGAAATTAAATTTGTTGATATGTTTGATTACGAGACTCCTTGGTTTATTGATTTAGTTTGTGAATCATCTAACCAGAGAAATGAACTAGCAAATTATCTGAGTAATAATGACATAATCACAAGAGATTCATACCCTGCTTTAAGTAAACAAGAGTTTTTAAAAAATGTCTCAAAAACTGATTTAAATTATTCTGAAGAAGTGTCTGAAAAAATTTTATGGCTTCCATCTTCAACTAATTTAACAGATAATCAGATTGAAAAAATCTGCACAACAATCAATATCTTTTTTAATCGAAATTAAACTTATACAATAATGAACTCAAGCAATGTTGACTTAAGCGACGTCTCTCTTATTATTGCTACTTACAATGAAGAAGAATCGTTGGGATTTGTACTTAATGAATTAGAAACATTTAAGGTTGGAGAAATAATTATCATCGATAAAGAATCTACTGACGGCACTAGAAATGTTGCTATGAATTATGACGTCAAATTTTTCACTCAATCAAAAATGGGCTGGGGAGGAGCGGTAAAAGAAGCTATTGCCTTATGTTCAAAAACATACATTACATATATGGATGGTGACGGTTCATACAATCCTAAAGCATTAAATGAAATGAAATCATTAATAGGTGATCTTGATGCTGTGTTTTGCTCAAGATACAAGGACGGTGCTAAAAGTCCAGACGATACATTCATAAGAGCATTGGGTAATAAGTTTTTTACTGGATTAGTAAGATTTAGATTTGGTTGTAATATTACTGATTCTTTATTTTTTTATCCTATGTTTAAAAAAGATATAATTAACACTATAAATTTAGAGTCAGATGATTTTACCCTATGTTTAGAATTGCCAGTGCTAGTTCACCAACAAAACTTTAGATATACTGAAATATTAAGCGAGGAAAGAGAAAGGTATGCCGGTAAAACGAAAGTCAATGCTTTTTTTGATGGTTTGAAAATATTAAAAGGCATCTACTCAATTAAGAAATAAG
>JAYPLD010000114.1:0-4017 GCA_038129265.1 Crocinitomicaceae bacterium
CTGTTTCATGCGAGGGTGAGGGTGCAAGAATCTGGTGGCCAAATAAAGATCATATCACAGCAGAAGGTGATAGCGTTCGAATGGCTTATACGGTTCCATCAAATATGGTAGCTGTGGGTAATGGTAAATTAAAAAGTGTTGTTAATAATGGCGATAAATCCACTTATGAATGGTTTGTTAGCAACCCAATAAATAATTATAATATTTCAGTACAAATTGGAAATTATGTAGCAGTCCAAGATACTTTAATTAAAGGTGATAAAATTCATGATATGAACCACTATGTTCTGGATTATAATAAAGAACTTGCATCAAATTACTTTACTCAATCAAAAGAAGTTATACGATTTTATGAAAAATATTTTGGGGATTATCAATGGTATGAAGATGGCTATAAACTAATTGAAGTGCCATATTTAGGAATGGAACATCAATCTGCGGTCACGTATGGTAATGGATTCAGTATTTATAATGGAGTGCGAAGTAAAAGTTGGCCAATGTATGGAGTTATGGACCCTCTTATTATCCATGAAACAGGTCATGAATGGTTTGGTAATAGCGTTACTGCATCGGATCCAACACATATTTGGATTCATGAAGGTTTGCAAGTTTATTCAGAAGCAATATATTTTGAAGATAAGTTTAAGAGTTACGAAGTTGGAGTTCATTACTTAAATACACTTAAAAATAGAATTGTTAACGAAATACCAATAGTTGGAAGAGAAAATGAAAATCATTGGGCTCTTCACGGTGATACTTATATGAAAGGTGCATGGGTAATGCATACTTTAAGAAGTGCAATAAATAATGATGAGGTTTGGTTTCAGATTTTAAAAGAATTTATGACTGAAAATGCTAAAGGTTTTGCTAATACAAGAGATTTCTTTACAAAAGTTTCTGAAAAAACCAATGAGAATTATTGGTATTTTGCTGAGCAGTATTTTTATACACCAAATCAACCTAAGTTAGAATACTATCAAACTGATGATAATTTTTATTATAGATGGAATGATGTAAATGATAATTTTAAAATGCCAATAGATTTACTTGTTAATGGAAAAGAAATTAGAGTAAATCCGACAAAAAGTTATCAATCTTTTAAAATTAAAAGACATTCACAAATTGAAGTAATGGACTGGAAGTTTTACGTCAAGCCAGTTTTAAATCAATAAGTTTTAAATGAGTAAAAAGTATATCTTTTTTATCTTTTTATTTCAAATCATAAATTCACAAAATATAATTCAAGAAATAAGTTTTTATAAAAATCCATCTGAAAATAGTTACTATTGGATTGAAAATAATAATTATGGTCTGGGTTCAAGTTTGTATGACTTGGAAATTAAAAAAGGATTTTTGTCGGAAGATTTTGAGATATTTTCATCAATCATTTTTTCTTATTCAGATGATAGCAAATTAAGATTTAAGGAAGTTTTTTTAAAAAAAAGGGTTTCAAATAATACCTTTTTAAAAATTGGAAAATATTACAGAGACTTTAGTGTTTATTTGGATGATGAATTAAGTTCTGGATCATTATTAATTAGCACAAATGCCGAAGCATTACCAAAAATTGGTTTACTTTCAAAAATTGAAATTAATGATAAGTATAATATGCGTTTAGGTATTTCTCATGCTAAACTAGCAAAAAGTAAAACTTACAACGAAGAACCAAAAATACATGAAAAATTTATTTACCTAGATATTCTAATGAATGAAAAAGAAAAATTTAGTATTGGCCTAGTCCATGAGGCTATATGGGGCGGTTCATCATATAGGCTTGGAAAACAACCAGATTCATTTAAAGATTTTTTAAAAATACTAATATCTGCTGACCAAGAAAAAGCTGAAGGTGAACCTCATGCCAATGCCCTTGGAAATCATCTTGGTATTTGGGATTTTGTTTATGAAAAAAAGATTAATTCAAAGAAACTTTCTTTTTACTATCAACATCTTTTTGAAGATACAAGTGGTTTAAGATTTGCAAATAAAACAGATGGTTTGTGGGGTCTACGCTTAAACAACTATATAAATAATTTAGATATTCTTATTGAGTATTTTACAACGAAAAATCAAAGTATTGATCCGCCTTATGTAGATGAATTTTACTACAATCATGGTGTATATGATGAAGGATGGTCTTACAAAGGGAAAACCCTTGGTAGTCCATTTGTAAGCTCTACAGATTCTTCGATAAAAAAAGAATTTGAAATCATTTACATTGGATTGAATTACAAATTTTCTTCAAAAAATTCACTTAAATTTATCTGTTCAAAACCATTTGAGTCTACAGAATCTGCACAGTTTAAAGTTGTTTCTGAAAGAAAATATAAAAATAAATCATTCGATTTTTATGCACTTAATAATTTAAATAATACGATTGGATTGGGAATTAACTTAAGATTATCGTTCTAAAGAATTTTCTACTAAATCACAAATTAGATGGCCTGCTAAAATATGAAATTCTTGAATCCTAGCTGTGACTTTGCTTTCAACGTTAAAGTTATTGTCAGATAACGTTTTAATAACTCCTCCGTCATTTCCAGTCATGGAAATCACGTTCATAGAATTAGCTTTCGCACACTTTATTGCATTAATAATATTTTTTGAATTCCCACTAGTAGATAATACAATTAGAGTGTCTCCAATTTTACCATGAGCTTGAACTTGTCTTGAAAATATATTGTCAAAACTTTCGTCATTGCTCCATGCTGTAATAAATGAAAGGTCAGTATTTAAACAAATAGAATTGAATGGTTTTTTTTTAATTTTATACATACCTCCTGTTAATTCAGCCGATAGATGATTTGCTTGAGAAGCACTCCCTCCATTTCCACACCAAAAAATACATCCATTGTTTTTTAAGGAATCGATAATTTTGTTAGCTATATTTTCTATTGCTAAAAAATCTTTTGAATCAAAGTTGCTAAGTATTGCTTTATGATCATTAATTGCTTCAGTAATTTTTTCTTTCATTAATCTAATCCAATTTCTTTTTTATACTTTTTAACCCAATCTTCGATTTTTTGTGTTGGTTCCCAATTTAATAATTTTTTTGCTAAAGAATTATCAGCAAGTGTTTCACTTGGCTCAAGGATGGGATCAAGATTTATCGTTGGTCCACCAATCATTTCAGCTATTTGATTTACTGATCTGTTATCTCCATTACCAATATTGATTACTTCCCCATTACCAACATTTTCAGAACTTGATGCAAGAATATTTGCACTTACAACATCTCCAACATAAGTAAAATCACGTCTTTGTTCACCATCTCCATTTATTGTCATTGGTTGATTGTTTAGTCTTTGATATATAAATATACCCATTACTAATGCATATGCCCCATCAATATTTTGTCTTTCACCATAAACATTAAAATATCTTAAAGAAACTGTTTGAATTTGATAAACTTTTGCAAAAACCTTACACATTACTTCTCCATAATATTTTTGTGCACCATAAGGTGACATTGGATTCGCATCAAAATTTTCTTTTAACGGTAACTTTTTTGAATCTCCGTATGCAGATGATGATGCACTATAAACAAATCTTCTAACCTTTGCATCGCTTGCACATTTTAAAATATTAAGCGTACCTATGGTATTGTTAATTTCATATTCTAGTGGATTTTCAATCGATGGCTGAACTCTCGCTTTAGCTGCTAACATGAAAACAGTATCTGCTCCGCTCATAGAATGTACAATTTTATCATAATTTGAAATATTGCTCACATCAAGATTTAAAACAGATGCTTTAGGGTTCAAATTTGATTTTTTCCCTGTAGTAAAATTGTCTATTATTATTACTTCGTTTTTATTCTCAATTAACTTATCAACAAGATTACTACCAATGAAACCTGCTCCTCCAACTACAACATACTTCATTCTATTTTCTCTCCCTTCAATAAATTATTTATATCTTCTGGCGTTGCAAAAGATGTACCTTTCTTGCCAACAACTACTGCAGCTGCAGCATTAGCAATTATGGCTGATTTTTCAATATTCTTTGTTTTGAAATATG
>JAYPLD010000115.1:0-3942 GCA_038129265.1 Crocinitomicaceae bacterium
TATCAAAGTCATAGCGCATGGGCTTGTGATTAAGGACGTATTTTGACTTTGGCACACTAATTGTTAAAATAAGTTAAACAATTAAACCTACAGTCATGAAAAGAACATTACTCTTATTATTTGCAGTGCTTTTACAGCAATTTGGTGTTTGGGGGCAAAGTGATTTTTACAGCACCTACAGAATAGATGAATACATTGAAAAACTTGAGCTACTAAGGTCTGTTGAGCATATAGATACCGTATGTAAAACAGAGATTTCTTTATGGAGAGAACATCTGCGAGATTTGAGTGTGGATTTAGCCATTACAAAAAAAGAGAGAAGGAACTTTGTTAAATATTTTAAAGCTGAAGTAGGAAATGGTGATTTGGTTCATAAAAACATTAAAAAATTCACTAGAAGAAGAAATGCATTAACACTAGGAACCATGATGCTTATAGCAGGTTCTGTTGCTTTAGTATTGGATGATCCAAATGATCCATTTAATTATGTTGGTAGTGGTGCTTTTTATGATGAATGTTACTGCTGTAATAGTCAAACAAGAAACAATACCTATCACCGATTTTTAGTACAAGCCATTGAAGATTTTCATGCTGATTATGTAAACTTCAATACCTATTATTAGCCGATAATTACTTCAAAATGGTGGGGCCACCAGCTTCTTCAAATCGGCTTACCATATTGTTGACTCTACTTATGTAATCATCAGCTTTGGGTTGCATTTGAGTAAATAATTCTTTGGCCATATTAAAACTATTCATGTGTAATGCGGTTGGTCCATAGGTGTTGGGGTACCATCCGCCTCTTGCGCTGGATAATCGGTCACTTATAGTAAGAAAGTCTTTTTCACCAACCTCTTTTCTAGTATCACTGCCGCCAAATGTTCTGTTTAAATCATTCATGGTTTCCACAAGGGAATAGACTTCTTTAGCGATTTCCTCCTTATTGTATTTGACAAGCTTTAAATGTGCTTTCATGGTTTTTACCAAATCATTGGCTTTTTCAAACTGATATTGATAGGTTCTTACTTCTTTAGTAAATGAAGCCAAATTCATGTAATAGCTTTCATGCTGGTCTGCTAATGGATTAGTTAAGATATTCGATCGAATTCTTTCTACTTCTAAAGCTACTGGACCAGCTAGAAAACTAACCGTAGTACCCTCTCTTTTGAATAAACTTACATTGTATGTTCCAGGTTTTACTTCTTGGTACATGGCACCGCCATACCTCCAACTTCTCTTACCCTTATCACTTGCCTTAACTACGGTGGTGTTATAGGTGCTCAAATCCCAATTAACACGATTTAATCCTTTTTTCAATGGGTTAAAAATTTGACGAACTACTTCACCTTGTTGATCTTTTATTTCAATCATGATTTCAGGCTTATCCTCATTTTTTTCTTTATCTAATGCATCCCAACCAGGAAATGGTATATCATTTTCTTTTGCTTGGTGTTTCTCGATCGCTTTTAATACCTTACTAATGGTCTTGTCATCAAATGAGGTTTTACGCTTTATTTCTGCTTTTTCAGCATCTTTTATGTTGCTAAAAGTATATCCAGCTTCTTTCAATTTGTCCAGCACATCGTCACTCAGGCCAGCAGCATTTTCTTTTTTAGTCCTTTGTGCAGTTAAAGATTTGAAACCGTCCTTAATGAAATATGATATAGTTGCTCCGTATGCTGGATTTTTTCTTTTAAATGAGGCACCACCATCACTACTAGTACCTCCAATCATAGGGGTGTATTGTAATGCTTTTCTAGGTTCAAATAGCACATCTTTATTTAATTTTTCTTCTGAAAAATTTCGTAAAGGACTAAAATCATCTAGCACATAGAAACTTCTGCCAAATGTAGCTAGTACTAAATCGTTTTCTCTTCGTTGTATAGTTAAATCTCTTACAGGTATGGTAGGTAAGCCATTACTAAATTTATGCCATTTTTCACCTTGGTTTAAACTAACATAAACCCCATATTCAGTACCCAAGAATAATAAGTTTGGGTTGATGTGATCTTGAACCAATCTCCATACTAATATTTTTTCGGGTAAACCATTGGTGATACTTTTCCATGATTTTCCGCCATCAGTTGTTTTAAATAAATATGGCTGGTAATCTCCAAACTTGTGATTATCTAAGCAGACATAAGCTGTATTTGCATTAAATAAATCGGCTTTAATATCATTTACAAATGCAGATGAAGGAGTTTTGGGAAGCTGATCTACGGTCATCTTAGTCCAGTTTTGACCTCCATTTTTGGTGTATTGAATAATACCATCATCTGTTCCTGCGTATAACACATTTGGATCTATTTTGGATTCCGCTAAAGAGGTTATGGTATTGTAAGTCGACATGGCATAAACATCCCAAGCATTATCTATGCTTTGTACTCTACCCATTATAGGTAAAGCGAAACGTTCTTCATTTTTAGTTAAATCTCCTGAAATCGGCTCCCAATTGTCACCTCTATTATCCGATTTCCAAACTCGCTGTGAAGCAAAATAGATGGTGGTTGGGTTGTGTTGACTGACCAAAATAGGGGAGTCCCAGTTAAATCGTTCATAAGGCTCGTCAATACCTTCTTGTGGTCTTATATTAACCACTTCTCCAGTGGATCGGTCTATTCGATTTAAATAACCTTCCTGAGATTGTGCATAAACTATGGCTGGATTACCAGGTTCAGTGGCGGGCTGATGGCCGTCACCACCAAGAACAACATACCAATCTGAATTGGTGATTCCATTTCTTCTCAATGTTCTAGAAGGACCACCCTGCGTGTTGTTGTCTTGGGTTCCACCATATATATTGTAAAATGGTTCAGCATCGTCAACAGCCAGTTTGTAGAACTGAGTAATTGGTAAATTACCCACAAATTTCCAATTTTGGGTGTCGTCAAATGTTTCATAAATACCACCGTCAGTTCCTACGAGTATGTAGTTAGGATCATTTTTTTTGAAAACCATGGCGTGATTATCAGAATGTTTTCTGCTTTCTTTCATGGTGGAAAATGTTTTCCCTCCGTTTTCAGAAACTAATACCCTTACATTCATAAGGTAAATTTTATCAAATTTATGGGGTGAAGCTACTAACTCTTGATAGTAATGAGGTCCCGTACCAGCGGATACGGTTTCAGACATTTTTTTCCAACTGCCTCCAGCATTAGCAGATCTATATACAGCTCCTTTTCTTCTTTCTGTTTCTACGGCTGCATAAACTACATCAGGATTTATAGGTGAAATGGCAAGTCCAATTTTACCCATATTAGACGAAGGTAAGCCCTTATTAATTTTGGTCCAATTATCACCACCATCCGTACTTTTGTAAATGTTTGTTCCTGGACCACCACCTATGTAAGAGGCTACATTACGATGACGTTGCCAACTGGCACAATACAATACATCAGGATCTCTAGGGTCAATTAGTAAATCGGTAACACCAGTCCATTCGTCAATCTCTAATGTGTTATTCCATGTTTTTCCACCATCTGTTGTTTTGTAAAGTCCTCTTTCACCTCCTGAGCTCCAAAGTGGGCCTTGTGAGGCAACCCAAACCGTATTAGGATCGTTCGGATGAACAATGATTTTAGATAAATGCTCTGACTCTTTTAAGCCCTTGTTTTTCCATGTTTTTCCACCATCAGCACTATGATATATGCCATGTCCGATTCCAACGTGCCTTCCTCCCACATTTTCACCGGTACCCAACCAAATAGATTCGTTATTATTGGGGTCGATGGTAATACATCCGGTAGAGTAAAAAGGCATATTTTCGGTAAGTGCAGACCAAGTCGTCCCTGCATTTGTTGTTTTCCAAGCTCCACCTGATCCAACGGCTACATACCATGTGTTTTCATTTTTTGGATCAATAGCTATATCCGCAATTCTTCCAGACATAAAAGCAGGACCTACACTTCTAAACTTAAAGCCTTTCAGAGCAGATTCAATATT
>JAYPLD010000116.1:0-3675 GCA_038129265.1 Crocinitomicaceae bacterium
CGAAGAAACCCTTCAATATTAGCCCATCCTTTTCGGTTAAATTCAGGTAGCTGTGGTGACATGTTCGAATAAAAATAAGAATCAGAAAGTGCAGTTTTTGACCATTTAAAATCAGCAGAAGGAGCTAAATGTCCTCGATCATATCCGAAACCATCATATGTATATTTTCCACTTGGTAATTTTGTTTTTAAAAAGTAATCCTTCTCTTCACTTGAACCCGTTTTAATTTGACTATCCACTCTGAAGTTGTTGGTCCTGCTCACATTTCCATCTATTATTTTTTTGTTTATTTTATGAGCTACCCAATTAGCTTGCTCGTGTTCTTCATTATAGGATATAACTAAAGCGTGATGTTTGATAATATCTTTGTTAGTTGGAATAATCGTATTCATTACTTCATTTAAATCCTCTTTAAGGATTAAAAATTCCAATTCATTTAATAAGGAATCCTTTTTATGTTCAAGGTTTGCTATCTCTTTATTGAGTTGAGATATGGTGTGGTTTTCCTGAGAAAATAGAATATTACACGTAAATAGGAGTGTTGTAATTATTTTCAGGTTATTTAACATTGAACGATTTATACTGTTGTTATGAATTTAGTATTTTTCGGACATATTTTTATCTAACTGAAGTTAAATTATGTTTAATAGAGTATTCGATTCCATAGGTGAGTTTATTTTAATGGCCACGTGTCTTAGTTATTTTCAGCTAAACTCGGTTGCTCAACTCAATTGGTATGCTACTATTGATTCAGTTTCAGTACTGTCTTCACCCAGATCTGTTGACTTAAATAATGATGGAATTAAAGATGTGGTAATTGGTTCAGGTACAGATTCTACTTACAGCAATCATGGTGTAGTGGCTATTAATGGCGCAAACGGTCAGGTCCTTTGGACTACACCAACACGTGATGAAATCTTTTCTAGTGCTCAATTCCTTGATGTGAATAACGATGCAGTTAAAGATGTGATCATCGGAGGAAGAGATGCACAATTATTGGCCCTTAATGGGGTTGATGGATCTCTATTATGGGAGTTTTATCCTCATTTTTCAACTCATCCACCTGCAGATTCTGGCTATTATAATTTTTATTCCTCACAGCTGATTCCTGATATGACAGGGGATAATCTAAATGAAATTTTAGTAACAAACGGTGGTGACCACCAAGCAACACAATTTGACCCAAGACCTCCAGGACATTTGATGATAATAGATGGTTCCACAGGAGCTAAATTAGCTCAAGCAGTTTCTCCTGATAGCGCTGAAATATATTGTTCTCCAGTAGTTTATGATAGGTTAGGGGGCGCAACGTTGATGGTGGCCTTTGGAACGGGTGGTGAACATCATGGAGGTGGATTTTACCTAACTACCATTTCTGATATTATGAACAATTCCTTGGTTAGCAACGCTATTCTACTTCAATCGGATTCCACCAAAGGTTTTATTGCTCCTGCTTCATTAGCAGATATGACCAATGATGGCATTGCTGATATCATTGTTCAATCGTTCGGGGGTAGTATTAGTGCATATGATGGATTTAGTTTTAATCGTTTGTGGTACAATGCTTTCCCAGATAGGGAATCAAGTGCTGCGCCTACCATTGGTAACTTTTCAGGTGGTGATTTAATACCGGACGTATTTACGGTTATGTACAGAGGATCTACACCTACATACTTTGACTATTACCAAATGATGATTGATGGTGCTACTGGTCAAGTAACTTGGATTGATAGTTTAGGAGATATGCATTTTTCCTCATCATCAGCCTTTGATGCTAACGGAGATGGGAGAGATGAAGTGCTATGCAGTGTAAACGAAATTTCAGGATCCTTTAAACATCAACTAAAATTGATTGATTTCCAAAATGCTACTATTAGTAACTTAAGTTCATTAGAGTCTGGTGTAAACCTAGGATGTACTCCTTTAATTGATGATTTAAATGGGGATGGTTTATTGGAAATTATTTATGTATACAAGCTAGATAGTTTAAACCCGAGTGCATGGACTGGATTTAGAATGTCATCCCAACAATCGAGTTATGCTGTCCCATACAGAGGTTTGGCCTTTTCGTCTTACATGGGAACAAATTATGATGGTCACTATACAAATGAATTGGTATCTTGTTCCAATTCCATATTAAATAGTCAAGTAGTTCAGCAACCAAGCTGTAATGGTTTTAATGATGGCAAAATTATACTTTCTAGTTTTTCCTCGTCTACCAATACCTTCCTGTGGTCAGATGGCAGTATTTTGGATTCGTTGACTAATATTCATGCGGGAAATTATGTGGTTTATTTAACAGATACAAACAACTGTGTAGAACTACACAATTTTCAACTAATTGATCCATACAGTGTGGCTTTTGGAAATATAACACACAACATTTGCCCTGGAGACTCGATAGGGACAGCTACCATTTCTAGTACAGGTTGTGTATGTCAATTTAGTACTTGTACTTACAATTGGTCAAATGGCTCATTAATCAAACACGCTACTCAACTTCCAGCTGGAATGCATACAGTAGATATTCATCATCCAGATGGTTGTATCGTAACAGATTCTGTATACATCAATGATGGAATACCAGTAATAGATAGTTCATTTGTAACTAGCCCAAGTTGTTCCTACTCTAATGACGCTTCCATAACCTTGATACCTTCTTTTCCTTCTGCTACGGGTTGTTCATGGTCTAATGGAACATCCCTATTATTAAACGATCAATTATCTCCAGGTCAATATGCAGTGGAAGTTTTTAATATGAATTGTACAGACTCCTTATTTTTTACCGTACAGAATGTAGATCCTGTTACTTTTTCACCTGTAGTTAGCAATGTATTGTGTCATGGAGAAGCTAATGGTGAAATACATATAGATTCATTTTCAGGTAATATTCCTTACAATACGGTACTGAATGGTGTAATTTATGCGGACTCCGTATTAACTCAACTTAGTCCTGGTTATTATCAAGTATATACTATTGATAATAACAACTGTTATTCAGATACGGTCATATTGCAAATAGCTGAACCGGATCCCTTAACCTTAACTTTTGATGTTACTCCGGTAACCGATAGTGGCTACCTTGATGGTATTGCAATAGCGGTTGTACAGGGGGGGGCAACTCCATATAATTATGTTTGGGATCATCTGCCATTTTTAAATGACTCTATGGTTATATATCTAACTAATGGATATTACCCTATTACGGTTACAGATAATAATGGCTGCCAGATTGTAGATTCCGCCTTTGTAGGTTTACTTTCTAATATAGAATCTGAAAGTTCAAATTTTATTGAAATTTATCCAAACCCATCAAAAGGAAGTATTCAAATAAAAAATGCTAATAAATTACCAATTTCGTACTCTGTTTACGATGTAAGAGGTTTGTTAATTAACGAATCCAAAGCTTTACCCTCATCAAACCATATTGATTTAGAACTACCTAGTGGAACTTATTTCATTAGTTTTACACACAGTAATGGTTCCGTATTTAAGAAAATCGTCATTTATTAGGTGTTGTAAAGCTATCTTTTTTTGTGCTTTCATTTTTCAATCTTGTAGTTCTCCTACTAAACCTAATAAACAAGCTATGGTGGTGTCTGCTCACCCATTAGCAAGTAAAGTCGGTCTTGAAATATTAAAACAAGGAGGAAATGCAGTTGACGCAGCTGTTGC
>JAYPLD010000117.1:0-3623 GCA_038129265.1 Crocinitomicaceae bacterium
ACTGCTGGAATTTACGGAGTAAGGGCAGCAAACGGGGTTATCATTATTGAAACGAAAAAAGGTAGGGTAGGTGCTAAACCAAAATTTGAAGTAGGATCATATTATGGTGTTCAACAAACCGCTAATAAACTAGACTTATTGAATGCAGCGGAATATGCACTCATTAAAAACGAAATGTTTATTCGCGGTACAGGTCAACCTTTATTTAACAATACCGCTTTAAATGTGGGTACAAATTGGCAAGATTCAATCTTTGGTAATGCTCCGATTGAAAGTTTCAATATGAGTGTAACGGGTGGAACAAAAAATTCGTCCTATTCCATTGGTGGTAATTATTTCACCCAAGATGGTATTGTAGGTGGTAGTAAATCTAGTTTTGACCGATATAACGCTCGTGTTAATCTAGTTAATACTCTTTCTGATAAGCTTAATTTAAGCAGTGTTTTCTTATTTACGCATGAGAAAAGAAAAGCGTTACCTGAGAATGGTATTGGCTCAGTACTTTATAACACCATAAATGCTTTCCCGAATAGACCAATAATTGGTCCTGATGGTAACTACGAGTATTTAGTAGAAGTAAGTGATATCATTAATCCGGTAGCACAAATAGAAAACACCCATAACGAAGCGTTAGTTAATAAGTTGGTGGGTAAGCAGGAGTTTTCTTACAAATTCAATGATAATCTAACTTTTAATAATAGGTTAAATTATAATTATGCTTCAGTAGATAATAAGTCTTTTAGTCCATTGGCTTGGTATGGTCCAGGAAAATACGCAAACAGCGCTATTAATGCCGATTTAGATCCGGTAATGGTAGAGATTGCAGATAGTGTTTTTATTGAGAGAGGTGCAAGTGTTTATGAACAAAGAGCCACATACCTTGATTTAAATTTTGAGAGTTATTTGAATTACAACAAAAAGATAGATGACCATAACATTAAAGGTACTTTAGGAACCTCCGTTTTCAGAAGAAAAGGAGATGCATTAAACGGAACTGCCTTCAACATTCCAAATAATTCAATTGACTATGCAGACATATCTGCTAATATGGCCCAAAATGGATACCTTAATAACACGGGTTCATTTGAATTCGAAGAACGATTATTATCCACCTTCTTAAGAGGAGAATATAGCTATAAATACAAATACATCATTTCTGGAATTTTGAGAAGAGATGGATCTAGTAAGTTTGGACCAAATAATAGATATGGTGTCTTTCCAACCGTTTCAGCAGCCTGGGTAGTTTCTGAAGAAGAAAACTTTTTACAAAATAATGAAGCCATCAACTTTTTGAAATACAGAGTAAGTTATGGTGTTTCTGGTAACGATCAAATTGCCAATTTTGCTTACAGAGCCTTATTAAATGGGGAGGGTGTATACGTTTTTGACGACATTATAACGCCTGGTGTTGCCATTGGAACAGCAGCCAATCCAGATTTAAAATGGGAAACTACAGCTCAATTTAATCTTGGAATGGATGTTAGGTTTTATGACAAGATTGACTTTACTGCAAATTATTTCGTAAAAAACACAAGAGACTTGTTATTTAATCCAGACGTTTCTGCAGTTATTGGATCTTATGGCCCTGGTGGGTATCCTCCAATTATTAATGCGGGAGACGTGAGAAACAGTGGGTTAGAGCTAGAGTTTGGATATGCTTCTGATGTAAGTAAACCCATGGGCGTCAATTTGAATTTTAATTTTACGTATTTAGAAAACGAAGTTAAGTCTGTCCCTGAGGGAATTGATTATATTCCAGGTGCAGCCTTTGGGGTTGGTGGAAATATTGCTACTCGCTTTGAAGTTGGCTATCCCATTGGTTATTTCTTTGGTTACGAGACAAATGGTATTTTCCAAAATCAAGAACAAATTGATAACGCAGAAGTCAGTCAGCAAGGTGCAGAAGTTGGAGATTTAATTTTTGTCGATCAAAATGGTGATGGTATAATTAACTTTAGTGACGATTCCGATAAAAAAATGTTGGGTTCTCCAATTCCAAAATTCACAATTGGAACGGTCTTAGGATTTAGATATCATGGGTTTGACTTTTCAACCAATCTATATGCAGCAATGGGGCAAAAAATAATTAGAAATTTTGAACGTCAACAACCATTTGCTAATCAGCTTGATTATGTTCTCGACCGTTGGACAGTAGATAACCCTGATGCTGAGGTTCCAAGAGTCACTACCTCTCCAAATAGAAATGGAGTTTTCTCTGACTTTTATGTAGAAGATGGATCTTTTTTAAGAATCAGGAACATGCAAATTGGATATGTTCTTCCAAAAAAATGGACAGAGAAATTTAGATCCGATTATGTTCGTTTCTATCTATCTGCTAACAACTTATTTACCTTAACAAACTACATGGGATATGATCCAGATATTGGGGCTTCTCAAGGAACACTTTCTGGTGGTGTGGATTATGGTTTTTACCCTCAGGCTAGAACCATTATGGGTGGTGTAAATATTAAATTTTAAACTATGAGTAAATTAATTAAAATAACAGCAGCTGTAGCCATCTTAATTGGAGTATCCGTAGGTTGCAGTAAATTCTTAGATCTTGATCCTCCTTACACTCAAGATGCTGAAAACTTCTTTAATAATGAGAGTGAATACTTAAGAGCACTTACAGGAGCCTATGATTTATTGGCAGGTGTTTTTGTTTCCTATTGGATAGGAGATATCGCGTCCGATAATACTATTGCTGGAGGAGAAAGTGCTACAGATACCGAAGGGTTACATCAGATTGACGACATGAACCATGGAGCAGTCAATAATGAATGCCGAAGTGTAATGCGTTACAATTACTGTGGGATTGCTAGATGTAATTTTATTTTAGAACCTAAAGAAAATAACGTGGAATTTGCTGGAAAAGATGTCATTTTAGCTGAAGCTAAATTTCTTAGAGCATTTTATTACTCAGAACTAGTTAAGTTTTTTGGCGATATTCCCTTGGTAGTTGATGAAAGGTTAGGTGTGCAACAAGTCACTGAGTTAGACAGAACACCAAAAGCCGATGTATATGCACAAATAGAATCAGATTTACAAGATGCCATAGCTGTGCTCTCATGGAAGTCTGAGTCAACTCATTCTGGCATAAAAGGAAGAGTAGATAAAGGGGCCGCTTTGGGGCTTTTAGGTAAGGTGTATTTATATCAAGAAAAATGGTCACAAGCTGCTGGAGCATTAGATCAATTAATAAACAGTAACAATTATAGCTTAACAGCTGATTATTCCACCATTTTTCTGAAAGAAAATGAAAATAATGCGGAAACAGTTTTTGATGTGGAGTACTCAGCAGATGAAGGTGGTTCATATGGGTGTTTAATTTGTCTTGAAGGTAATTTAACACCAGGTTACCAAGGTATTAGACAATATGATGGTCCTACATATGGTGATGGTAATAGTTACAATTTACCCACTCAAGACTTATTTGATTCATTTGAATACCAAGACCCTAGGAGGGAAGCTACCTGCTTACATATAGATGACTTTATAGCAGCAAATGCACCAGGAACAGAATACACTCAAATTCCTGGACATCACACTGGTTTTTACAACAACAAATACATTAAAACAAGAGATGAAATGTTAAATGGTATTCCAGATAATGATTTAACCAG
>JAYPLD010000118.1:0-3520 GCA_038129265.1 Crocinitomicaceae bacterium
CAAAGTAAGCAGTTCAACCGAGATATATCTACTTTAGGATAACTTATAATTTATAACGTTCCACTTCAGTTATAAAAAAAATAAATTCAGTAGATAAATTGTCAGCTTCAAGAATATTATAGAAACCAGTTATCATCTTCTTAAGATTTTTACAATCTAAACTTAAGAATATGAAACGAACATTTTTAAGAGTTATTTTAATAATGTTCTTAGTTTGCTTTACTACAAATAGCTTTGCAACTTACCACGAGAACAATTTAGAATTACACCTTTATGATGGCAAATTTGAACAGGACCGAACTACTATTAGCGGTATTGTAAAGGATAAGGAAAGTGGTGAGACACTGCCTTTTGCAAATGTTTTTGTTAAAGACACAAATATTGGTACGACAACCAATGCTGATGGATTCTTTACACTGTTTGATATTCCGTCAGAAACTTCAACTATACAAGTACAATATTTAGGTTATAAAGTCGAGACCTTGGTACTCACACCAGAAATGGTAAAAGGTAAAATAACAATACTTCTTATACCTGACAACAATCAGTTAGATGAGGTAGTCGTTAGTAACGATTCAGGACAACAAATTATTAAAATGAATAAAAGTGTAAGTCAGATATCATTATCACCCAAAAAGTTAGCATCCATACCAAACTTGGGAGAAAAAGATATTTTCAGAGCTATTCAATTACTTCCTGGTGTGAGCGGAACAAATGAATCATCTTCTGGTCTTTATGTTCGTGGAGGAACACCAGATCAAAACTTAGTTCTTTTAGATGGGTTTACGGTGTATCATGTTGACCATTTCTATGGTTTTTTCAGTGCTTTTAATAGTGGTGCTGTAAAGGATATTCAATTATTTAAAGGAGGGTTTCCTGCTGAGTATGGTGGAAGGATTTCAAGTGTAATGGATTTAACTGGCAAAACAGGGAATAGTAATAAATTAAGTTTATCAGCAGGTTTAAGTTTAGTAAGTGCGAATGCGACTGTTGAGATCCCAATAGGGGAAAAGGCAAACCTATTGATAGCAGGAAGAAGGTCTTACACTGATATCCTTAAAAGCGGACTATATAATAGTATTTTTGATTTGTATAATGATAGTAATCAGACTAATGGTAATAATCTACCTAACTTCAATGGTTTCCAACAAAATCAAACACAACCTTCATTCTACTTTTATGATTTAAACACAAAATTCAGTTACAAACCTTCGGATAAAGATATTATTTCAGTTTCAGTTTATAATGGTGAAGATAATCTAGATAGCTCTAGGGAAAACCAAAACACTTTTGGATCAGGTACAGAAGAAAGAACTATAAATTCAGATATTGAAGATTTGTTGAATTGGGGAAACTGGGGCTCCAGTGTTAGATGGGCAAGACAATGGAGTGATAAACTTTACACAAATGTTGTAGGAGCTTATTCCAATTATTTTAGCCAAAGAAAAAGAATAAACGATATAAGTATACAATTAGCTGACTCAACGAATACCAATAAAAGTGGTTTAGTTGAAGACAATAATCTAAAAGATTTTACACTTAGAATACACAACGAGTATAAGGTCAACTCAAAACATAGTTTGGAATTTGGTGGTCAACTAACAATGAATGAGGTTGAATATAACTACATTCTCAATGATTCAATAACCGTAATAGACCAAAAAGATAAAGGATTATTAAAAACAGCTTATTTACAGGACAAATGGAGCCCAACCGAAAAATTAAATATAGTTGGAGGTATTCGCGCTACTCATTTTGATGTAACAGATGAGATCTATTATGAACCTCGTCTTTCGGTATCATACAAGGTAAACAACAAAGTAAAATTCAAAGGAGCTTGGGGGAAATATTATCAATTTGTAAATAGAATTGTTAGAGAAGATGTTACTCAAGGCAGTAGAGATTTTTGGCTTCTAGCTAATAAAGAGAATAGCCCAATAAGTTTCTCACAACATTTTATTTTAGGAACAAGCTATGAAGTAGATGACTGGTTATTTGATGTAGAATTTTTTGAAAAAGAAATGACGGGTCTTACCGAATTTTCACTTCGTTTTCAGTCTGCATTAGGAACAGATCCAAATGATCAACTATTTTTTGAAGGAACAGGTATATCAAGGGGTGTTGATTTCTTGATCCAAAAAAAGGTAGGTAAATACACAGGTTGGTTAGGATATACCTTAAGCGAAGTGGTACATACATTCCCAGATTTGAGCAACAACCCATTTTATTCATTAAATGATCAACGCCACGAATTTAAAATTGTGAATGTACTCAAAGCAGGTCGTTGGGATTTAGGCGCAACTTGGGTTTATGGGAGTGGGAAACCATACACAGCACCTAATGGTATTTATACTATTACTCTTTTGGATGGAACAGAAACGGAGTATGTAAGCATTGGTGAAAAGAATGGTCTTAGGATTGATCCATATCATCGCTTAGATTTAAGTGCCACTTATAACTTTAATATCAGCTCTGGAAAAGGTGAAATGGGTTTATCTGTATTCAACTTATACAACAAAACCAATACTTGGTATAATGAGTTTGAGGTTGTAGATAACCAAGTAACGGAAACAAATGTTAATTACATAGGATTTACTCCTAGCTTATTTCTTAACGTATCATTTTAAATAAAATTAATATGAAAATTTTTAAGAAAATTTTATTTACAGTATGTATCATTATTAATTCTTCTTGTGAGGATATTTCGGATTTTGATCCAGGTGAAAGTAAACCAGTTGTAGAAGCCTTTATTTATGAAGGAGAATCCGTTGATGATATTTACTTAAAAAAAACAGTACCCTTTAATAATGAGAGTAAATCTGGTTCTGAGATTATCAGTGATGCAATTATTACAATTTCTGGGAACGGTCAGGATTTTATTCTAACACCTGTAATAGACCAACCAGGAAGGTATATTTATGATGGTAACGATTTATCTGTAAACATTGGGGAGAACTATCAACTAACCTTTGAGTATGATGACAGAATAATATCTTCAACAACAACTATACCTAGCGAACCAGAGGGTACGGACATATCACCACAATCAATATTTATTAATGAAATAAACTCTCTAGTAGATTTGAGGGATTTTAGAGAATCTTTTCAAAAAACCATTAATGTCACTTGGAATAATAACGATGGTAGTTACTACTATTTAGTTGTTGAAAATATTGAGAATAATCCAGAGTCCATAGATCCAACAGATGTTCTTGGTGGTTTAGGGATTAATTTTGAATTTACAACAACACCAACCCAAGAGAATATTTTATCATTAAGACCATTGATACACTATACACAGTATGGAACTCATAGGGTTACAATTTATCACGTCAATGAAGAATACGCCTTGCTCTATGAAACTTCTACTCAAGATTCAAGAGATTTAAATGAACCTTACACCAACATAAATAATGGGTTAGGGATTTTTTCTGGATTTGCGAGTCAAGAGGTTTATTTCGAAGTGATTAAACAATAAATTGAATGTGCCTTTATGAGAAATCTATTTAAATTATTTACA
>JAYPLD010000119.1:0-3518 GCA_038129265.1 Crocinitomicaceae bacterium
GTACGGAGTATGAAATAGAGGAGCTGGGGGAATATTGTGGTGACGAATTAGAATCTATTGAAGAAAGTGGTTATAATTTAACAGGTACTGTGTATGTCGATGCTGACGGAGATAGCCTTCCAAGTCCAGTTACTGGAAATGTAGAGGTTCATTGTGGTGAAGATCATTAGTAATATCTTATATTTAAGCATCTAAGAATCATCTTAGATGCTTATTTTCTCCCATGAAAAAGCAAAGCATAAAAGAACTTCTCCATAAAAGGGAGTTAAAAGCGACCCATAATCGTATAGACTTGCTATCCAACTTAGATAAATTTGGGTCTGCTATGCCCTACTCTGCTATTCAGAAATCTCTAAAAGGGATAGATCGAGTTACACTCTACCGAACGCTGCAAACGTTGAGTGAAAAGGGTATTATCCATAAGGCTGCTACCATTGACAATGAGGACTATTATGCCATATGCGGTCATTCTTGTAATAGTCAAGATCACAACCATAATCATGTGCATTTTAAATGTAATGATTGTAACACCATTACCTGTGAAAACATGAAGGAAGAAGTAATTATTACACTTCCCAATTATGCCATTGAAAGTGTAACAATAAATGTAAATGGTAAATGCAAAAATTGTTTAGCATCTTCTTAGGAAAAGTTAACTCCTTTGAGAAGCAAATTAGCTGAGGAAGGATTGGTAGCTAGCGGAACATCGTGAACATCACAAAGTCTCATAAGCATCGAAATATCAGGCTCATGTGGATGTTTTTCCAATGGATCTCTGAAGAATATGACCATATTACATTTTCCAGAAGCCACTAATGAAGCAATTTGAGCATCACCACCTAGTGGACCTGATAGCATTTTATCCACTTTAAAGCCCGCTTTTTCTACTTTCGTTCCTGTAGTTCCAGTAGAAACCAACTCAATTTCATTTTGATGTAAAATGTCCGCATTTTCGTTTAAAAACTGAACCATTTCAGCTTTTTTACCATCGTGTGCAATTATAGCTATTAACATATTCGAAAATTAATACTTAATCATGATATGGAAGTTGAACTTATGTTAAGTATTGATAAAATTTTATGTTGACCTACACTTATAATAATCAAATAGGAAATGATGAAAGATTAATTTTAAGTTTCAAAAGATTCGTTTTCATATAAATAAAGTGGCAAAGCAAGAGAAAATCCAACCATAAATAACTCAATTACATATTTGAATATTTTTAAATTCTTTTTTCGAGATTGATGGATCAGAAAAACTAGAAAAGTAGTTCCAGCGATCGTTACATCCAAGGAGATCATGGCAGTTGGAAATGTAGCAAATAAGGGAGTGAAAAACCCCTGCATAGACCCTTTTGTGGATATTAAGAACTGAACGAGGTTGTAATAAGGAAGTGCTGTTCCAAGAATGCATAAAATTAGATAAATTCTTTTCATTTTTTAATAATTAATTTTTTAGACATTCTACCATAGGGTGTTTGAACAATTACATTATAAATACCAGCAGGATGTAGGGATGCATCCACGAAATAATTAGTTTCTCCAGCACTAATTTCTCCACTGTGTATTTGGGCAATACATTTTCCAAATACATCAACAACAGAAATGGTTCCAAAGGTATTTCTACTCAAATTAACTGGGATACATGTAATGGCACTTGCTGGGTTTGGATAAGCATCGATAGAAACTCCAACTCTATTTTCTAGATGAGTAGTATTATCTAAAATCTTAAAATCAAAATAACCCATTGGTGCTGGCATGGGTCTTTTCATCATTTTTCCATTGTTTGCAATGGCTTCAATATAATAATACACCTTTTGACCTGATGATACTGTACCAGGAATGTCAGCTTCCCATGTGTTATTAAAAATGTTATTCATGATTATAGGTGGACTAAATCCTGCTGCTAAGTCAGTCGTATAATACACTTGAGCTGTATTTATTCCCGAAGTATGCTGAATATTAGCTGAGACTGTGTAACTGGATAAAGGGGGTGTATCTTCTAAAGATTGATGTTGAATCAAAAGCGGTTCATCGGCTCCAACGGAATGAGTGATGCAGTGTATAGCTCCACTGTACGCAATTAAATTTACCCCACTGTTATCCACATCAATTCCTACAATGTTATAACCTGGTAAGGCCTCTTCATAAATACGTTGTGCAATGGTATCGTATTCTTGGCGGTAGAAAGGAACAAGAACCGTGTTGTTGACAAAAACTGAATTCGTATAGGTTCTGTAATATCCATTGGTATTAGGGTAATTTCCAGAAACACTTGGCGGGGAAGGTATTCTCACCACTTTATAAGCGGTACCAAAAGCAGAATTATAATTGCTTAGTACATACTGCAAATTTGCTTCAATTTGTGGACCATCTGCCACTCCAGCTGGATATTCAGCCATAAGAATGGTTTCTTCATCTAGCAATTTCATATGCATGTCAATATGATGAATTCCATCATATGGAAGGGTTTCCATAAGAACATACGTTTGAATACCCATAAAATCTTGCATGATATCTTCAATTTCGGACAATGTATGATTTGGGTAAAAGACATTTCCAGAAGGACCATTCCAAGCATAACCTCCACTATTTTCGTCTAATATGAGTTTGGATGAAAATCCAGTACCCATGCCATCACTCATAAAATTCCCTCCTGTACCCATCAAATTATAAGGAGATTGAGTAGTGATATACATATCTGCATTAAAATAAGCAGCAATGTGTTCAGGCACTAAATCATCATATGGTCGATTTCTGTTGTATATCCAATCCACTAAAATTCGATCTTCCACATCATTTTTATATACTGTATTTTGACCATAATCTCTAATCCAGATGCTATTGAAATTGGTCTCTATGTAGTGAATGTTCGGGCTAGAAATTCCTTGAGCACTTAAATAGGAAGCAACTGTATTTTGGTTGTTGCAAATGATGATTACATCACATTCATTAACCGCGTGTTCCACAATTTGTTTTAAGATAATCTCTTCTGTTATACCATATCCTGTACTCCAAGTTATGGTTAGTGCTTCTATTTCTTCCCACTCTGCCATAGTCCGTACATTAAAGCTGGGTGGATTGGTAAAGATAGTAGCACCAGCAGATCTATCAAGGTAAGGATCTCCTTTAACACCTATGGTTTCTAAAAAATTGGAATCTCTTTCGTTAGGAGCCAATCCTTTGGGTAGTCCTTGACCAATACCTAAAAACAGAAAGAAAGAAAATGAAATGGATAAAAGTATATTTATTGTAGATCGCATTTGATAAAAATACAGATCATTGGTTACAAATAGCGTATTGTGTAGGGGCTATTTTTTCAGGATATAATGCAGTAGATCTAATACTAAATAAAACACCCCACTAGTGTGAGGTGTTATAAGCTAGTAAAGGAATATAAATTTGCAAATTGATCTTACGTAGCTATTTAAGCTTTTCCTTTTTTCCATCCATAGAATAATAGCAGGTAAACAAGGGCATTAATCACCATCATTTCAATAGGTGGATGAGCACCTCCTG
>JAYPLD010000120.1:0-3492 GCA_038129265.1 Crocinitomicaceae bacterium
TCAAGACTTCTCAACATTAACCAAGCTGTATTTGGGCTTATCATGTTACCCAAAAATGTACGTAACACTTTAACCCTATTCATTAATTCTTGGTTACCCATTACTGCACCTGCAATCAAGTCGCTGTGTCCTCCTAGGTACTTAGTGGCTGAATAAATGGTTAAATCTGCCCCAATTTCTAGTGGGTGTTGCCAAATAGGTCCCATGTAGGTGTTGTCCACTGCGGTAACAACCTGTTTGTTGTTTTCTGATTCAAATTCTTTGGCTACTTCGCTAATCATTTCAATGTCAAAAAGAGCATTGTTTGGATTAGCAGGCGTTTCGATATACATCATGGCCAAATTTTTGCCTTGCCCACTAGCTCTTATCTTTTTGATAATAGATTTCTTAGTGTCGTCTGTATAGATGCCAATGGTGTGAATTCCTAAAGTGGGGAGGAGGTGTTGAATGAAATGATCTGTTCCGCCATAGGTTGGGTTGCTGTACACTAAAAGATCTCCTGGTTTAAGAAATTCGAGTAGTACAGTTGAAATAGCTGACATGCCACTTTCAAATACGGCACAATCCTCCGCTTTATCCCACAGACTCAATCTGTTTTCAAGGATTTCTAAATTTGGATTATTGATTCTGCTGTAAATAAGACCTAATTCCTCCGCAGGTTCTTTTTCTCTAATACCATATGCAATTTCAAAAAAAGACTTCCCCTCTTCAGCACTTTTAAATACGAATGTAGAAGTTTGAAAAATAGGGCACTTTATTGCCCCTTCAGAAAGCTCAGGTTTATAGCCATAAGTCATCATATGACTTTCGGGATTTTTGATCACTTTTTCCATGATGCAAAATTATATATTTATATTATTTTTCTTTAATTAAATTATATTTTGTAATATTTTTCTTTTTAAAATGACATAAAAAGAATAATTTTATAATTTTTACCTATTTTATAAACGATTAAAGAATATTATTATGGATGAAATGGATAAGCAAATAATTCGTTTCCTACAAAACGATGCTAAAATGACCATTAAGGAAATTGCTTTAAAATTAAATTTGTCAACTACTCCTGTTTTTGAACGGATCAAAAAGTTGGAAGAAAACAACGTAATAACAGGATATCATGCACACATTAATAAGTCAGCACTTCATCTAGAACTCACTGTATTTTGTGCTATTTCATTAAAAGAACATCAATCTGATTACCTGATTCAATTTGAAAAGGAAATAAATCAATTAGGTGAGGTTCTTTTTTGTTATCACTTAGGTGGGAATGCAGACTACTTACTTCATATTGTGGTCAGTAATATCAATGCCTACCATAAATTTATCACACAGAAACTAGCAAACGTCCAAAATATTGCTACCGTACAGAGCTCTTTCGTGATGAAGGAGATGAAACAGGGCAAGTTGTCCATTGTGTAAATTATATCAAGCCTATCATCAATAGAATAGCAAACATCATCAAGAAATAAGCTATGATGTTGTAAAGTACTTTTACTTTTATCTTGTTAAGAAGTGTCTTCCCTGCAATAGCTCCTAAAAATGCGCAAAAAATCGCTATAACTAGTGCTTTGGTGAGGTGTTCATCCAGATCAAAATAGCCTTTGTTAATATAAATGGGTATCCTAGAAAGATCCACAGCTAATGCAATACAGATGCCCGAAGCAATAAACGAAAACTTATCTAATTTGAATTTAGATAAGAATAAGGTTCTAAGCGCACCTTGGTGACCCGAAATACCACCAAAAAACCCACTCAAACATCCACCAACATAAATGCTGTTTTTATGGTTCAATACTTTACTTTTTAAATTAAATACTTCAAACAAGGTAAATAGTAAAATTAATCCACCAATAATCAATTTTAATAAGCTGGTTTCAAATGATTTTGGACCTAATTGAAAGGATATACTATTCGTACTTTTCAACACAATATAATTTAGCATAATTGATCCTATGATGGCACCTCCAATAGAGGGTAGTCCAAATTTTAAAACAACCTCCCAGTTTATTTGTTTAAAAGTTAAAAAAGACTTAAAAATATTGTTGAAAAGATGAACGATAGCGGTAGCAGCAATAGCTACTTCTATGTCGAAAAACAAACTAAAAACAGGTAATAATAACGTACCTAGACCAAATCCTGAGATAAATGTTAATAGTGAAGCAAATACAGAAGCAACTGCGATAATTACTTCAATTTGCATTTATTTTTTTTTCTTTTTCATGGGGTTGCTTCCGCTTCTATCTCTTCTGTTTTTATATTGATATAATTCAAATTTTGTAGGTTCCATTTTAACAGGCCAGAAATTATTGTTTCTATCTGTATCTGCGGTTTCTAAAAATGGGTCTAATTCAATTTGCTTAACTTCTTTATCAAACGCAAATACCTTTGTAATTTGGGTATTGTTTTTCATCCAAATTTCAGCAGGTATTTTGATAAGTTGGTGAGTGTTGTTTTCAAGTGTGAAGTCTAAAAAAATGGGCATAACTAAACCTCCCAAGTTTTTAAATTTTATTTCATAATAGTGCTTATTTTCTTTTAGTATTTCTTTTTCGTCATCGTCAAGTTTTTCTTGAAAATTTTTAAACTTTTCAAGTTGTTTTTCGGTTGTTGCAAATTCATCGTAAGAGGTGTAAAAGTCACTCAACTTACTATCTATTTCTCTATAAGTGACAATATCTTTATTTCGTTGGTTAGAAATGTCCTTTCCTTTTATTTCTTCAAATTTTTTCTTGCTTTCAGCGTTGTTTTCATTCGGATTTTGATTGTTGATTTTGTAATAGCGAACGTTATCTAAGCTAATGTCTACATGATCTGTGCTGTAAAACCATCCTCTCCAAAACCAGTCTAGATCTACAGAGCTAGCATCTTCCATTGTCCTAAACAAATCTTCAGGGTTAGGGTGTTTAAACATCCATCTATTAGCATACATTTTAAATGCGTAATCAAATAACTCCCTACCCATAATAGTTTCTCTTAGTATATTCATTGCAGTTGCTGGTTTACCATATGCATTGTTGCCAAATTGGTGTATAGATTCACTATTGGTCATAATTGGGGATATTCTTTCTTTGTTGCCTTTCATGTAATCTACAATTCTGTAGGCAGGACCTCTTCTAGACGGATATCCTTTTTCAAATTCTTGTTCAGTTAAATATTGTAAAAATGTGTTTAGCCCTTCATCCATCCATGTCCATTGTCTTTCATCTGAATTAATGATCATAGGGAAGTAATTGTGACCTACTTCGTGAATGATGACGCTTATCATCCCATATTTAGTTCTTTTAGAGTAGGTGCCATCTTCGTCTGGTCTTCCCCCATTGAAACAAATCATTGGATATTCCATTCCAATCCACTTGGAATGCACAGAGATAGCTACAGGGTAGGGGTAGTCAAAAGTATATTTTGAATAACATTTTAGGGTGTGAGCCACGGTTTTCGTGCTGTATTGCTCCCAAAGAGGGTTTCCTTCTTTTGGGTAGAAAGACATGGCCA
>JAYPLD010000121.1:0-3462 GCA_038129265.1 Crocinitomicaceae bacterium
AAAAAATTTTTATTCATTGGAAGATATACTGATTCAAAAGGCTTCAATGAATTATCTGAATTATTTATAGAAATTATAGAGGAATGCAATTTAAATTGGGAGTTATGGTGCGTGGGCACAGGCGAACAATGGGAAAATAGAACAGTACATGAAAAAATAAAACACCTTGGTTTTTTACAGCCTGAAGAGCTTGAGGATGTCATTTTAAAAACAGGTGTTTTTGTGTTGCCTAGTAAATTTGAGCCTTGGGGAGTTGTGCTTCATGAAATGGTTACTTCCGGTATGCCCATTCTTGTTTCAGACCAGGTGGGTTCTATGCATACCTTTTTGGATAATAATGTCAATGGGATGTCTTTTTCTTATGCCAAAAAAGAAGATTTTAAAAACAAATTATTGAAATTTATGCATCTTTCTGATCAAGAATTACTAAAAATGGGAGAGGAAAGTGTACTTTTATCTAAAAAGATAACTCCTGTAAAGTGGATTGAAATGTTAAATCAAATTTATGACTAAAATATTAGTTACTGGAGGTGCAGGAAACGTAGGTGGAGCACTGGCAAGAAAGCTGGTAGAAAACGTAAACTATAAAGTTATCATTGCCGATGATTTATCTACGGGCTCAAAATCTAAACTCCCTTCTTCTACATATAAAAATTGGAAATTTGTCCACTGTGACGTGAATAAATACAAGGAGATTTCTGAGTTAATGCTAGTTAATCAATTTGATTTTGTATTTCATTATGCTGCAGTTGTTGGAGTGAAAAGAACTCAAGAGAATCCCATAGCGGTATTAAATGATATTGATGGAATAAGAAATGTATTACAATTATCTAAAAACAGCTCTGTAAAAAGAGTATTTTTCTCATCTTCATCTGAAGTGTATGGAGAGCCTGTAGAGTTACCTCAGCATGAGCAAACCACGCCCTTAAATTCAAGGGTGCCTTACGCAGTAGTTAAAAATGTGGGAGAATCATTTTTCAGGTCCTACGAAAAAGTATACGGTCTTCCTTATACGATTTTTCGATTTTTTAATACCTATGGTCCAAATCAAAGTATGGATTTTGTGATCAGTAAATTTTTAAATGCAGCATTAAAAGGCGATGATATTACCATTTTTGGTGACGGCAGTCAGACGAGAACATTTTGCTATGTTGATGACAATATAAATGCTTGCGTAAAAATATTTGAAGAAAACCACACCTTGAATGATGTGATCAATATTGGAGGTGCAAAGGAATATAAGATATTAGATGTCGCAAAAACCATTATTAATATTTCTGGTTCTACTTCAAAAATTGTTCATTTACCGCCTCTCCCTGAAGGAGATATGACAAGAAGAATGCCAGATAATACGAAAATGCTTAAAATTCTAAACAGAGAACTTATATCACTAGAAGAGGGCATAAAAAGAATGATTGATCATCCAGATTTTAAAATGTAATGTGTGGTATTAGTGGCATTTTTGATTGGAATTCATTAAAAAATGCAGAAAATGTAGCATCCATTATGAAGGATGCTCAAGATCACAGGGGTCCGGATTTTAGTTCCACCTACAGAGATGAAAATATATTGCTTAGCCATAATAGACTATCCATTATTGATTTGGATAGTCATTCAAATCAGCCTATGCATAGTAGCACCGGTGATGTGGTTATATCATATAATGGGGAGCTCTATAATTACCTAAATCTTAAGAGTGAATTAGAAGCTACCTACTCGTTTAAGACTCAATCTGATACAGAAGTTATCATCGCTTCGTATTTAAAATGGGGAATGAGGATGTTAGATCGATTTGAAGGTATGTTTGCATTTGCATTATGGGATAAAGCTAAAAAACAACTTTTCCTCGTAAGAGATAGAATGGGAATTAAGCCATTATATTATATGGAATATGGTAAAAGTATTTTGTTTTCGTCTTCTTGTAGTGCAATCATAAAAGCGGTGACTGAAAAATCATTTGGTTTAAATAACAATAGCATTCAAGAGTATTTAAATTTTGGTACGGTTTACTCCCCATCAACTATTATAGATAAAGTGAAATCTGTAGAAAATAGTCATTACATACATATTTCTAGTGAATCATTTGATCAATTTAAATATTGGGAGCCTACAAAGCAGACAGAAGTTGATAATTTAAAGTATGATGATATTACGAAAAAAGTAAATCAATTACTGCTTCAATCCGTAGAAAAAAGATTAATTGCAGATGTTCCTGTTGGCATATTTTTAAGTGGAGGAATAGATTCGAGTACTCTAGTGGCGGCAGCGTCTAAAGTTGCTAAAAATAAAGTTAATACGTATTCTGTCACATTTGATGATAAAACATATGATGAAAGCACTTATGCTCGCCAAATAGCTGATCTTTATGCCACCAATCATAAGGAAATAAAAGTAGATCCAAATTCTCTTTTGCATAACATGGAGAAATACATTAAACAGATGGATCATCCTACTGTTGATGGACTCAATAGCTATGTCATTTCAAATGCTGTTTCTAATGAGAATATAAAAGTTGCCATTTCTGGAGCAGGATCAGATGAATTATTTTTGGGTTATCCTTTTTACAAGTTGGCAGGTCAGTTTGAAGAAAATCAATGGGTTCAGTCTTTCCCACCGTTTTTAAAGAAGATAGCAGGATACTTTGTAAAACAAATGTATACTGATCACAAGGGGGAAAAGATGGCTTCTATTTTAAATCAAAAGTTTTTAAAGCTAGATTATTATTATCCGTTTTTTAGAAAAATGTATTCGGACAGGGAATTAAACCATTTGATTCCCACCTTCAATTTCAATTCTTCTTCTTATGCATTTGACTGGTATCAGCAAAATATTGGTCAAAAATCTACTTGGCCCTTCTATTCAAAATTGTCTTTACTTGAAACGGAGTGCTATTTACAACATGTATTATTAAGAGATGCAGATCAAATGGGAATGGCAAATTCGTTAGAAATTAGAGTGCCCTTTTTAGATCATCAACTTATAGAATTTGTTCTTTCTGTCCCAGATAAATACAAAGTTGGAGCCCATCAAAAGCAATTATTACTCGATTCAGTATCGGGGTGGATTCCGGATGAAATCGTGGATAGAAAGAAAATGGGTTTTGTTCTTCCAATAGAAAAATGGATGAAAAATGAACTTAATTCATTTTGTGAAAATGCATTAAAGGAGCTGGAGAAATTTAAAGATTTCGATTTAAAGTATGTGTTTAAGATGTGGAACCATTATTTGGCTGGTGACCCTCAAATTCAATGGGTTAAAATATGGTCTTTAGTTATCTTAGGCTGTTGGTCTTCTAAGCACAAAATAAATCAATTCAATGCTTAAAATTTTAGTATTTATTGATTGGTATAAACCCGCATATAAAGCAGGTGGACCCATAAGTTCCGTTTATAATTTAACCGAACTATTGGGTGACGAAATTCAATTTTACATAATCACTTCTGATCGAGATTTAAATGAGAA
>JAYPLD010000122.1:0-3461 GCA_038129265.1 Crocinitomicaceae bacterium
AAAACACCATCTATGGATTTAGTTAAATCAACCAAATAATCCAATTCAACACAGCTCACCTTATACAATGAAGATAACCCTTGATGAGATTGGTAAAGCAAATCCCCTAACTGGTGAAATTTATTTTGAGTTAGCAAAGAAACCACCTGCTCTACTCTATTTTGTTCTTCAATCACATAGAGAGCTCTTTTGTATACCTCATCATCCATTTTTTTTCTGCATTTTTTCAGCAAATCCAAAGGAACCCCTGCTAAATGAGTGTATTTAGGAAATTGAGATTGTATGATACTCAATGCAGTCCTTGTCTCAAACACTCTCTTTTCATAAGCCGAATCACTTAAATTATGCTTTACATTACTGTTGAATAATACCCATTGAAAATCCTGTAATGAAATATCAATCAACTTATTTTCTAGGGTATGACAATTTAAGTACAACGCCTTGTCTTTTTCTCCAAAAAGGATAGCATATTGATCCATGATTCCACATGGTGTTCCAGTATATTGATGTTCCACCCTTTGAGCTATCAGCGCCATATCTTTTTTTGAGATATGAAGATCAAACAACCTATTCAACCCCCTTAACAGTCCACATGTTAACGAGGCAGAAGAACTTAAACCAGCTCCAACTGGAATGGAGCCCGTAATAAAGGCCTTAAACCCTTTAATTTTTAAGGGTGAAATTTTCATCAGTTCACTGACCACACCGATCACATAATTGTGCCACTTTACATCTGAAGGATGATCGTCTTTCAGCTCTCTACAAAGCATGTTTTCAAATTGCGATGACTCCACTTCATAAACTACACCTTGCTTTTTTATCAAATGTATTTCGGTAGCTAAATGGATTGGCATAGGAAGCACATCACCACCGTTGTAATCCAAGTGTTCTCCAATGATATTAATTCTTCCTGGTGAAATAATCTCAATAGTGTGTTGGTTATCCCCATTAGACATGTGTTAAATGTAGGTTAAATCGCGATAAGTGCTGATGAAAATAGTATTTTGGCCTTTCAATTATCCAGTATGAAAAAGCTAATCCACCTCCAAAAAACGGTTTTTAGTTTAAGTTTAATGCTATTTTATTTATTTAATTCAACAGCACAAACCCTATTGCCCATTATAGAGGATCCTGCCATTGTTGAAATAAACAAGCTGCCAGCCCACGCTAGTTTTTTTGCTTACGAAAGTGTAAAGCTAGCTCAAGAAAATGACGTAAATCAATCGAAAAGATATTTATCACTAAACGGGTTTTGGAAATTCAAATGGGCCAAAAATCCGTCTAGTCGACCCATTGAATTTTACAAAACTGATTTTTCTGTTTCTGACTGGGATACCATTCCCGTTCCCTCCAACTGGCAACTGCATGGTTACGGCATACCGATTTATGTTAACATTCCCTACCCCTTTAGTTTTGATAGCACCCCCACTCCACCTGACGTACCTGATGAAGATAACCCAGTGGGTTCATACAAAAGAGAATTTGAAATTCCGGAAAGTTGGATGGGAAAAGATATTATCCTTCATTTTGGTGCCGTTAAGACTTGTTTTTTTGTTTGGATAAATGGAAAACAAGTTGGATACAATCAAGATTCAAAACTTCCTGCGGAATTTAATATTACTCCCTTTATTGTACATGGTAAAAATGATATTGCAGTTGAAATATATCGTTGGTGTGACGGAAGTTATTTAGAAGATCAAGATTTTTGGAGATTAGCAGGAATTGAACGAGATGTATTTTTGTACACCAAAGAAAAAGTGCACCTTCAAGATTTTACTGTTACTGCGGACTTAAGTGATGATTATAAGAATGGACTATTTAATTTAAAAACGGTTATAAGTGCCAATAATGCCACCAAATTTAAAGGTAAATTAAACTTAAAATTAAGCAGAGAAGGAAAAGTTGTTTTAAAGGAAACCAAAGAGATTTCCTTAAAAAAAGATTCATCCAAAACCATTTTTCATAGTGCAACAGTAAAAAGTGTTGATGCTTGGAGTGCTGAACTTCCTAATCTCTATGAACTTCAAATAGAACTAAAAGATAAAAAAGGGAGAACCATTGATGTTATTCAAAAAAACATTGGATTTAGAAATGTTAAAATTGAAAATAGTCAGCTTCTTATCAATGGTGAACCGATACTCATCAAAGGGGTAAACCGCCATGAGCACCATATGAAAACAGGTCACGTGGTATCCAAAGAAGACATGCTAGAAGACATTCTCATCATGAAGAGCAATAACATCAATGCCGTTAGAACATCCCATTATCCAAATCATCCTTACTGGTATGACCTATGTGATGAATATGGGCTGTATGTATACGATGAAGCTAACATTGAATCACACGGGATGGGATATGACCCTGACCAAACACTGGGGAACGATTCCATTTGGATGAAAGCACATTTGGAACGAACCACAAGAATGATAGAACGGGACAAAAACCACCCCTCTATCATTGCATGGTCGTTAGGAAATGAAGGAGGTAACGGATGTAATTTTCATGCTACCTACAAAAAAGCTAAATCTATGGACAGCACGAGAATTGTAGTGTATGAGCGATCTGTACTGGATTGGAACACGGATGTAGTAGGATTGATGTATGCAGATTATGATTATTTGGAGAGATATGCCCAAAATGAAGATCAAAAACGACCTTTTATATTATGTGAATATGCTCACGCCATGGGAAATAGTTTAGGGGGGATTAAAGAATATTGGGATCTATTTAAAAAATACGACAAACTTCAAGGCGGATTTATTTGGGATTTTCAAGATCAAGGGTTATTGACCCAAACTAAAGACGGCAGACCTTACTTTGCCTACGGTGGTGATTTTGGACCAAAAGGCACTCCAAGTGATCACAACTTTTTAAATAATGGATTAATTGCAGCCGATAAATCACTTAACCCCCACATGTTAGAAGCTAAAGTGGCCTATCAAAATATTGAATTTTCAAAAACTAAAATACTTGGACAAATAAGGATAAAAAACAATCATTTCTTCAAAGACCTCAGCAATGTTATATTTAAGTGGTCACTTATTGAAAATGGAAGTCCTATAGAAAAAGGCATATTGGAGAACATATCTTTACTTCCGCAAGAAATTACCAATATACTCATCCCCTATAAAAGTAAAATTAATCCACATGCTGAATTTTTCATACACCTATTTGCTACGCTTAAAGAAGATGAAAAAGGATTAAGAAAAGGACAAATTATTGCTCAATATGAGTACCCTATTAACAAAAGAGAATCTCCTCACATTAGCACCATTTCAAAGGGTGAGATATCAAAGAAAATAATTGGTAAAGAAATTTTAATTAGCGGAACTAATTTCCAAGTTACCATGAACACAGCAACAGCTACACTTACCAAATATGTAGTTGATGACACTGAATTTATTAAGCAAGGTGGGCATTTTAATTTTTGGAGAGCGCCTGTTGATAATGATTATGGAGCC
>JAYPLD010000123.1:0-3343 GCA_038129265.1 Crocinitomicaceae bacterium
CCACCTGAAGGGTTCATTTTTGCTTCAGTGTAGCCATCTACTCCACGGCCTGGATGTGTAAATACAGCCTGGTCAGTAAAGGCATCAGTAGTTTCCTCACGGGTCAGAGTCCCCGCCCATGTTCCTTGATAAAGGTCTAATACTGCTGCTTCAGCTAATTTAGCTGAAGACCACACGTTAGACTCCGCAATTTCGCTTAATGGAGTTGTGCTTAAAAAATCATCTTGGCAACTTATTAGCGCCGAAACAAACATAAATCCAACAGCAAATTTTAAAATAGTCTTCTTCATTTTTCTCATGTTTATAATTAAAAGGTTATTTGTATTCCGGTTATTATTGATTTAAGTAGTGGATATGACCCACCATTACTTGTATTTCCTCCACTAGCAGCTCTAGTGTTTGAAACATTTAATCCGTTCTGAACAACTTCTGGATCAAAAGGGAAATCAGTTATTGTAACAAGGTTTGTACCTGTTACAGAAAGTCTAATACTATCTGCTTTTATTTTACTAGTTATTGTGTCATCAAAACTGTAACCTAATTCTAAAGTTTTGAGACGGAAAAAGTCACGAGTAATTAAAGCGTAATCAGTTTGGTTTGAATACCATTGGTCACCGCGGTCTGCTAATCTCGGGGCAGGTGCATCTGGATTATCCAGTGACCATGCACGATCTCTAATTTCACGCTGAACATTGGCAAGAGTTCCTGACATAAATGACCACTCATAAACACTATAACCACCCAAAGCTCCATTCCAATACATATTAAAATCAAAGTTTTTATAGGTCATCGCAGTATTGAAACCAAACTGGGTATCAGCAAATGTACTTCCACCTACACGGGTTTTATCAGCTGGGGTAATTCTACCATCTCCATCAATATCAGCAACTCTGGCATCACCAGGCTTTAAGAGGGGTGCAATTGCACTATAGTCTAAGGTTTCAGCATCGATTTCTGCTTGAGAACGGAATACTCCGGTAAATTCATAACGAAGTGGTCTTCCGATTTCACCTCCAGTTTCTCTCTGCCATGGGCGATCTGCCAAATCTGGTTCGTCAACAAATAATAATTTGTTGTTAGAATCCATTACATTGAAAAGGAAATTATAGGTAAACCCTGAATTAGTTTCACCATTAAATCCAGCTGTAATTTCAATCCCTTTATTTTCAAACTCACCTATATTCTGTGCTGGTGGAACTATACCACTATATGCAGGGAGGGTTTTGTTTGGCAGGGTCAAGATATCCTCTCTTAAATTTCGAAAATATTCAAATCCTAGAGACAGTCTATTATTAACAGCTTTTAAATCAATACCAATATTTGAAGAGGTTTGAGTCTCCCATGTAATATTTGGGTTAGGAACTTTTGTTTCATAAGCTGTAGTAAAGACATCTCCTAAACTTGTTGCAGAAAATCCGTATGACGCTAAGAATTGAAATGGTGCAACATTGTCATTACCTAATTGTCCCCAAGAGCCTCTAAGTTTTGCGTAATCTAAAAATCCAATAGAATCAAAAAAACTTTCTTCAGACAGAACCCAACCAGCAGATATTCCAGGAAAGACTCCATATCGGGTGGCTTCTGGGAATGTGTATGAGCCGTCATAAGTAACAACACCTTCTATAAGATATTTTTCTTTATAGTTATAATTTAAACGACCATAGTAGTGAATACGTGCTATTTGGCTTCCTGTTCCTTGACTAAACTGCCCGTCTTGCCCGCCAAAACTAAGTTGGTCCAAATCATTTGAAAGGAAGTATCGTTTAAATGCTCTCATGAAACTTATTTCAGTTTCTTCACGTGTAATACCTCCTAAGATTTTGAAATAATTATCACCAAAGTCTTTTTCGTATGATGCGTTAAATATGGCAGTAACGTCTGTTCTCGTAGTATGATCTTGCTGTAAGCTTGGATCTCCAGGACCTCGATCAGCTGCAGTTAAACCTGAGGAGTCTCTATTAACACCATCCCAAGTATATAACTGCCATGGGCGCTGCCATAATTTTTGATCAAAATTCATTTTATCATAAGCTACATTTCCACGAAGTAAAAGCCCCTCAACGCCAGGAACTTTAAAGTTTATACCAATGTTACTTTGAACAAAGTTTGTGCTGCTATCATTATAACCAGGTTCATCGGTAGCACGAATCGCTGGGTTGTTACCATTTTCGATATCAGGTCCAAACTCTCCTGTAGGCCAATAGGCAGGAAACCAAGGATATTGTCTTTGTATTGCATTAAAAGCAAAAGCTGGCCTTTCAGTTGCAGTGTAATTTTCTTCTTGACGAGAATAAAGACCTAAGTCTACGTCAATAAAATCATTAATTTTAGCGTTTAGATTTAATCGAAAATCATATTGTGTAAATCCTTTGGGCGCTCCTTTAAAATTCACATCTTGTCTTAAGTAACCAGCTGAGGCTAAGTAAGAAACATTATCGTCTCCCCCAGTTACTTGAACATTTTGTCTTGTGGTTGGTGCATTTTTTCTTGTAACCGCTTCCATCCAATCTGTGTTAGGGTAAGCCCACAAATCATTACCCGCAGCGGTGTTTTGTATTCTATCAGAACTATATGTTGGATTTAAAACCTCTCCATTAGGTCTTGTAAAAGGTTGTCCCCTTACCGCATTTGCAGCAGTCCATTCTCCAACGGGTAATTTATAAACATTAAGAAGATTTACTAAATCCATATATTCTTCACCTCTCAACATGTCAGGTAATACCGTAAAGTTTTGCCATCCATAATTTGAAGTAATCTTTACTTTGGCATCTCCTTTTTTACCAGTTTTTGTTGTTACAAGTATTACTCCGTTTGCTGCACGTGCTCCATAAATTGCCGCTGAGGCGTCTTTAAGTACTGAAATGCTTTCTATGTCAGCGGGGTTAATTCTAGCAAGTCCACCAGCTCTGTCAGGAATACCGTCTATCACAACAAGTGCTGATGAGTTGTTAAAAGTATTTGTTCCCCTAATACGTATGGCAGGTGTATCTGCTCCGGGAGCACCATTAGAGGCGTCAATAAAAACACCAGCAACTTTTCCGGCAAGTGCAGTACCTAAGTTAGGTGAAGAAGATTTTTCAAGAGCTTCACCACCAATAGAAGCTACTGAACCTGTGAGAGTTGCTTTTCTTTGTGTACCATACCCTGTAACAACAACTTCTTGAAGTTCATCTGCGCCCGAGACCATAGTTATGTTGAAGGAATCAGAATTTGCAGCTACTTCTTGGGTGATAAAACCAATGTATGAAAGTATTAATGTTGAATTTTCATCAGCGACAGTGATGGTAAAATTACCGTCAAAATCTGAAGTGGTACCGTTAGAGGTTCCTTTTTCGACAACAGT
>JAYPLD010000124.1:0-3322 GCA_038129265.1 Crocinitomicaceae bacterium
ATGAAGGAAAGAAACTTGAGCTTAAACCTCAAAAAGAAGAAGGAATTACGGACTATAGATGGGTTTCAAAAAAAGACATCATTGAGTATTATCCCCACTTCAGAAAATATGTCTGTGAAGTATTGAGATATTACCTTCTTGAAAAAGAAAAATCTGAATAAAAAGACTAATCAATACTTATTGGGTCATCTTTTATGCCTAATATTGTGTCAAATTAGGTGTGATTAAGTTCACTTAATAAGGAATCCGGTGCAATTCCGGAGCTGTATCTGCAGCTGTAAATACGTTATTGTTATCAAAACACCACTGCTATTGCGGGAAGGTTGATAACCAAGTATGAGCCAGAATACTTGCCTTTTTTGTTTTAAGAAGACTTCAGATTAAAGTCAATCTTAGTTTATTGGTTTTGCTATGTAAATCCAATTCTTTGGTTACCTAATTTAAAGCTTCTTTTTATTTAATTATTTAATAAAAAATTATGAAGCATCTATTTTCAACTATTTTAATTTCGTTTAGCTTATTAGCAAGCGCCCAACATTTACAACAAGTTCTTATTCTCAACGAAGGATATTTTGATTACACAAACAACATCTCGGTGGAGCCCGTTAAAGTCGGGAGTTATGATGTCAATAATGACACATATACAACTGTAAACACTTTAAGCGGAGCTAGATTTGCCTCTGATATGGTTATAAAAGACGGTTTCTACTATGTTGCTGCCGATTCTATCATTTATAAATTTGATTTGAACAATCACCAAGAAGTAGCTCGAACTACATGTACAGGAGTTAGAAATCTAGCCGTAAGTAATGATAAATTGATAGCAACAAGAGGAGACTATGATAACACGACATTCATGCCCATATTTTTTGAATCTTATTTAAAAGTTTATAACACATCTGACTTAACACTTCACACCGACTTTGACACCACTAATGGACCTCAGTATGCCTCTCAAAATATTTTAATTCGTGATGATAAAGCGTTTGTCTTAATTAATAATGCGTTTGAATGGGGAAATGAAAAAGGAATTGTTGGTGTAATTGATTTGAATCAAATGACATATGGTAACGAAGTTGATCTTGGACCAGATGGTAAAAACCCTGATAACATCATGTATTCAAATGGATTCATTTACACTGTTAACAATAAAGATTGGTCAGGTGCTTCAGTATCTAAAATAGATTTAAATACCTTAACACTAAGCGCAACTAATAATATTTCTACAGCTAGTACTGGTTGTGGCACCTCTTGTTTAAAAGAAGGAAACATTGTATATCAGATTTCTCAAGACAGTACGCTCATAGAATATGACGTGGTAAACATGAACAACGTAGGTCCTATTGCTAACTACAATACGAATTTTTATGCTCTTGCTGTTGATCCAACATCAGGTCATTTATTTGCCAGTAATACAGATTTTTACTCTTATGGTAAGGTGGAAATATATGACTTAATGAATAATTATATTAATCAATTTTCAACAGACATTACACCTGGTAAGATTGTATTTGATGTGAGATTTAATTCAGGAATTGAAGAATCTCAAAATGGATTAGTGATTTATCCTAACCCAGCTTATGATGTGCTTAACATCAATGGCATTGGTGAAGGAAATTACTCTATCTTCAATATTCTTGGAGAAGTGATCTATAATAATGTTGTCAATCAAGACAAGATAACTATAGATATCTCATCACTACAATCAGGAAAATATTTTGTTCAGGTAGAAAGAAATGGAGAGCTGTCTAAAATGAGTTCCTTTGTGAAAATTTAATTTAATTCCTACTTTACAGAAACCAGTCTAGGAATAACAGACTGGTTTTTTTTTGTTTATTTTTAGGTAAATATCATTAAAAAATAAATGAATAATATTCTGAATTTTATAAAAAATTATGGGATTTTTCATGACACTCCATCAAGTCAATTAAGAAGTATACGTCTTCTTACTTACATTTCATTTACTGCAGTTTTTACAGCCCTCTTCTACTCTATTTTATTTCTCTTCTTAGGGGAAACTGTACCTGCTATTTTAGACCTTATGCTAGTTATCTTATTTATACCTTCACTGGTTTTAATTAGATTTAAAAAACATTATTTAGCTAAATATTTACTGATTGTTAATGCTAATATCGCCATCCTTCTAGTTATAGTAGTATATGGTCAACAATATAGAAATGAACTATTTTTCATTGTTAGCTCTGTATTAGGCATAATCTTATTTCGTGAAAAAAAACATGGACTAATTAGTTTCATATTAGCGGTATCTTTTTTTCTTTTTACCAAAGTTTGCCTTAAAAACGGCAAAGCCATTTACCCCACTGACGAAAGTCTTACGTATCCGCTTGCCATCATTGGCTTAATTTCAATTTGCGTTATAGTTTATTTGTTAATTCTTTACATTAAGAATGAAACGTTGGGTTATGAAGAGAAAATAATTTCTGCTTATAAAAACCTAGACGAAAAGAAAAATTACATATTGGATAGCTTAAACTATGCTGCAAGTATACAAATGGCTGTTTTTGGTTCAAAATCGCAGATACTAAAGCATTTTAAAGAAGGTTTTATTCTATTTAAACCAAAAGACATTGTAAGTGGTGATTTTTATTGGTTTGGTTCTGTTGAAGATGAAAAGATAATTGTATCAGCAGATTGCACAGGTCACGGAGTACCTGCAGCATTAATGACCATCATGGGAAATGACTTATTAAATGAAATAGTTCTTCAAGACAAGATCATTCGTCCAGATAAAGTTTTAGAAGAATTAGATAGAAAAATAATTAATGGATTATCAAATGAAAACGGAGTTGAACGACAGGACGGAATGGATATTTCAATTGTATCTATAAATACAGAAAAACAACGAATTTATTTTGCAGGAGCAAAAAACCCATTATATATTATTTACGAAAATGAAATAGAAATTAAAAAAGGAAGTTTTTTTCCTATTGGTTCAAATCAATACAATACTAAAAAACAGTACGAATTACATGAACTTAATTATAAAAAAGGAACTAAAATTTACCTGTTTTCAGATGGATTTCAAGACCAGTTTGGAGGGGAAAAAGGCAAAAAATTCATGAAAAAAAGGTTTCGTGAATTAATTTATGAAACAAGGATTGAAAGCATGCAGGAGCAAAAGAAAATATTAATAAATGAATTTAATGCATGGAAAAAAGAAGAAGACCAAACTGACGATGTAATTGTTATCGGTCTTCTTCTAAATTAATTTTACTCTTTTGAAATTAATCTTCAGCAACATGATCGAATTTCTCGAATCCTATTAGTTCAAGCTCAATGTTATTGGTTTTACTCGTAATGT
>JAYPLD010000125.1:0-3279 GCA_038129265.1 Crocinitomicaceae bacterium
CTACTATAGTAATTCGGTATTTTCCTCTGACTTTTTGTACTACGGAGCTGAATCCGTTGCTTAGAATTGATATTTATTTTATTACTGATTTAAGGTATATTTATATAATGGTATTCGGATTATTCAAATCAAAACCAAAAAAAGTATCTCCTCCTGATGAAATGATAGAAAAGTATTGGGATGAAGTTATTGATGAATTTGCTAATGGTGATTATGGAGATAGTTTTGATTCAAATCTACTTTTAAGAAAAGGTGAACACTTAATTCTTGATCTACCACAAATTGAGTTGTGCGAAGAAAGAACCGTAAAAATGAAAGGTGGTCACCAAGGATTTTCAATAAGAATAATGAAAGGTGTTTCATACAGGTTTGGTTCTTTTGAAGGTGGTCGTGAAATGAAGGTTGTCCCCTTAGATTCTGGTAGCTTTATAATAACAAACAAAAGAATACTTTTTAGTGGAAGTACAACACAAAGAGATTTTCCTTTAAATAAAATCAATACAATTGATGTCATGGAAAATGGTATTACTCTTTCTAGATCAGGAAAAACTAAAACAGAATACTATATTGGATTTGATGTTTTAAAAATACCAATGACAATTACACCAGACGAAAATGAAAAATTTGACGAATATGAACATACTTTTATTTTTGATGGTTATCATGTCAGACAAATCATACAAAAGTTAATTCAAAAACTATAATGTTTTTTAGAAGAAAGAAAACACTAAAGGACTTAGACCTCACATGGTTTAAAGAATCTTTAGAAAATGATGAAGGTGACTTAGACGATGATTTAGATAAGATTGCTAATGAACTAGGTACAACGAGAGACAAACTGGACCTAGAAGAAATAATAAGCATTCTAAAGATAAGAGAAAACCTAAGTAACCAAGATAAGGTCAAAGTTGCCATTGGTGTTCAAAATGCTTTAAGAAAAGAGCTTAAAAATCTAAAATAGACGATATTCTTTAATTTTCTCCTCAATAATACACTCAATTTCTAATCCGTAGGTCACAGGTTCAAATCCTGTCCGGGGTTCAATAAATCCTTGCTAGAAGAAAAAAGGTCAAACATACAAGAAAGTAGAGTATGTTCACTTAATTTATTTCTGGCAGTTCAAATGCAACAACCCTAGCATCATTATCTACTGCATATAGAAACCATTTACCATGCATATAAGCTGTAGCAATACCATCTGTGTAAGAAACATTATCTAAGTACATAGTAGTCATATATTCTAATGTTTTTCGATCATACAAGTGAAAACGGTTATCGGTTTTACTTTGCTCAGTACAAATCCAATATCCATTATTATCTTTATCAATTACTAAAGCAATACCTTCAGGGTCATTTCCTCTATCAAAATTACCTAAATCTTCTTTAATAACTTCCCCAGTAATTAAATCCAACGCCATAATCTTGTGGTGCTCTTTCATTTCTTCTGCTACTAACAAAGTTTGATAATATTTATCAGCATGAATACTTTCTACTTGATAAAGAGTAGGGCTTCCTAGCACTGTAGCTGGACCAACTGAAAATTCATCATTTTCTATGGTAAAATCCCAACTAAGAATGCGGTCTTTTCTTGGATTATTGTATTCATAGCTATCTGTAACTAAAACTTTGTAAGAGTTGTTTTCCTGCTTGTAGAATGTAATTCCATAAGGGCTGCGCAACTCGTCATTTCCAAAAGTACCTAAAAAGTCTAACGATGAATTAAATACAGCAACCTGCTTATTATCTCTTTCTGTAACTAAAACAAACTGATCATTAATAGTGGTAATTCCATTTGGATAGGCATTTTCTCGCTTAATTGATTTTTTAAATTTACCATTCATTGCACCATAAACATGTAGTTCATTTTTGTCTTTAACGGTAACTACAATAATATGTTTTCTCATTAAGAATCCAATACTATCCATTCCTGCATCTGCTAAATATTCTGTTACAAACATAGGATTTTTTAAAACAATATTTTTTGGGCTTGGGCTACAACTAATAACAACTATAACAACAAATAAAATATATTTCATTAATTTCATTTAGTTTACAATTCCTAAAAGTTCCATCTCAAAAATCAAGGTTGATGAAGGAGGGATTACAAACTCACCTTTTTCTCTATTTGCCGCTATGCCCGCAGCACCATAAGCAAGATGCTGAGGTATAACAACTTCCCATTTTGATCCAACTGTCATAATTTGAAGAATTTCCTGCCAGCCAGGAATGAATTGGGTAATTTTTAAAGTAATTGGCTCACCTTTGTCGTAACTGCTATCAAATTTATGCCCATCTACTAAGTATCCGTTGTAATGAACTGTAACACTGTCATCATAATCTGGACGATCACCATTCCCCTGTTTTATTACTCTATATTGTATTCCGCTTCTTTTTAAAACAATTACACCTTCACTGAGTTTATTTTTTTCTAAAAATTCTTGACCTTTCATCTTATTTTCTCTAGAAAGCTCTTTTTGCCTTTCAGTCATTTTTAAAAGCTGTTCTCTTTCATTAACGGCATTCATAATATTAAACGCACGCAATATTTCAGATCTCGCATTTGCATCTAATTTAGGAGTATTTTCATCCCAAAAATCTTGCACACCTTCTAAAAACAATTTTTCATTTATATTTGTTTTTGGTAAGTTTTTTGCAACGTTAATTCCCATTGAATAACTTAAAGAATCTTCAAATGTCACAATTAAATCTGAATCTGCCTCCGATTGAAAGTTTTGATCAGTGCAAGAAAATGTAAAAAACATTAATAGTATTAAAAGTTGTAAAATTTTATAAAATCTCATTTCTTCTCCTTGAATTTCTATCTTCCATCATTATAGCCTTTATAATCATCCATAATATCGTAAAGACCGTAAAGACTACTAAATTTTATTAATAATGAACTCGGCAACAAAGCTCTAAGTAAAACAACTTGATTCATTATCCATGGAACTTTTGGTGAATGAAATCCAAGTTTAATTGCACGATTCACAATGACTTTTGCGACAGCATCATGACTCTTTACCCCTGGTGCTAATAACTGACCTAAGAAATTAAGTTTAGTGCCTTCAAATAATCCTTTCTTCAAAAAGTTAGGGTGAATAGAAGAAAATTTAACACCAGACTTACCCATCTTTTGAACTTCGAGTCTTAAAGACTCAGTAAGTCCTGCTACTGCCCATTTTGTTGCAGCATATACAGCTAGCTTCGGTGCACCTGTCATCGAAGATGCTGAAGAAATATTAATAATATGTCCAAAATTTTTATCTAACATAGCTGGCA
>JAYPLD010000126.1:0-3079 GCA_038129265.1 Crocinitomicaceae bacterium
CCCCTGCAGACGACTATTTAGAAGACAAAATAGATTTAAATCAATATTTAGTAAAACATCCCGCTTCTACATTTTTGGTAAGAGCATCCGGAGAGTCCATGATCAATGCTGGTATATTTCCAGACGATATTTTAGTAGTAGACAGAAGCTTAAAAGCTGAAGATGGAAAAGTAGTCATTGCTGTTGTAGATAATGAACTGACTGTAAAAAGATATCGAAAAAAAGGCAAGAGCATAATTTTAGAGCCAGAAAATGAAACGTTTGATCCAATTGTTATTCCCCGTGAAAGTGAAGCTTTCGTTTGGGGAGTCGTTACAAATGTTATTCATAACTTATAAACTTCAAAATAAAGCTGAATGGACCGAAGATAAATTGTAAAATAATGATGGATGGATATATTAAAAACAAATTTAGAAGATTTTAAAGATATTGAAGACTGGGAATATAAAGAGAACTTTCATACCATTAACTCACGTTACGGTGACATAAATATTCACTATGTAGATGAAAATTCAGATAAAGATGAAACCATACTCTTAATGCACGGTAATCCTACCTGGGGTTATTTGTATAGAAATATGATTGACCCACTCAAAGACAAGGGATATAGGGTTGTTGTACCAGACTTACCAGGATTTGGGAAATCGGATAAATTTACTTCAAGGTATCACTATACGTATGAAGAATTTGTTGATTGGATGTCGCAGTGGATTGAAGGAGTTAATCTAGAAAACATCACATTATTTTGTCAAGACTGGGGTGGTTTGATTGGATTAAGGCTAGCAGCAAAATATGATGATAGATTTAATCGTATAGTTGCAGCCAATACAGGTTTACCAACTGGTAAAGCACCGTTGAATACTGGATTTTTAGTCTTCAAAGAATTTATGAATATTAAAGAAGACCTTCACGTTGCAGGTCAAGTTAGAAATGGCACTAATGGACTGGATCAGTCAGCTCTAGATGCATATAACGCACCATTTCCAGATGAAACCTACAAACAAGGTGTAAGACAATTTCCGAATATTGTTCCCTCATCCCCAATGTCTCCTAGTAGAAAATTTAATGAAGAAGCATGGGAGAAATTGAAAATGTGGAATAAACCTTTTCTCTGTGCTTTTAGTGATAAAGATCCTATATTTGCTGGTGTAGAAAATTCATTTTTAAAAAATATTCCAGGATGTAAAAATATGCCACATGTAACAATTGAGAATGCTGGACATTTTTTACAAGAAGATAATCCTGATGCATGTGTAAATGCAATTATGTCGATAATGGATTTTTAACGAGAAGCTATTCCCCAATAGTTATAACCTAAAAACTTTACTGATCCTGGAAGATACATCGTACTATTTTCTTCAATTACAAGCCCAGATGAAGTAATTAAATTGATAATATCTCTATTAGCGTGGCAACCACCAGAAAGGCTTGGATAAAAACCACTTGTTATATTTTGTAACATTCTTGTTAAAAAATCTGGAGATATGCCATGTTCACAAAAATAATATTTTCCTCCAGGCTTTAGAATTCGATAAATTTCACTTAAAGCCAATTCCGGGTTTGGTATAGAACATAATGAAAACGTACAAACAACTGAATCAACGCTTGAATCCATTAAATTTATTTGTTCTGCTGAAGAGAGGTTGAACTCTATATTCAAATTAACTTTATCAGCTTTTTTTTGAGCTATTTCATTTAATTCATTTGAGGGATCTATTCCTATAACTTTATTAACCTTTTCTGAATTATAATATCGCAAGTTTAAACCAGGACCTATGCCGATTTCTACGACGTCACCGACAGCAAGTGGTACAATTTTTTTTCTTTGATATTGATTCGGTTTTGTTCCACAAAGATAATTAATAAGTTTAGGTACTACATTTTTTTCATAAAATTTTTTACCTAATAGTTTTAATATTGGAAGAATTACAAAGAGTCCTATGTATGTTATAAATTTAAATAATAATTTTTTCATGTCAGTAAATTTTTTTGATAGTTATTTACAAGATACATTAAATATTTCTAAGCTTTTGAGAATGAAATAACTTGAGACATCGAAATATGGTCAATGGTAGTTTTTCCATACTTAACATCTTGCACTACTCCATTTTCATCTATTAAAACATCAACAGGTAAACCTGTAAAAGCACCACTTAGACTAGTAAATGGATTAAATCCTTTAATGAATATTGCTTTCATAAATCTAAAAAAACCTACAATTGAGCCTAAAAATACGCCAAATCCACTCTTTTCAACGCTATATTTATCAAAATAAAACCTTTTTTCATCAGCAAGGATATGTATTGAAGAATCATGTTTTGTTGATGATTTTTGTAAACTTTCTAATGTGCAATTAAATATTGCAATCGTTTCAAAATTATCTCCAAAATTTTCTTTATTATTTATAGTTTCATTAATTCTTAAGTGACAAAAGGGACATGAAGAGTACCTATAGAAAGATACCAATGCTTTTTTACCCTTTATATTTTCTAAATCGAATACAGAACCATCGATAGCGGGTAAAGAAAGTTCACTAATGACATCACCTATTTTAATTTTCAATATATCTCCTTGATGAAAGAATTATAAGGAGTAAAATTCAGAAACACTAATTTAGTATGTTAATTTATTGTAAACTAATGCCCACCTCTTGGAACACCACCATATTTCATACGAGTATCACCCATATAGGCAACTCTATCTTCAGGATTCAATGTTTTGCAATCAATTATTTCTCCCAGAAAAAATGTATGAGTGCCAAAGTCAATTTTTTGTGTTGTTTTTAACTCAAACCATACTGTTGCATTTTGAAAGATAGGTACATTATTTTTAGTTAAAAAAATAGGTTCTTTATTAAGAAAGCCTTCCGTGTATTCAGCAGGTTTAGAAAATTTTACAAATACTTTTGTGTAATCAGGCGAAAACATATTTAAAGTAAAATATTCGCTTTGATTCATAAGCTTGAAAGTTACGCTCTTATTATCAATACCTACACCGATTAAAGCTGGCTCCATACTAACTTGAGTTATCCAACTTGCAGTCATACCATTGAACTCTCCATTAGCGTGACTTCCAATTA
>JAYPLD010000127.1:0-3068 GCA_038129265.1 Crocinitomicaceae bacterium
ATAATGAAAAGAAAAGATTTTTTAAAAAAGTCTATGGCATTGGGAGCACTTGGAATGGCTGCTCCTACTGTTCTATCTGCTAAGAAAACCACCTTCAACTCCACTTATGACAAAATGATTGACCAGGTAGGTTTTAACCATTTACCCAATAATGAATCTAAAACCATGAACACTGTACTTCACAAGGCAAATACGAGAGGTCATGCCAACCACGGATGGCTTCAAGCAAATCACTCTTTTAGCTTTGCTAATTATTACAATCCTGAAAGAATGCATTTTGGTGTACTAAGAGTTTTAAATGACGACACCATAGCTCCTGCAATGGGTTTTCCAACTCATCCTCATGATAATATGGAAATTATCACCATACCTTTAGAGGGGGATTTAGAGCACAAAGACAATATGGGCAATGGGACGATCATTAAAAATGGGGATATACAAGTCATGAGTGCAGGAACAGGTATTACCCATAGCGAATTCAATGCAAACAAAGGGGATTACTGTAAACTTCTTCAAATTTGGCTATTTCCCAACAAAAGGAACGTAACTCCTAGATATGATCAGATCGCTATAAGATCATTAGCAAAAGAAAATAGTCTATATCAAGTACTTTCCCCAAATAAAGACGATGACGGTGTATGGATTCATCAAAATGCTTGGTTCAATATAGGCGATTACAAAAAATCAACTACAGAAACCTACTCTATTCACCATAAAGAGAATGGAGTTTATTTATTCGTAATTGAAGGCAACATAAACATAGATGGTCAAACTTTAGAAAAAAGAGACGGATTTGGAGTATGGGATACAGATCAAATTGAATTTACAGCTGAAAAATCCTCTAAAGTTCTTTTGATGGAATTACCCATGCAAATCAGCTGATCAGAACTCTGCTGAATTTATTTGCTTTCATGAATTATATTTTAATACATTGTAATCATGAAAGATAAATACATAAAAAACCTGTTTTACTTAGCTGGTGCCGTAAACATACTGGGCACACTTACTTTAAGTCGATTTTTTTCAAATGAATCGCTTGTTCAAATTGATCCTACCATTGTATCTTATTCTGGACTTATTTTAATAATAGTCTGGGGGCTCGCCTTTATAGCCACTTCAAATTATTACCACAAAAACAGGTGGATTGTAGGTGTTTTTGCGTTAGAAAAAACAACCTATGTTGCCATGTGGTGCTATTGGTATTTCACCAAGGACTACACCCTTTCAAGTCTATTTGAATTGGATTTTATGACCGGTTTTTTTTATGCCACATTTGGACTTAATGATCTATTTTTTCTGCTGTTTTTCTCCTATGTTTTCTTCAAAACAAAATGAAAAAAATCAAGATAGAAGATCGACTAAAACATGCATTGCGAAACGATAAAGACAGTTGGATTCATGCATGGCAGATCAACCATGCAAAAAAGACAGAATTAAATAAACTAGAGGGACAAATAAAAAAGATCATTTCAGCCATAGACGGTAAGAAAGATGGACACCAAAGAGAATTGTTAAAAGTATTGTTAAAGTTGAATTTAACGGATGATCAATTAAGTCTTCTCTGGGACATTTGTCTCCGTATTTGGCTAGATATCCAAAAACAATCTTCGGTTCGAATAAGTGCATACAAAATTCTAGTTAATACAGCTAAAAAATATAAACCACTATCCGATGAATTGATTCGCTTAACAGAAGATAAACATGTTTCATCCTTAAGTAATGGGATTAAAAATTCAACCTACAAGAACTTACTAAGCGAATTAATTTAAAAATTAACATTATCCAGAGTAGTAATTAATTTTTTAATTTTAATCGATGTCTGATTACACCATAGCTGTAAAATATGCCATGATTTTCTTCATGGTGACCATGGCAATTGAGTGGGTCATTGGTAAATGGATGAAAAAATCCATTTATAATCCGAGAGACACCATTTCAAGTATTAGCTCTGGAATGACAAACAATGTAAAAAGCATTCTCAAACTTTCGGTTGTCATAATCAGTTATCAATGGATGTTTGATTACATCAACGTTTTTGAAATTGGAAGTAATTGGTACGTTTATATAATTGCATTTCTAGGGATAGATTTTGCTTATTATTGGTCTCACCGATGGAATCATGAGTTTAATATTCTTTGGAACAAGCACGTTATTCACCACAGCAGTGAAGAATTTAATTTAGCCTGCGCCTTAAGACAGAGCATTTCAGACTTATTTCAGGTTTACTTCTTCCTTTACGCTCCTATGGCTCTAATCGGAGTCCCCCCTAAAGTGATTAGTATTTTATTACCGCTACATTTATTTGCTCAGTTTTGGTATCATACCCGATTAATTGGAAAAATGGGATTTCTTGAACATATAATTGTTACCCCTTCACATCACAGGGTACATCATGCTATAAATGAAAAATATATAGATAAAAATTATGCTTCTATTTTTATTTTCTGGGACAAATGGTTTGGAACTTTTCAAGAAGAGTTAGATGATGAGCCGCCTGTATATGGAATTAAAAAACCAGCTAGAACATGGAATCCAATTGTAATTAATTATGCTCATCTAATCCAACTTTTTAAAGATGCATGGAAAACTAAAAAATGGGTTAATAAATTAAAAATTTGGTTTATGCCTACAGGATGGAGGCCTGAAGATGTTACCCAAACTAACCCCATTGAAATTATTGAAGACCCCTACAACTATCAAAAATATGACTCTAATAAAAATAATATGCTTTTATTTTGGAGTAGCTTTCAATTGATGGTACACCTAGCCATGCAATTTCATTTGATTTATCTTTTAAGCTACATTGGAAAAGATTTGGCTTATGATCAGGCAAGCTTTTTAGACATTTTAGCTGGATACCAACCACTAATATTATATGGATTATTTTTTATCCTTTCTGTTTGGTCATTTACCTCCCTTATGGATGGCTCTTTTATAATGAGTTTCCCCATAGAAATACTAAAAATTGGAATTGGTATTTTCCTTATTTATACCTTTCCTCAAGTAATGAGTGTTTATGATGGTTTAATGATTCCAGAAATATGCATCCTTGCTTATTTATGCATATC
>JAYPLD010000128.1:0-3032 GCA_038129265.1 Crocinitomicaceae bacterium
TAGCAAGTAAAATTGCTGGTCCGGGTGCCTATACCCAACATATAAGATCTACTGGTTTTAGTAAAGACGCTTTAATTGAAGCTCTTGACCAGAGTTTAAAACGATTACAAACGGACTATATAGATCTATATCAATTACATTGGCCCGAACGATTTACGAATACGTTTGGAATTCGTGGATACAAACACCATTCTGGTGAAAAATGGCAAGATAATTTCCATGAAATCCTCTGTGTACTCGATGATCTAATTAAGAGCGGTAAAATAAGACATGTAGGCTTGTCAAATGAAAATCCATGGGGGATTATGCGTTTCTTAGAAGAAGCTAAAAATGACCTTCCAAAAATGATTACAGTGCAAAATTCATATTCTCTTTTAAATAGGCAGTATGAAGTGGGTAATGCCGAAATTTCCATGAGAGAAAATATAGGACTTTTGGCTTACTCCCCCTTAGCATGTGGCGTTCTATCAGGAAAATATATAAACGGGACAGATCAACCCAATAGTAGACTAAATCTTTTTAAACGCTTTGTGAGATACAGTAGTGACCAAAGTACAGAAGCAACAAGAAGATATCTAGACCTAGCTCATCAGTTTGATATCTCTCTAACAAAAATGGCATTAGCTTTCGTGAATCAACAACCTTTTGTAACCAGTAACATCATTGGGGCTACTTCGCTGTCACAGTTAGGTGAAAATATTGAATCCATAAACGTAGAATTATCTTCAACGCTTTTAGCTGAAATTGAAAAAATACATCAAGAAATTCCAGATCCTTCTACTTAATATTTCCGTTTTGAATTTGTAATTCAATAATTGGCACAGTGTTTGTTAATATTTGTGAAAATGAAAAAATTTACATTTTTACATAGCAAATTATCAACGCTGTTAAGCTATCTCCTACTAATGACTATTTCGGTCTGTTTGTTTCAAACTGAACTTAGATTTATGCATGAATCGCCAATTGAAGTGGAGTTATGTGTAGAAATTGAGATGGAAGAAGAATCTGAAAAAGAAGTAGAAAAGGATGAGTTTATTGACCTTAACAATGAAAACAATGTGGAAATAAATCGTTATGTTGATAATGGTTTTTCGAATATAACTTGTTTAATTTCCCATTACCTTAATATAGAGTCCCCCCCACCCGAATTAGTTTGATCATTCCTCGCATAGGTCAAAGTCTGACCACTAATAATTAAATCAAACAAAAAATAAAATCATGAAAAAATTAATATTAATTACAACTGTAATAGCACTTACTGTAACCTCTTGTATACCCATATCAGTCATTAGGCCTGGACAAGTAGGTGTAAAACAATCCTTAGGTAAATTAAAAGGACAACCTAAATCATCAGGGTTAGTTTTATATAACCCGCTAGTAACTCAAGTCGTAAAGTTGCCCACAAGAACTGTAAATAGAGAGGTGAAATTAAATTTACCTTCTAAAGAAGGTTTAAATGTTGCAGCTAGTATATCTATACTTTATCACTTGAAAGAAGATAAGGCATTAGATATCATTAGCACTGTTGGAAAAAGGTATGAAAGTGTACTTATACTTAGCACTTTTAGATCTGCAGCAGCGGATGTTTGTGCACGGTTCTATGCTAAGGACATGCACTCAGGAAAAAGGGCAGTTATTGAGGAAGAAATAAAAGCTCAAATGAGTAAACTTTTAAAAGACAGAGGTTTTGTAATTGAAGCTATTCTTTTAAAAAGTATAACTCTTCCAAGTGGATTATATGCCGCTATTGAAAGCAAACTTAAGGCAGAGCAAGAAGCTCAACAAATGGAGTTTGTCCTTCAAAGAGAGAAAAAAGAGGCAGAGCGTAAGAGAATCGAAGCGGAAGGTGAAAGAGATGCTCAAAACATTTTGAGAGAAGGAATCACTGAAGGCAACATAAAATGGAAAAGCCTTGAAGTGCTAAAGGAAATCTCTACTTCTCCAAATGCAAAACTAATCATTACAGATGGTAGTTCTCCAGTTTTAATTAACGGAGACGAATAATCCAAATTACCCATACATGATAAAGCCTGCACTTGCAGGCTTTTTTTGATTCTATACTCAAGCTAGAGTAGATATTTCATTAACTTTATGAAAAAATTAAACTGATGAAAAAAATATTTGTATTTGTATTTATAGCCGCTGTAGCTAGTTCTTGTGTCATTGTTAAACCGGGAGAGGTAGGTGTTAGGCAATTTTTAGGAAGACTGAAAGGAAATCCAGCATCACCAGGTCCTACACTAATTAACCCATTAACTACGACATTAGTTAAAATACCTACAAGAACTGTTAACAAAGAAATTAAATTAAATCTTCCTTCAAAAGAAGGATTAAATGTGAGTGCAGAAATTTCTATACTTTATCACGTTAAAGAAGAAAAGGCACTTGATATTATTAACGAAGTGGGTGCCAACTTTGAAAGAGTTCTTATTCTAAGTACTTTCAGATCAGCTTCAGCTGATGTGTGTGCGAGATTTTATGCTAAAGATATGCACTCAGGTAAAAGAGCTGAGATAGAAAAGGAGATAAAGGAACAAATGGTTAAACTACTTGAAAACAGAGGTTTTGTGATTGAAGCAGTTTTGCTAAAGAGCATTACACTTCCCCCTGGTTTATATGCAGCTATAGAAGCTAAATTGAGATCTGAGCAACAAGCGCAACAGATGGAATTTGTATTACAACGGGAGAAAAAAGAAGCGGAAAGAAAAAGAATTGAGGCAGAGGGTATAAGAGATGCTCAACGAATCATTAAAGAAGGAATTACTGAAGGTAATATTGAATGGAGAAGCCTTGAAGTACTAAGAGAAATCTCTACTTCTCCTAACGCTAAATTGATCATTACGGATGGTAAAACTCCCGTATTGATTAATGGAGAAGAATAAGTTTCTTAATCTAAATTAACATTTGCCATAGTGGTTTAACACTAAATTCGGGCAACTTATTTAAATGAAAGCAAGAAAAATTGTCGTTTTTGTATTGTTATTGGTCTTTTTAGGACTTTTAATGGTAGTAGGTAGCATTAGTTATAACTC
>JAYPLD010000129.1:0-1760 GCA_038129265.1 Crocinitomicaceae bacterium
GTCTTTGCCATTATTATCTGGTTACGTTTTCAAAAAAACCAACAAGAAAAAGATATAATTCAGCGTCAAAAAAAAATAATGGATAGAGCATACCAGGATTTAGATACAAAAAAAGTAGAAATAGAAAAAAAGAATAAGGAGATCATTGACTCAATACACTATGCTAGATACATTCAAAGAGCTCTACAACCTGATGAAGATGAGATAGCATCTTTTTTCGGAAATCATGCTATTTTTAATCTTCCAAAAGATATTGTTGGAGGTGATTTTTATTGGTTTAAAACTTTTGGAGACTTAGCTATAGCCATAGCAGCAGACTGTACTGGTCATGGTGTTCCTGGTGGTTTTCTAACGGTATTGGGTAATTTGATAATTGAAACCATAGCCACGAATAAAACTATCTCACCAAATGAAATTCTTTCTAAAATTAATCAAGAGTTAGTTTTGATTTTAAATCAAAAAGAAGACAATTCCATCCAAGATGGAATGGACTTAGCCATATGTGTCATTAATAAAAAGAGTAAAAAGGTAGTTTTTTCAGGAGCAAGAAATGGGGTGTACATAGTAAGTAGTACCGGAAATTTGAAGGAATACAAGGGAGACTATACTCCGGTAGGAGGCAGTTATTTTAAAAAAGAAAAATTAGAACAGAGAATATATACTACTCATGAATTTAGCCTAAAAAAAGGCGATTGGGTGTTCATGTATACCGATGGGTATTATGATCAATTTGGAGGAATAAAAAACAAGTCAATGGGGGTAAACAATTTCAAGAATATATTATGTAATTCTGTCAAACAGAACCTCGATTTATATTCAGAATTAAAGAAAGAATTTCTTAACTGGAAAGGAAATAATTTTCAGTTAGATGATGTTTTAGTTTTTGGTTTTACCATTTAAGTGCCTACAAATTCAAATGGTACATCCAAAATGGCTTCAAGTTCTTTTCCTCTATCATACATGATGATGTGATCATTTGGATATTTCCATATCACTTTACCTTCAAATGGATCATCTTCTAACTTTGAAATGAGCTGAATAAATTGTTTTGCTGAGGATGAGTTGAAGTAATTTAATTCAAAATCAATTACTAATTTTTTATTGGAATTTAAGTACTGGTCAACCCATTCCTTAAGTGGTTTATAAAAATCCATGGCATCTTCCATCATAGAAATACCTGAAATGGACACCACTCCATTGTTGTCGTCTTTATTTATTGTTGGTTCGCTAAATTCATTCATATTTCAAATATAAAAAGGAATTAATACTCCTGCTGTTAAATAAAAGCCATTATCATCTGTGATTATGTCAAAATCGAATGGAGATTGATTGTAACGCCTTACGTCAATTAATCCAACTCCAGCCTGATTTGATTCAGTTATGGCATTTTCTTTTAATGTTTTAAGGTATACTTTTTGCAAGTCATCTCCTTTGTAGTTATTCAATTTATTAAAGTGATCCTCAACTTTTCCAAACTCTCCATTCTTTATGTAATTTCCTGTGGCTAGATAAAATCCACTATCATTTCTCATTAGACAAAAAACGCCTTCAATTGATCCACCTACGTCCTTTCCGTGTCTAGAGATATTTTGTATGAGTTCTACGGCTGTATGAAAAACTCGGTAATCGTTAAATTCTTTATTTTTTGTTTGAAACCTAGTATTGGCTTGTATGATGTTGAGAATGGCGTTAGCATTTTCTTTTTTGAAATCACCTTTAAAAAGAAATATAATATCCTCATCATAAATTTCTTCTAATAG
>JAYPLD010000129.1:1860-2999 GCA_038129265.1 Crocinitomicaceae bacterium
TGCAGGATTTGGATAGGGGGGGGCAGCTCTATTATTTTCATTTTTATCTTTCTCCAAATTAGAAATATCATTTTCTATGAAAAAGGATTGTAGACTTTGACTTCCGAAATTGCCACCACCCTGAATTACCTGATTTCCGTTGTAATCACTTATTTGCCAAGATCCGGAACTTATACCATTTCCTCCAGCATCATTTAATACAAAGTCATAGCACTCATAGGGAAAAAGATAAAACGTATCTCTTATGGTAGAATTAGCTTGAGTTCCCCCTCCATTTCCATCACAATCATAGGGGCCACCTTGATATAAGGTGAGCCCGCTTGATGCATTAAGTTCCCAATTAATTTCTTGACATTGATCGTCTACATTTAATTCTAAATAGAGAGGTGATGTAGCGTTATTACTACAATTGGCCACTCCAAATTTAAGCACAAATGCATCTTCGTCCCCATTTGAAGTCATGACATGGTCAAGTATACTTGGATTAAAGTCAACTTGATCCATAAAGGTCCCACATATGTAAAATTCGTTATTCACAATTTTCATATCTATAATTTGATCATCTCCGCTGTTACCTAGAGTAATGGCATTCAAGTAATTTCCGTTTTGATCTAATTTTTGAAGTATAATGTCCATATATCCATTTGAATTAATAGGTATGACATTTGATCCTGGATCTATGTCGCAAATTCCTCTAAAAAAACCACCCGTAAATACATTACCATCTCCATCTATATTGACAGAATTGCCTCTAATGAAATTGTTATTGCCAAATGATTTGGCCCATATAAAGTCACCTAAATTATTGAGTTTTAAAGTAAAGGCATCTTCATACCCTAAAGAAACTAGATTGGAAGTGCCATTGTTGCTAGGGTCAAAATCGGTTGTTTCACTAAAGTAGCCCGTTAAAAACAGGTTGCTGAATGGGTCAATTTTGATATCCGTAGATCCATCATTACCAGTTCCGCCAATGGATTTGGCAAAAAGTAAACCACCAGAAAAGTTGAGTTTAATTAAGAATAGGTCAGTTAGTCCATTTGAAATTAAATTTGTAGTGGTATTACCGGGATTAAAATCAGCGGTTTCCTCAAAAGTGCCCGTCACAAACAAAAATCCAAAAGGATCAATAGCCATAGAAG
>JAYPLD010000130.1:0-2936 GCA_038129265.1 Crocinitomicaceae bacterium
GTTGGATCTGTACATCCTTCTTTTCCGCAGCTAGCTAACATGCCTATAGCTAAAACTGATGTTAAAATGGTTATTTTTGAAATTTTCATTTCGATGTTGGTTTTTGTTTTAATTATTTATCGGCAAAGTAATGACAGTAATTTGAACTCAATTTTTAAATAATCTTATGAGTTTCTTATATCAATGTTAAGGAATTGTAAATACCAAAAGCATGAAATTGAAGTTCTATTACAATCTCTTTCTGTTATACCGCTATTAATGTTATCTTAACAGTAAGATTTATTAATTTTCCTACTATATCTATACATTTGAAAAAAAACGAAATGCCTGAGAAAATTCTTATAGTTGACGATGAACCAGATATAGTAAACCTACTAGACTATCACCTTACTAAGGAAGGTTACCTGACTAAAACAGCCCAAAATGGAAAAGAGGCTTTAGATGTAGCAAAAGATTTTCAGCCTGATCTAGTTTTATTAGACTTAATGATGCCTGAAATGGATGGTATAGAAACCTGTGTTGAAATTAGAGAAAGCAAAGAAATAAAAGATACGTTAGTGGCGCTGTTAACTGCTCGTTCGGAAGATTATTCTCAAATAGCAGGCTTTGATTCAGGTGCGGATGATTACATTACAAAGCCCATAAAGCCCAGAGTATTAATGAGTCGAATTAAGGCGTTACTTAGAAGAAAAGCTGAAAAAAATACCGATTCAGCTTCAACAGCAGAATTATTTATTGATACCGAAAAATATGTGGTTTTTCAAAAAGGGAAAGAGTTGTTACTACCCAAAAAAGAGTTTGAATTGTTAGCCCTCCTTTTTTCTAAGCCTGGAAATGTATTTACAAGAGATGTAATTTTGAACAAAGTTTGGGGTGATGATATCATAGTTGGAGACCGTACTATTGATGTTCATGTCAGAAAATTAAGAGAAAAATTAGGTGACGGTTACATTAAGACCGTAAAAGGTGTAGGTTACAAATTAAAGTTGAATTAGGAACTCAAAATTACTTTTAGTTCGTTTAAAATAGCACCTGTAGCTCCCCAAACATCTCTTCCATTAAGATCTAGGAATGGAACACTCATATTAAATTTTTGCCCTTGGTGAACGATGCTTTTATGGGTTGTTTTTACTACATCATTCTTGAATAATTCATCTAGTTGTATTTCTATAATTTCGTCAACCTCGTTTTGGTCAGCTGTAAACAAAGGTGCAGAACTACAATAACCAATAAATGGAAAAATTAAGAAATTACTTGGAGGAACATATATCTCTGACAATTTTCCAATAATTCGTATTTCATCTCTTTGGATTCCAATTTCTTCTTGTGTTTCTCTAAGTGCGGTTTCTTCCTTGTTTTCGTTTCCTTCTTTTTTACCTCCTGGCAAGGCATACTGATTACTATGAACACCATTGTATTGGGGTCTTTTAATTAAAACAAAATGGAGTAAGTTGTTTTCATCTGGAAATAATAGCACTAAGGTGCTTGCTAATTTTGGTTTAATATCCTTTAAGTAATGCGCATTTGATTTTCTGTATGGAGCAAGTTCAGCATGTGCCACATATCCTGGAAGTGGTTTCTTTAAGGCGTCTATTACATGCTGAATTTCCAATTATTCTTTATTGAATGCATGTAAATATCATTATTCATTTTAACTTTTGATGAATTGTTTTCTAATTTTGGTTAAAAAAAGAAATGTTATCTCTTTGGGAAGAAAGTCAATTTTGGAGATTATTTATTAATGCAATCGGTGCCATCTCCATTATTCTTGGTATTTGGCTAATTTATAAGTTAATTAAAAGTTTTGTGGTTGGGAAAAATCAAAAAAGAGCTTTAAACAAAGAGTACGTCACGGTAAAGCAAATTCCTTACATTTTTTCTGGGCTCGTTCAAATTGCTTTTGAAGTATTTATTCCGCAAACCATTGAAATCAATATCCTTGATCAAAATGAAAAAGTCAAATTACCAGTCTTTAACAAGGAATTTGGTGCGGGTCTTCATGTGGAAAACATAGATGTGAGTGACTTGAAAAATGAAAAACTCAATTTAGAAATCAAAACAGATAAACAAAGAATATTAAGATCTATTGAAATCAAAAATTGAAAGATATATTCTAATATTAAGTTTTTGTTGCAGTTTCCTCGTAATTCATTCGCAAGAAAAAATAAAACTATTCAAGCATGCAATAGGTTTTGATATTACTATACCTAACACCATTTCAAATCACTTATTCAGTTCTAATTTTGATGAAGTAGCTGAGTTAGGTGCTCATTATGATTTTATGGTTTTCAACAATATTTCCTTGGGCGTTTCCTACAGGTATTCATACTTTGAATTAAATAGAAGGGCCTTCCCCATAAACATGAACGGTCAGTTTGATTCCCACTTTGCGGGCGTTACTACTTCAGTTCACAAGCCTCTAAGCGATAGATCTTATTTAAAGTCTGGATTTTCTTTTGGATATAACCAAATATTTAGAAGAGCAACAGGCTTTGAAAATATCAACCCTAACGAAAATAATTTTTTTATTTCCCCTTATGTGGGTGTATTTATTTTTAATAGTGATGTGGGGTCTGTAGGTTTAATTGCTAATGTTTCCTATTCTGAATACGTATATAATATGGATTTAAAGAATCCTAATGCCAGTTATATTCCTTCTAATACTATATTTGACAAGTTGTCTTGGTTTGCTGTAGGTTTTAAATATGAATATTTAGTAAAATAATTAGATTGAGCGAATTATCATTACATGTACCCAATGAAACAAATAGGCTGAAATCTTTGATTTTAGGCTTACCCAATGATTTTGGAGGGACTCCTTCATTAGAATCATGTTATGATCCTCAATCTAGATTTCACGTAAACCACAACACATTTCCTTTACAAAAAGATATTACCAAAGAAATGAATGACTTGCTTCAGGTTTTTCATAAATA
>JAYPLD010000131.1:0-2866 GCA_038129265.1 Crocinitomicaceae bacterium
GCATCAACGGAATAATTACAGTCTGTTGAACCATAATAGGCTTGGCTCAAATCAATGCTTGGTGCACTACATGGAAAATCAGAAGGTGCATTAGGTGCGGTGCAATAATTGGTGCCTCCACCTCCGCCTCCACCGCCTAACGAACGATAGATCATGACTTCTGTGGCAGTAGAATTAGATGCGCATGGAAATTGATTAATATGTAAGTGAACTACTCCTGTAATAGTAGATGTCCAACTTATATATGAGTTACTCCCACATCCCGTGAAATCATCATTGTAGGCCAATAAGTTTCCTACATCATCTCTTAACGTTAGTTCTGTGTCATAAGAAGCAGCAACACCGCCATAAATGTTGCAAGTGGAAAATTGATAAATATCACCTGAGTTGACATCTACTTGTATAACTTCACCGGCCCAATTCACCATAGTAGCTGATGCCCAAACGCCAGTAGGAGGGGTGTAGGCAGTAGCTGGATAAAAATTAGCTCCGTTATTGCATTGACTGTATTGATTCTCTGAAGAAAAAATGAAAGTCAGTAGTAAAATAGATAAAACCAAATATCTCATATACCTATTTTTTTAGTTCGTTAATTAGTTGGCTGGTGGATTTATATCTTGAAAACCACGTTGATTTGAATTTTAAATATTCAGCATATTTATCTGAGTCCCTATTTTCAAATGTTTTTAAATAAACTTCAACTTGATTATACTGTTCATCAGAAAGAAAAATAAAATCTTTTGAATCTATAACTTTGAATTTTTTTGCCCAGTCTGGATGTGTTGACAACATGTTTCTGATCTCATTATTAGCTTCTTTGGTTGAACTTGGATAAACTAATTTCAACTCTTCACTTTGGGCATGATTGACCATAAATAAAAGGACAAACAGGGAGGTCACTAAAATTCTCATGATGAATAATTTTCCGAAATTGAATACTTAAATAATACTCAAATTTAATTCTTTATCTGAATAATGATAAATAATCTTTGCGGATTTCACGAGAAATTGTGCCGGAATCATTTTTTGTAAAATCAATTAAAAAATAATATGTTCCCTCTGGAGCCTTTTGACCTGAGCTTAATCTGCCATCCCATGGACTGTTGTAGTTTGTTTGAAAGACAACTTCACCCCATCGGTTAAAAATAGTTGTGCTATGCAATTCAAAGCTTGTTCCGGTCACAAAAAAACCATCATTTTCTCCGTCATTATTAGGGGTAAAAACATTTGGGATATTTAAGGAAAATGGCTCAATATAGCATGTGTCAATAGTAATGTTAACCGAACTTGATGACTGACAATTGTTCGTGTCAGTTCCAATTACAGTATAGGTTCCATTATCTAGAATAATATTATAATCATTGTTAGTGATGTTTCCATCCCAAGAATAATTATCTGCTCCTGAAGCATAAATGAATATGGAACTATCCATGCAGATTGTGGTATCTCCTATGTTAATACTCACCGTTGGGGTGTCATTAACAGTAAGAAAATATTCCGTAATAGAATCACAATTAAATGTAGTTGAGAGAATTTCAATTTGGTTTCCACTAGTATTATATATGAATCCATTCCAGTTGAATGGAAGATCAGAAGAGCAAATGGTGTCGTATAGAGCATTAAAATAGGATGGGTGAACCGTTAAATCTAAGTTAATGGTTGAATCACAACCTTGTGCATTTAATGTGCTATATTGAGCTGTGTTATTTGATGAGGTATACGTTTGGCCGTTAATCCAAACTAACGAGTCACAGGCTATTTGTTGATCTACCGTATTGGAAACATTGCCTACCGTTAAATCTAGTGTAATGACACTATCACAGCCTGATTGATTGGCAATTGTAAAAGTGGGTGTATTCGTAGATGAGGAGTAGGTTACTCCATCAATCCATGTGAAAGGTCCGCAGGTTGTTTGCACATCGGTTCCATAACTATCGTAATTAATGGTTAAATCCAATTGAACCAGACTGTCGCAACCACCAGAAGTAGGTAAAACTACACTAGCTGAATTGTTTGATGTCGTATAATTGATTCCATCAATCCAAGTGTAACTATTACAATTCGTAATTACATCAACAGAGCTCCCACCAGAATTTATAGTCACTAATACATTATCAGTGGCTGTACATCCTCCATTATCTATGGTGGCTGTGTAAGTTGTGGTGTTGGAAGGTGTTACATTGTTTTGATAGGTTGTGACTCCATTACTCCACGAAATATTGCCAAGGTAATACAAGGAGAAATTCAATGCCCCTCCGTTGTCACCATATTGAGTATCTGTAAAGCTAAACGTGTAACTCGATCCACCCGAAAAAATCATTTGATAGGTGTGATTGGTCGTATTTAATTGCGTTGGGATTTGAGCATAATTTTGCGGGTTAACATTATTCCATTTCCAAGCAATACCAGGTGTCCAGACATATCCGTTGTACCACCCATTTCCAAAACAAGCATCTCTTGTTTCATTTGTGGATCCGTAATAGGTGCCTGAGACGATTAAATAATAAACTCCTGGTAGAGTGGTTCCTGTGGTAGTGTGTGAAAATGCATTATTGAAGGTCATGGTAAACTGATCTACTAAAATTCCTCCATAAGCAGTGTCAATGGTTAATAGAGTAGAATCTCCTCCACATAGATTAGTGTCGTCTGAAACCTCAATGTATGGATTATTATTAAGATTTATTGTAAACTCACATAAAGAACTGCCACTATTTACACTGGCATCAAAAACGATTTGCTCTACACAGCCCATTACTGTAACATCAATGGTGGCAGAAAAATCATTGGAGGTAGCGCCAAATAGTTCACTGCTCTCAAAACTCAATACATTATTCATGTTTTGGTAAACTGACCAGTCACTGTCTTG
>JAYPLD010000132.1:0-2813 GCA_038129265.1 Crocinitomicaceae bacterium
GTCGATTTTATGGCCCTGTTGAACTATAAATTGATAATTTCCTTTGCTTAAATTATGAAGGGGCATGGATAATTCGTTGTTAGGATCCATTTTTTTTTGAATTACCAATTTTCCATTTGCATCCATTAGGGAAATTAGCAGTTTCTCGTTTAATGTTATATCAGATAATTGAACATGCACTATATCAATTGCAGGATTTGGATACAATTTAATATTCCAATCTGTCTCAACAAGCTCAACTATATTGGTTGTGTTAAGCACATTAGGAATATCTAGCTTTTGATCCGTATAAACTCTGTATTCACCAGGTCCTAGCGTAAAATTGTAGTTGCCAGTTACATTTATACTATCTCCAGAAAAATACTCATACCACCAACCTTGATGTTGAAAAGCCAGTTGTTTGTCTTTGTTTTCCACATCAAAATTAGCTAAGACAACCGCATTCATGTTGGGGTCATTTAGTTTTAAAATCTTGACGGCTTGATTTAGGCTATAGGTGAAATCATCTCCTGTAAATGCCTCATGACTATTTCTGAGATGTATAATGGCTTTATATACATCGTATAATCTTTTACGGCTATTTTCCTGCATATATTGCCAAAGAATGGGTTTGTTACACACCCTACAAGGATAATCAATAGATATATCATATCCTTGTTCACCAAATTGCCAAATCATTTTAGGTCCTGGAGTAGATAACATCATAACGGCCAAAGCTTCGCATCTTTCAAGTGCTGTGATCAAATTTTTCACATCGTGATTAGGACCATTATTACCATAAGTTATGTTTTTGTACATGATTCTTTCTTCATCATGAGATTCCATATATGATACAAGATGAGGTTGCGACCAAGTTCGATATTTGTAAACGCCAAATGATAAATTAGATCCGCTAATATATCCCATACCACTTTCCTGGTATCCGTGAGTTACATTACCCCAAAGCATCATTCCATAATCAGCAAGTATTTTTTCTTCATTGTTGTCAGCCCAGTGCTCAAGTATGATGTATGAGTTAGGATGTACGCTCCAAATCGTATCCGCCATTCTTTTTAACAATTGAATTCTACCGTTATCATAATTATTAGAGTTATTACTAAATCCCTTTGTGAAATCGAATCGAAAACCATCCACATGATATTCATCAAGCCAATAATGATTTACTCTGTCCATAAAGTTTTGGGTAGCTTGTGATTCATGATTATAATCATACCCCCAACAATAGGGCATATGTGGACAAATAGCATTGAACCACGGGTTGTTGGCTGCGGGTCTATTATTTGCTCCATCCCAATATAAATGTAACATGGGACTCTGTCCGAAGGCATGATTAAAAACAATATCTATAATAACCGCTATTCCTCTACCATGGCAAGAATCAACAAATGCTTTGAAATGTTCGGGTGTCCCGTAATATTTATCTAAAGCCATGTGAAAACTGGGATTATAACCCCAACTTTCGTTGTTTTCAAACTCTCCTGGCGGCATCAATTCTATGGCGTTAATACCCAACTCTTCTAGGTAGTCCAACGTGTCTATTAAAGTTAAATAGCTGTGGGTTGATAAAAAGTCTCTCACAAGCAATTCATAAATGACTAAATCTTTGTTTTGCGGCTTACTAAAATTGGTGTGAGTCCAATTATAAGGTGTTTTCCCCGGTTGCATTACGGTGACAAAACCATTGGTAAAATTGGCTGGGTAGGGAATAGGATCAGGATAAGCTAAATTTCCAATGTAGTTGTCATTATTAGGATCTAAAATTAATGGGCTGAAAGGGTCAGCAATTTTAATCGTGCCATCAACTAGATATTGATATGTATAAGATTGACCTGGAATTAAACCCGTGATGGTTTTCCACCAGTATGAGCTATCTAAGGACAAATTCATGAAAGAAGCTGAGTTAATCTCCCAGTTATTGTGATCACCAATAAGGTTTACGGTGTTTTTTTCTGGAGCAAAAAATTTAATGGTAACGGTTGAATCATCGATGTAATTAATTCCGTCTAACATTCCTAAAGGTGGATCTTGAAAATTAGTTGGTGGTATTACTGCATATGAAATAGTATCATAAATAGTTGTTGTGCCATCATGAGCTACCATAACAATATCATGATCACCAGTAGTGTTTACACTTAAATTATATTGTAATATGGTATTGGCACTGATACTCGAAATAAGGCTTCCATTATCGTAGAGTTCAATTGTGGCACTACTGTTGGTCTGTGCTTCAATCGATATGACATCATTTAAATGAACAAGTACGTTATCATAGGGTTTAAAAATGGCTGCTTGAAATCCTCCGTTCACAGGGTAAACAGGATAGAAAATATCTCCTAAAGTGGCTGTTTTACCTTCGGCAGATCCATCTGAATTCCTAAAAACAAATGCTAACTTGGCCACATTAGTACCCTGTGGGAATCCATAATATTGATCTATGTCTATCGTGATTTCATGAAGGTTGTTTCCTATGTCGGTCATTAATACGTTTGGATCAGCCTGCCCCCAGTTTCCTTGCACATAAGACCATGAACTAGGTAGGCCACTTTGTGTTACCACACCCGTATGGGCATAAACAGGACTTATTCCTTGTAATCCTCCATTACCTTGAGTGGCATCATATTGTACCGTTATTACATCGTTGATAGTGGGGAAGGGGGGTGAAATACTGATGATTTGAGCATTTCCATGAATACACATGAAAATTGTAATAGTAAATGAAACGAACCAAATTCTCATACTTTAAAAATAGACAAAAAAAAAGCTCCCAAAGGAGCTTTTTAATCATTAATTTAACTTTACTTTTTAATCAATTT
>JAYPLD010000133.1:0-2804 GCA_038129265.1 Crocinitomicaceae bacterium
GGTAATTATTCTTGTTTAGTGACTGATGCTAATGGATTTACCGTTACAGACTCCATTTTTCTTCCTGAGCCTCCACCTATGATGGTGAATTACATCATTGATACATCAAATAATGTGGAATATCAAATACAAGGGGGAACGTCACCTTATACCGTTAGTATTTATGATGGCTTATCATCCAACTTGTTAAATTCTGCTAATTTTGCCTCAAGTTTCATTTTCCAAAATATTCCGTGTGGGGTTCAAATTTATGAGGCGAGTGATTCAAACAACTGCTTTCAGTTATGTAACAACAATACCAATTGTGAGTTAATTGTGCCTATTCCTTTTTCTAACACCATAAATAATAATTCACCTACTTTAACTTCAGATGTTCAAGGGGCTACCTACCAATGGTTAGATTGCAATAACAATTATTCACCCATTTCTGGGGAGACGAATCAAAGCTACGTTGCAGCTGTAAATGGAGATTATGCGGTTGAAGTGACCAAATTTAGCTGTACTAATATATCTCCCTGCGAAAGCGTAAATAACGTTGGAATCAATATCAATAATGAGGTTAATTACGTTTTATATCCAAATCCAAATGATGGAAGTTTTACTTTGGGGAGATCTTCTGGTAATGATCAAGCTGAAATTATGATATATGATTTATCAGGTAAAGGTGTTTTTTCAGCCTCATGGAAAAGTGGTAGAAAAAAAAATATAGAATGTAATCTTTCAAGTGGTTATTACCACATGTATATAATTAATTCAAATAAAATAGGCGAGGTCAGGGAGATTATTATTCGTTAGAAAAAAGAGGTCTCGATCGGATTCGAACCGATGTAGATGGTTTTGCAGACCACTGCCTAGCCACTCGGCCACGAGACCTTAATTCAAAGAAGGAACAAAATTACAATTTCCGATTAAATAAACAATTTATTCTTCTACGATCACAGAAACATAATTCACATCCCCATCAATAGGAGGGTTGATTTTTTTAATTTTCACCATACACTTTTCTACAGTTGAAAATTTTGCTTTTAATTGGGTAATGATATTATAGGCAACGGTTTCAATCAGTTTAAACGGTAATCCCATTTCGTGTACTACAATGTTTTTCACATCAACATAGTCTACTGTTTTTGTGAGGTTATCTTCTAAAGCAGCTGATCTAAAGTCACAAAACACATCGATATCAACTATGTAGTTTCCTCCAATAACCTTTTCTTCCTCCAAACAACCATGATAGGAATATGTTCTTATACCATGTACTTGAACTACATTCATTGCACCTGCTTTTTATTTTCGTAAAGAGAGGTGAAAAATTTAATTTTATTTTGATATCGAGTCATTACCTCATCTTTTCCTAATAAAGAAGCAATGGCAAAAACAGATGGCCCCATACCTTTCCCTGTTAAAATAAGTCTCATACAAGGTAAAACAGCTCCCATCCCTAACTCATTTTCAGTAATGTAGTCTTTAAATGTATGCTCAATATTTTCAGTTGAAAAATCTTCAATTAGATTTATCTTTTCGAATAGTTTTTCTATAATAGAACTGGAATTTTCCTTCCATTTTTTTCTGAATGTTTTTTCATCATAGTCATCAGGGGACTCAAAGAAATACTTTTCCGAAAGTAATTCATTTGTAAATGTTGCTCTTTCTTTCATTAATTCAATAACACCTTCTAAATAGCTATCGCATACATTATAATCAACGGTGTCCTTGATTTCTTTTACGAGTATTTCGTTTGATTTTGACCTTAAATGTTGCTGGTTATACCACTTGGTTTTTTCAGGATCAAATTTCGCCCCGCTTTTTCCAACTCTTTCAAGTGAAAAATCATGTATCAATTCTTCCATATGATACAATTCTTTCGATGTACCAGGATTCCAACCAAGGAATGCGAGCATATTGATAAATGATTCAGGATAGTATCCTTTTTCCCTGTATCCAGATGAGACTTCTTTAGTTGATGGATCTACCCATTGTAGTGGAAAAACAGGGAATCCTAGCCGGTCACCGTCTCTCTTACTTAGTTTTCCATTTCCATCAGGCTTTAAAATTAGAGGTAAATGCGCAAATTTGGGCATAACCTCTTCCCATCCTAAGTATTGGTATAACAATACATGTAGTGGTGCTGAAGGAAGCCATTCTTCTCCTCTGATCACATGAGAAATTTTCATTAAATAATCATCTACCACATTAGCTAAGTGGTATGTAGGCATGCCGTCACCTTTGAAAATGACTTTGTCATCCATATTATTGGTATTCACAATAACCCAACCCCTGATTTCGTCATAAAATCGGACATCATGATTTCTGGGCATCTTAATTCGAATGGTATATGGGTCCCCACTTTTAATTTTCTCCTTTACTTCGTCTTCAGATAAAGTAAGGGAGTTTTTCATGGAGTTTCGAGTAATGGAATTATATTGCCAATTGGGCATTTTTGCCTTTTTAGCCATTTCTCTCATTTGCTCTAAATCTTCTGCAGAGTCAAAGGCAAAATAAGCATGTCCTTTTTCAATTAGAATATCTGCATACTGTTTGTAAAGGTGTTTTCGCTCAGATTGACGGTATGGACCGAATTCACCTCCAACTCCAGGACCTTCATCAATACTTAGTCCACTCCATTTTAACGATTCAATAATATAATTTTCAGCTCCTTCAACATATCTCGTTTGGTCAGTATCCTCAATTCTAAGAATAAATTTACCATGATGTTTTTTGGCAAATAGATAATTGTATAAAGCAGTTCTTACCCCTCCCATATGAAGTGGTCCTGTTGGACTAGGAGCAAACCGTACTCTTGTTTC
>JAYPLD010000134.1:0-2788 GCA_038129265.1 Crocinitomicaceae bacterium
TCAACTTCGTTTGAAATAGTTGAGAATGAATTAAACCCAGTATCCATAATGTAAGTAATATACATTTCGCTATTATTTGGAACGTATTCCCCATTACTTATTAATTCTTGGGATGTATGTAACCAAACGTTATCAAATGTAGTTATATTTACATCATTTTGGATAAGGGCAGGTCCAACCAAAAATTCCCTTGAACCATCTGCTTTAACAATTCCGCCAGAACCATTGTCTGCATACCCATAAAACCAATATCCTTGAGTCAATCCACTTTTGTTAAATGTTGCCTGAGTTAGGCCTGTGCTTATTGAAATGTTTTGAGGTATTAAAGATACGTAAGAAGAAGTAAAAGGTTCAATAAAGTAAAATTTATAATTTTCATCACCATTACCTACAACCTCTACTGTAAAAGTGGTAGAAGAGTCAGAAGATATCTGCGTAGATGCACCGGTAGCTAATAATGGAGGAGAGGGATATAGCTGATATGATTCAGGAAAACCAAGATCTGATTTTTGATTCTTCTCACTATAAGTTGGTGCAATGTTAGAACAAAAAGAGTTATTTTCATTATAACTAGTGATTACATCAATAAAGTTTCCTGTTTCTGGTGAAACAGAACCCTGGAATCCGTAGTCGTAACTTGCGGCTATTACAGTGGTAGTTGTTGTTGTAGGAGGTACAGAAGTTGTGGTCGTACTGGTTTCAGAATTATCTTCTTCAACTATTACGGTTGTTGTGGTTGTTTCAGAGACATAATCATTAATTTTTGTTTCACATCCTGTATACAATCTCATTTTTCCATATGTTGTAGGTCCCAAGTCACCATCAACAGTTATTCCAACATAAGCTTGAAATTTTTTAATAGCTTCTCTTGTTTGAGTACCTGACATTCCATCTTCAGGCCCAGCGTCAAATCCGTATCTGTTTAAAAAGTTTTGTACATTTGTAAGGTTAGTGAAATCAATACTTTGATTATTTTCTGGAATACAACCGTCGATTGCAACCTCTGTTGTAGTGGTAGTGTCAATAATTGTTGTTATAGTAGATGTTGGAATATTTGATGTAGTTGTTGTATCAATTAAATCTGTTGCTACTTCATCATCCTGTGAACTACAAGAGATAAAAATTAAAACAATAATAGATAATATAAAAAATTGAATTTTTCTCACTAATAAAATGATAAAGCAATGAATTTAATTTTCAATTTTCAATTTAACTATCTGATAAAAAGCATGCCTTTGTTTCTAAATAAAAGGTAAACAAAGCTTGAAAGAATGAGAAATAAGAATGTTCTATTAATTGGAGGAGTTCTGTCTTCTAAATTAACAGTTTCCGTTTTTGCATATCCTCCATTTAAATAATGCAAACACTCAGCATAACCAGAAACTGTTACAGAGTTTCCTTCTGTGTCTTGTAAGTTAAGGTTTTTAAAGAAATCGTCTGGTTGGAATATCAGATAACCATCTTCATGCTGTATAGGTTCATTGAAATTGTCATAAATGCCACATGTGGCAATTTCCTTAGTTAAACACTCTATGTCAGTATTTGTTATATTTTCAAAATAGTCGGATGCATAACGACAGCTCAGAGTTGTTGAAACTTTTTCTGAAAGAATTTCATTATATTCTTGATCATAATTTTTTGGAAAACCAACGATAAATGAGAAAGATAAAATTGCAAAAATTAAAAGGCTGATATGAGTTTTTTGGCTTGTTTTCCGTAAAAAATTTACTACTAAAAAAACAAAAGAAAATCCCAACAAAAAGAAATAATAATGGGTTTTCACGGTATCTCCTTTATCTGGATTGAAATGAAGTCCAAATAGTCCTAAAGAAGTTAGTAATAATATACATGTACCCACTAAATAAACCTTTGTATATGAAGAGAATTCATATGATCTTTGTTTTGCAAAAGTGAACACAAAAAATATTAGAGAAAAAAAGACTGACAAATTTCTTCTAGGGTGTTCGAGTAATGTAATAAATTTTTCCCTATTTGAAAAGAAAAGACTTCTATCATGATCCCAATATCGATTAAAATAGTCACCAAATAAATCAATAGTTGTAATTCCCAACAATGAACCTGCGTGTGCATTTCTAAATGGATTTGAAATTAACTCATTGAGACTAAAAGTATAAATAAATGAAAAAGGTGCTCTAAATAAGTAGGAGTCTTCTTCTGGGTGTGACAACATACTCATATTGTTAATACCCAGATTTTCCTGATACAATACGTAAGTCATCACAAAAAATAATAGAGCCGAAATGCTTAAATCTGAAAATTTAACATTCTTAATTCTCTTCAAATAAATAAATAAAATTGAAGCAACTGTTATCAAAAAAACTGTACCTTTGCTAGTTGCAATTACAGAAAGAAGAGGAGTTATTACAACTAAACTCCAGATTTTTTTATGCTTAAAGTAATTTTCAATTCCCAATAGAATCCATGGAAACAGAGCAAAAGCAAGCATTTCTGGTTTCATAATTAATCTTCCACCAAAAACTGGTGGAAAGAAATTTAGAAAAGTCAATGAGATAAAAATCTGTGTAGAATTTATTCTTTTAATTTTCATAAAAATAAACAAGCCTAACAATCCAATTAGATAAAGAATGAAATTTCCTAATTGAATTGCAGAGCTATAAATATATTCCCATTTGTCTGCAACATAAAATTGGTCATACATATTGATAAATTCTGATATCAACCAAAAATAAAATAAGCCCTGTTCTCTTGATGTTGATTCTATGGAGCCATCAAAATATTCAATATAACGAAAATATCTGTAGAAGTC
>JAYPLD010000135.1:0-2770 GCA_038129265.1 Crocinitomicaceae bacterium
GCAAGGTGGGCATTTTAATTTTTGGAGAGCGCCTGTTGATAATGATTATGGAGCCAATACACCGGTGAAATACAAAGAATGGAAAACTGTTAGTAGAAACAAATCCAAGTTCAGCCACTATATAGATCACAAAAACAAAGGGGAAATTAATTTAAGCTTTACTAAAGCCATTTTAAATGGGGATGCCCAACTAATCAAAAACTATGAAATTTACGCCAATGGCAGAATCCATATTACTAATCAACTTAAAGCCCTTAAAGGAGAACACTCCCCTATTTATCGTTTTGGAAATCAATTTGAAATTCCTGAATATTTTTCACAATGCCAATGGTATGGAAATGGTCCTGTAGAATCTTATGTAGACAGGAAAAATGGAGTAATGGTAGGAAAATACAACTCTTCTATTGATAACATGCACACCAACTATGCACGACCTCAAGAAAATGGAAATAGAACCGATACCAGATGGGTTAAGTTCAGCAATGGGAAAGGCAGCAGTATTCAATTTATCTCTGATAAACTTTTTGATTTTAGTGCAAGTCATTTTACTCAGGAAGACTTAGATAGTGGACCCGATAAGTCTACCACTCAAAAACACGGTAAATTACTTTCTCCTAGAAAAAATGTTTACTTCAACATTGATGGATATACATCAGGTGTAGGATGTGTGAACAGCTGGGGTGCATTACCTAGAAAAGAATATCAACTACCTTACAAGGATTATTCGTATAGTTATTGGATTATACCTTCTTATCCAAAATAAGTTAATCCAATTGCATTCCCCTATAAAACACCCATCCCGAAACAGGGAATGAACCCTTAGAATCCTTAACAAATTCGTCCGGTTTTCTCTTACTAATGAGCACTTTAACATAGGCAATCTGATTGCCCTTTAATTTAAATGAAAATTCGCAATTATTTTCTTTACAGATTACCTCATCGTCCCAAATAAAAATATTGGTTTCACCCTCGTCTAGGTAACTTGTTTTCGTGTTCAATTCTTTTCTTGTCATGGGTTTAAATGGCTTATCATGAGAAATGGAAAGACCTATTAAATAAAACTGATCTGGAATGGTAAATGAAATGTTAACTTCTCCATTTTGAAGTTTAGTTGATGACTTAGTTAGATAATCATTAATAAATTCCTCATAGTAACAAAAAGAACTACCATCATAAGCCACACCTAACCCTATATAATTATGATGTGGATCCAAAATATTCACTCGGTGTCCGTCAAAAGGAGGCTTTTCATTGTACATCAGCATATGATTCTCTTTCATTAAGGAAATCATTTCATCTAAATCTTGCTTAAAAAAAGCTGTACTTTCTACACCAGATGCATTTTCTGATACATGAGCTTCACCCCCATCTAATGCATACCGATGATAGGGTTTTTTACCTTGAGTGTCCCAGTGGCCCATGTATTTATTCAAAGCCGCATCTAGAGCTGTTTTATTAGCAGATCGACAGGAGTGAATATCCAGTTCAACCTGCTGTTTAAGGTGTTTTTTACGATGCTTATTTATAAGATCAAGCAATACTAATTTGGCTAGTAATTCCTCATCATTGTCTTTGTATTCTATTAACCTTGATTCTTTATCATTCTTTAATTTATAACCATTCCAAACTTCATTTGATATGTTATACTCCTTATTAATTTGACCACATAAAGAATTTCCATTGAAAATTGAAATTACAATTAGAAAAAAAGCTAAACTGAGTTTTTTATGGATTAAGGAATCCGACATTTTACAAATATATTTTGAAAAAACGGAGCTTAAGAAATATTCATGTTAAAAACAGTAAAGGCGGAACCCTCGCTAGGAAAATTCCGCCTTTTAATCAGTAAAACTGACCATCAAACTACAGTTAAAGAGTTCAAGCTTCTAAAACTCATGGAGCTTTATCCGCTATCTGACACCTATCTTGAAAATTCAAAGAATTTTCTTGATCCAAACTTTACCTCCTGCAAGCAACAGGTTCTATTTAGCATGTCGAACTTAGTTCGATTTAGAAAACAAACTTAACATCGAAAATTTCTCTTCTTCTGCTTTATGATTAATGTCACTTTTGAACTTACGTTTTTCAAGTTTAACGAGTTAAACTCTTTCATCACACCAACCAAATAGTTCATTTTCGAAGTGCCTCACCACATCTGATTGTACTTTCTAAGCACAACCTTAATTCATTTAGCCCAGATACTGACTTCACGTAATTAATCTATCTACTGCAGATATAGCAATAAACTTAGGAAGCAATGTCATTTCAAAAATTTCTTTTTTCAACTAGCTAAATCACATTTGAATTTGCATTCAGTTAATTAAAATCACTTTTAATTTAAATGTGTTCTAGCTTACTGCTATCCAAGATGCGTTACTTTCATCTATCAAACACTCCTTTGAGCCGTTTAATCTAGTTGCCGTAAAAAATTACTTTAATACTTTCACTAGCCTGTCAAAACTTCCGAAGAACTTTTGAGTTAGAAGTCATATTTCATGTTAAAGATTTCTCTTTTTCCACATTTATAAAAGCAACTTTTGGATAAATCTTTCAAAAAACAAACAAGTTGTTTTTCTTTCGTTTCTTTTAAAGCAAATCTAACTTCGAGATGTTTCACAAATCGTGACCCTTCTGTCTCTCATTTGATGATACAAGTGTACGGCACATTTATTTATTATGCAAGCATAACAATCATTAGGTTTTCCACATTTAATGAACAAATTTTATTCACAATTGTGAATAGTGAAATATTATTTTAATATTTAGTCAC
>JAYPLD010000136.1:0-1318 GCA_038129265.1 Crocinitomicaceae bacterium
GTAAACTGATAAGATCCACCATTAGAAAACAAATAGAAGTAGAAGTGGTTTCTCCGGAAAACATCAAAGAGTTACCGTGGAGAGGTCACTTAGGGTTACATCTAGTAGACGATCTTATCCCCATTTTGGAAAGAAGCAAGACTACATTGATTTTTACCAATACACGATCGCAATGTGAAATATGGTATCAACAAATCTTATCTGCATGTCCCGAGTTCTCTGGATTATTAGCTATGCATCATGGAAGCATTGAAAAAGAAATTAGACTATGGGTTGAAGATGCAGTGCGAAATGAGAAATTGAAAGCTGTCATCTGTACTTCAAGCCTAGATTTAGGTGTCGATTTTTACCCCGTAGAAACCATTATTCAAATTGGAGGACCTAAAGGGGTAGCTAGATTTCTCCAAAGAGCTGGCAGAAGTGGACATCGACCGGATCAAATCAGTAAAATTTATTTTCTGCCCACCCATGCGATAGAGTTAATAGAGGCTTCTGCCTTAAAAAAAGCAGCTAAAAAATCATATACAGAACCGAGAATTCCCTATGTATTAAGCTTTGACGTCTTGATTCAGTTTTTGGTATCATTAGCCGTTTCAGATGGTTTTAAAGCTCTTGAAGCATTATCTATAGTAAAAACCACCCATGCTTTTAGTAATATCAGTGATTATGAATGGGAATGGATTTTAACCTACATTTCTAAAGGAGCGAGTAGTTTGTCAGCTTACAATGAATATAAAAAAGTACACATCACAGAAGATGGGTTGTTTAAGGTGTTAAGTCGAGGTATTGCTATGCGTCACAGAGTGCAAATAGGTACTATTGTAAGTGATAATCATTTGAATTTAAAATTGCTTTCAGGAAAAAGACTGGGTGTTATTGAGGAGTGGTTTATTTCTAAACTAAAAAAGGGAGATGTATTCTTATTTGGGGGACAATACTGGGAATTATTTCAAATTCAACAAATGGATGTATTAGTCAAAAAGAGTAAATCAAAAAAAGGTAAAGTAGTTAGCTGGATGGGAGGGAGGATGAGCTTTACTTCATACATGAGCGACCTTTTGAGAAACGAAATATATGCAATACAACAAAATAATAGCTATGCAAAAACCTTAAAGCCCCTTTCCTTTTTATTAGATATGCAGAAAGATCTATCTATCATACCCAGCGAGCACGAATTTTTAATTGAATCGTTTCAAACTAATGAAGGTTACCACACTGTATTTTATCCATTTGAAGGCAGATTTGTACATGAAGCCATGAGTCATTTAATGGCATACAGAATTAGCTTGCTTATCCCCATTTCCTTTTCGTTAGCTTA
>JAYPLD010000136.1:1418-2735 GCA_038129265.1 Crocinitomicaceae bacterium
GCACTTTTTAAAATAAAAAAACAAAAAATAGTTTGGAAAAATATAGATAAACCGTCACCGTTTTCGTTTCCAATCATAACAGATCGATTAAGAGAAAAACTTTCTAGTGAGGAACTTGGAGATAGAATAAAAAAAATGCAACTGATTTACCAATGAAACAAATCAAAAAGAAAATTAAAGGTCAACAGTTTATTTTTGATTACAGAAAAGCAATCTATTGGGAAGATACTTCATCTCTCATTTTAAGTGATGTTCATGTAGGTAAATTAAATCATTTTCAAAAAAACGGTATTGCTATCCCTAGTGACGGAAGTCGGAATAACTTAATTAATATTAAAAGTCTTGTAAATGAATATGACCCAGATCAAGTTTACATACTGGGTGATCTTTTTCATTCTTCTTACAATAAAGAATGGGACGACTGGTTAGTTTACTTTTCAAAATCCAATATCAAGTTTGCTCTTATATTGGGTAATCATGATCAGAATGATTCAAAAAAAATATGGAATAGCAACATTACAGTTGTTGATCAACTCACCAAGGGTCCTTTTCTCTTCACTCACTATCCTGAACAAGAAATTGATCAATTTAACATTTGTGGTCATGTTCATCCTGCTGTTAAATTAAGAGGTTTGGGTAGGCAATATATGAAGCTAAACTGTTTTTATATTTCTGATAATCAACTGATACTACCTGCGTTTGGAACGTTTACAGGTTCTCATATTTTAAAACCAAATAAAACAGATCATGTCATATGCCTGAGTACAGATGGTCTTTTTGAGCTGTAACATTAACTAGGGATTTGAATTTTTACAGTATATTTGAGTCCTTTATGTTTGATCATTTCAAATACGATTTTTTTCAGCTTATTACAAAGCTTTCTATTTTTACTCTGTTGATTGCATTTTTTGCCTATTTCAGTATAGATACTTTACAGTTACTTTCAAACTCAGGGAATCAATATGCGGTTGAAGTTTATGAATTCGATGGAGGTGAAGATGAAAAAAATAATGAGTCAGAAGATGAAGTAAAGGAAATAGATGATTTTTTATTTACTCACCATCCTAAGACAAACAATTACAAATTACCTTATCTAGGAAGAATTTTCAGTTTTGATAGGTATCAAAACTTCAAAAAAGAAGTTGATTCTCCACCGCCCTTGGTGTAGTTTATTTATTTCCAAAAAAATATTCAATCTTTTTATAAACCGTTGGCTGACATGCCGACTTAAATAATAAACATGTCAAATACAAAAAACAACAATTTTAGTTTAAAACATTTCAAAAATGACTTTCCTGCTTCATTAGTAGTTTGGTT
>JAYPLD010000137.1:0-2695 GCA_038129265.1 Crocinitomicaceae bacterium
ATTTATGGAACAAGCTTCACCTTCAAATTATCTTTTATGGAAGAGAATACTCACCAGCAAGAGGAGTTAGAAGAGATATTGATTTCATTACTATGCAGATTGGAAGAAAAAGTGTGATTAAATCCTATCCTTCATGATTGTTAAAACGTATCAAATTAACGGAATGCACTGTATGGGGTGCGTAAATAAAGTACAAAAGGCATTGGTCAGCCACGACTACATTTCAAAAGCTGATGTGAACTTAGAAAAGTCAAGAGTAAAGCTGAATATGACCGATTTATTGCAACTTCAAGAAATAAAATCACTTCTTAAAAATGTTGGAGAATATGAAATTCTAGAATTTCAAGACCAAACCAATTCCAAAGAAATTAAACTAAGCACCTATAAACCTCTAATATTAATTATCAGTTTTATTTTACTTGTTAGTTTACTTTCAAGCTATAAAACCTCTTTTGATTTGATGAACTGGATGACCAATTTTATGGGAGGATTTTTCATTGCATTTTCATTTTTTAAATTTTTAGATTTAAATGGCTTTTCAAACAGCTTCGCTACATATGACATTATTGCAAAAAAGTGGAAAGGATATGGGAAAATCTATCCCTTTATTGAACTGGGTCTTGGAGTAGCTTATCTGTTGGCATTACAGTCAGCCATAACTAATACCATCTGTATTCTAATTTTAACTGCCAGCACAATTGGGGTAGTTCAAGCTGTTTTAAGTAAAAAGCAAATTCAATGTGCTTGTCTGGGAACTGTGTTTAATTTACCCATGTCCACCGTTACTATAATTGAAAATTTCACCATGATTTCGATGGCGATCTTTTCTTTAGTCTGTGATTTTTTCTAAACAAAGGAAAATGGATGAAAAAAATTTGTAATTTTAAAGTATGAAACTAATCCTTACCTCTTTATTATTTACCATTTTTAGCTTGAATAACTGGGCACAGAGTTTTACAGTGCAATCAAATTCAGTTATGTTAAGTGGTTCGCCTAATGTTCAAGATTTTAATGATAACACGTATTTAGACGCCCTTTCCACAGAAACATTAACGTGGTCTATTGTTGCTGACTCCATGCCAACTAGTTGGGAATTTTCTAATTGTTTTCCTAATTGCTATCCTATTGGAACTACTAATGGAACTCTCAGTATTACAAATGGACAAAGCTATTACCTAAACGGCCACATTTATCCTAACAACACTCCAGGGGAAGGATTCTGGACCATGGAAATTACTAATGGAACAACAACTGAGTTAGTAACATGGCATGTAGTAGCTGGAAGCGTGGGTATTTTAAATGACTGGATTGATAATAATCAAACTGAAATCAGTACGATTTACAACCTAGAAGGAAAAATGGTTAATGAGTTAAAGCCCAATCAAATTTTTATTGTAGTTTTTAACGATAACACGTCTAAAAAAGTATATGTTAGCGAACGATAAACGAGCTATCTGTAAGGCATTTTAAAAAGGCCACTAAGTCCTGCTTGTCATTTTCTGAAAAATTCAACTCCTTTATTCTTTCATCCTTATTTGGATTATCAAATCCACCTTTAATATAATGATCAATTACAGCTTCTAATGACTTCAAACTTCCATCATGCATATAGGGTGCCGTTAGGGCCGCGTTCCTAAGGGTAGGTACTTTGAAAGCTCCTTTATCCTTAGGATCAAGTGTTACTCTCATTTTTCCAATATCCGGGTAATCCTTATATAAGCCATTATTAACCACTTCTCCGTTAGTGAAGTTAAATCCACTATGACACGATACACAATTATGCTTATTAAATAGATGCATACCTCTAAGTTCATTAATAGATAAAGCGGAAGAATCTTTTTGAAATGTAAATTGGTCATATCTTGAGTTTCCACTAATCAGTGTCCTTTCAAATGATGCAATTGCATTGGAAATCACTTTAGGATTAGGTATTTCTCCAAATGCTGCTAATGATAAATCAACATATTCTTTCTTCTTCTTTAGTCGCTCAGCTGCTAGTAGGATGTGAAAGTCAAATTCATTTTTTTCGTGAATGGGAACAATGACCTGCGCTTCTAATGAAGGATTAACACCATCTCTTAAAAAAGAAGTATTGTACGCTATATTGGTTAATGTTGGCGTATTACGAGAAACTTCTCTGTCTTTAATCCCTTTGGCTTTTTCTAATCCATCCGTGAAAGCATATTTAGGGTTGTGACAAGTTGCACAGGAAATAGAAGAATCCCTAGAAAGCAACTTTTCAAAAAATAACTTCTTTCCCAATTCGATTTTAGCCTCTGATAAAGGGTTGTCTTCAGGCACAATAATCTTGGGGAAACCAAATGGAATTTCAATTTGGTTTAGTTTCAAATTGGAAGATGTTAGTACTGCAAAAAGTACTAATGAAAAAAGTAATGTTTTACTGAGTAACGGTATATTTTTTGGTGATTTTATCTTTTCCATTACTTAGACTTAAAATGTATATTCCAGAAGAAAATTCTTTAAGTGGAAAATATGATCCTTCATGTGGTAAATTCGATTGATGGATGTAATGCTTACCATCTACTCCGTATATGTCCAAATTAATTTGATTAGTACTGTTAAAATGGTAATTAAAAGTAGGAGCAAAAGGTAAAGTATAATCTACATGGACAAAATTCGTAGATGGTTCATTTTCAATAGATGTATTTATAAATCCAGCCTCAAAAACACTCAT
>JAYPLD010000138.1:0-2624 GCA_038129265.1 Crocinitomicaceae bacterium
GATCTTCTTTTTTTTGATTGTAGAAAATGTCTGGATTGTTAGAAAAATACACCTTATTTGGGCACTCTAATCCAAGTTTAAATCGTGATTTAGATAGGGCATTCATAACAAATAATTAAAACAGCTGTCCAGTATTTAAGTTAAAAGTCAAAATGAAACCAACAACTTTTCTAGAATATTTCATTTTTGATTTAGTGAAGATTCTCATTACTAGATTAATATAATAAATTCAAGCGTAATGTATTTATGTTGTGATCTGTTAGTTGTAATTTAAATTTTCTGATGTGGTATTATCTTTTACAGTTTCACCAATCAATAATCCCTCTTTAAACGTCAGTATTCGGTCTTTTTCAAAAATAGAAGCATATCCTAAATTGATTTTTTTAAGCAGTTCTCCATCAGGTATTCTAATGTCACCAGAATACCAACTAGCAAAAACTTCCGTTTGTTTTGGAAATAAATAGTCAAGGTCAACTTGTTCATTGTTTTCAATAAAACCAACTAAAGAAACAAGGTAAAGTTTTTTGCTTTTAATTTCCCATCTGCCTACGTAGCCTCTAACTAATGCAGTTGATTTATAAAGAAAACCCACATTACTTCGAGTCTCCAAGTAAGGTTTTAGTGGCTCAGTTGCAATCCTTGTTTCTTCACCATTGTAAGTAAGTATATCCCCTGCTTGGATGGTCAATATTTTAGTGCTTTAATCAATGACTAATATAAATTTACAGAACTCTTTTCCTTTTTATTTGACACAGGCATTAGTCTCTATATTAGTGTAATCTAGTTTTCTATAATAATCATGATTTCAATCCTCAGGCACTATACTTTTATCACCCTCCTCAAATATTAGAATTCCAGCATTTACATCCTCTTTTAGCATATCTCTTTTTTCAAAAGGTACTGCAGCCTCATAAAGGATATTTTCTTGAGATGCTTCATTGAGGTACTTTTTAGTAAATTCTAAACGCATGTTGTATAGCTTTTCTGAAATTTCATTGGAATCATAACCAAAATCCTCAAATGATTCGTGGTCTGTCCATTCATCATCTTCATCAGTAAACTCTTCAAAATCCCAAGGTGAACCGTTTGAACCACTTACTTTAGTTTTGATATCATAAAAGCGATATTGGTCAATAACTCCATCTCCATCACTATCTAAATCAAAAGACAGGGTATATTCTCCATTTGTCTGCACTATGGTTGATTGAGTCAATTTTAGATCATTCCCCGTATTGTCATCATAAACCTTAATATAAACATAACTTTTTACCCCACTGCTTTCATCGCTTGAACTGCTCACGTTAGCTTCTTCAATAGCACTTTCTTCTTCTGCTTTATTGTCTTCAGAAATGTTGTACTTCAGTTTAGTAGCCAAGCTTAAAAAAGCATCTATATTTTTGGAACCCCACTGATTGGAAACTACCACTTCCACTCCAAACTTAATTTTTAAGGGCATTTTGGTATTAAATCGCTTTGGATCTTCCACTTTTGCTGCTTTTCTAATGAATCCTTTACTACCCTGAATTTCGTCTTTAAAAACAGCTGTAAGTTCATCATATGAAGGTTTGTTTTTTTCTACAAAATCATTTACAATTTCAAAAACCAATTGTCTTTTGTTCAAGTTTTCTCCCAAACCTGAAACGTTATATTTCGTATAATCTCTTGCCATTTTTTTTTAATTCATATGATTTTTAAACGTATCTACATCTAATGAATGACGAGTATGCGTTCTAAAGTCAGAAGCATAATCTTCAAAGTCATCCTCAGATACTTTTAGTAATTCAGCACCTTCTGTTATTTCGTTCTCATCATCTGTATAAAGAGAATACAAAGGCAATAAATTGGTTTCTCCGATCTTAATTACAGCAAAATGAGGACAATTATCCCACCATAATTTTTCATTATCTGTATTTTTTAAGTCTTCTAACGTGATAATATCCCAGCTATCCTTATCACCCTCAGGATCATTAGAATTGGTCATTAGTTGTTCATACAGCTCATCTTTATATTCATCGAGGAAATGGGCAACAATTTCACACAAACTATCATCATTAACTTCGGCATTGAATTTATCAATGCTGTCAGATAGCTTTTCATGATTAGATTCTACTTCAATTTTAAATAAAGGTCCTGGTGTTCCATCGTTAGCTAAAACTTGAATTTCAAAAGCAAGTAAATCTCCAGCATTTGATATTTTAACTGCACTAGAAGATACAGAACTAGTTACTTCATCCAGACCGTCATGCATAATATTTTGCTTGATATGGTGATACAACGCTGAAAACCATTTTCCATTAAAAATCTCATTAAACTTATCTTCACTTAATCCTTCAGGCAACTCACCTTCATCACAATCCTCAAAAGCACTATGCCATAAGGCCTCACACACTAACATATTAGATGAGTCAAATATCTTAATGTTTGCAGAGCTTGCATATTCTTCCAAATTGTACTGGTAGAGTAATGCTTCATCATTAAACCAATTGTAATCAGGATTACTTGATGTCATTTCTTTGTCTTGACCCAAGATATGACCTGTCCCTAGTGATAGATTAATATGAAAACCATCTGTTTCTAAATCAGGTGAATTTAGAAGTCGAATGGTAACAAAACTCCCCCAATTT
>JAYPLD010000139.1:0-2481 GCA_038129265.1 Crocinitomicaceae bacterium
CTAAAGGTGTTTTTGAAATATCAATTTCATATATGTTTGATTCAATTTTTGGTAAGGGGGGACCAATCCCGTGTGGTTGTAAATAAATATGAAACTAAACTTAAAAATATTTTTTGTAGTCATCCTTACATTATTTAATAATATTTTACTTTCACAAACATATGAATCATCAACTCAAAACCGTAGTTGGAATTCAAGTTCAGAGTTAAGTACAGTTTTTTTAAAAAAGCAAGGTGTTAACTTGACAATAACACCCAATTTAAAAATGTTACAATTTATTGATAATAATAATGTAACATATGGTTTCAATGGAACTAATGGAATTCCTACAAATTGGGATTATGAAATTATAACAGATAATATCCCAACTAACACCAGCGTATCAAATGATAAAAAAAATATAACCTTTACAGGTGAGCCCGATGTTAATTTAGATATTTATCTTAAAGTTATTGATTCTTCATCGGGAAATGTTATACCAAATCTTTCTAATGTTCAATTAAGGCTTTATGTAAGAGGAAATCTCACAGTTGTTACTGCTGATTGGAATGCTTGTGTTCAAGCTTACGTACTCTCTGTAAATGAACAAACTAGAGATGGCAACAAGTTGTGTTCACCTTACAGAATTATTGTATATAATGATACTGATAGTGGTGTTGATACAAGTTCAGTTATTTATGATTCTGATAATGATGATAATCATGATCCAAATAGTAATAGATTTACTTTAAATCTAGATGTTGGTAACTATGCAGCAATAATTACTAATAGCTGTGGGGAAAGAGTAAATGGTGATAGTGGGTATTACAAATTTTCGATAACAGATGCATATACTTTTGGAGCTTCTGTAATTTTTAGCGGATTTGAGTGTGTAACAGATAATATTGGAAAAGCTGTAATTAAAGTAGAGGGTGCAGCTAAGCCAATCTCATGGACTTTAACTGATTCAAATGGAGCTGAATTTGCGAGCGAAGGTGATGTTGCAAAATATGAGCTTGCTAATTATAATGATGAGTTTAATACACAAAATTTTACAATTACCTTACCGAATTTACCTGCTGATACTTATACCTTTACATTTACTGATGGTAATACATGTACAGAAACAGAAGAGGTAAAAGTAATTAAGCCAGAACAAATCGATGCTAAATTGTTAGTTAATAGTGCTTCAACTATTGGAGGTGGTACAGGAGTTGGTAATAATAATTCTGTTTCAGGATCTAATTTAAATACTATTGTTGATAATAATGCTAATGATATTTCTAAGCTTGATTTAGATTGTTATGGTGATTCAGATGGTGTTATTACAATAATTGGTAATGGTGGATGGACTGAACCCTGGAATGGAAATCATATTAATACTAATGGATGGGGAGATCCGTATATTTTTACATTGACTAAAGATAATTCTTCATTTTCACCTGGAGATGTAGTAAGATATTTTGAAGATGGATCTCAAACAGGATATAAAACTAGTTTTACTGGACTTTCTGCAGGAATATATACCTTAACAATTAAAGAAAATATTGCAACGAATCCTTACGATACTAACACAATATACTTTTGTACAAAAGTATTTGAACAAACTATTGAAATCACTGAACCAGATGAGTTGATAGCTTCAGGTACTATTGCCAATATTGATTGTAATGGAAATGACAATGGGTCAATTGATTTAAGTGTTGCTGGAGGTACTGCTAATTATACATATGCTTGGACTAAGACGGGTGATAATTCATATAGTGCTAATACTAAGGATTTAAGTGATTTATCACCAGGAACGTATAACGTGACTGTAACAGATGCTAATGATTGTACAGATACTGCAAGCTTCACAATTACTGAACCTGATGAATTATTAATTACTGACGCTGGTTTATCAACAGAAATTGCTTGTTTTGGAGACAATGGTCAAATTAGAGTTAATATAACTCAAGAGTCAGTGGCAAATTATACTTATGCATTGTTTCAGGGAGATAGTGTTGTTCAGACTATCACTAATAATAATTTGAATCATACTTTCAGCGCACCAGCTGGAACATATAAGGTTAGAGTGACTGATGCTAATGGTTGTTTTAAAGAAACGAGTAATATTACTTTAACTCAACCAGATTCTGGATTGACTATAGTTGATGAAACAGTAAATAATATTGATTGTAATGGTAATGATAATGGATCCATTTCAATTACAACAACTGGTGGAACAGCAAATTATGTTTTTCAGTGGATAAAAATTGGTGATGGAAATTATTCAGCAACAAGTGAAGATATAAGTAATCTTTCCCCTGGTGTTTATGCTGTAACAATAACAGATGCTAATGGATGTACAATAAGTAAATCTTTTTCAGTAACAGAGCCTGATGAGTTGATAGCTTCAGGTACTGCTACCAATATTGATTGTAATGGAAATGACAATGGGTCAATTGATTTAAGTGTTGCTGGAGGTACTGCTAATTATACATATGCTTGGACTAAGACGGG
>JAYPLD010000140.1:0-2480 GCA_038129265.1 Crocinitomicaceae bacterium
ATTATTATTTATTGAATTAACAGCTCCATCTCTTTGTATCAAAGAAATAAAATGTTTTACAGCTTTTTGTAGTGGTTCAGAATTCTGAATAAATGGTGCAATTACATCTCCAATTGAAAAAGAAAAGAATGAGTTGCTATCAATTTCTGTTGATTCTTTATCATAAATCTGATCAAATTTCTTATCATAAATTTTGATTGGTTCATTGAAGTTTAAATCATCAAAAACAATCATTTTTTTATCACCTACGATTTTGATTTTTCTTGTTTTTTCAGGATGTAACCAGCTTGAAAACATGGTTACAAATAAATTGCTTTCATAATTTAGTGAAACGTTGACCATGTCAAAAGCACTTGATTGACTTGTGTTAAAGCTCGAGGCTTTTATCTCAGTAGGTGCTGAAGATGTCATTGCATTAAGTATTGAGATATCATGTGTTGTTAGATCCCAAAGACAACTCACATCAGTCCTTATTGGGCCTAAGTTAGTTCTTTCGAAATTTATATGTAGCAATGAACCAATTTCGCCATCTTGAATTTTTTCAATAGCAAAATTGATTGCATCATTATAAAGAAAAGTGTGATCTACTAAGATTACTAAATTATTTTTGTCTGCAACTTGAATCAGTTCTTCTGCTTCGAGGGCTTTAGTTGAGAGTGGTTTTTCAACAAGAACATGTATTCCATTATCTAGTAATTTCTTTGCAATTTCATAGTGAGTATTTGTTGGTGTACAAATTATTGCTGCATCGATTGGCAGCTCTTCATTAAGTAATTCATCTATATCATTTAGCTGCCTTACATTTTTTTCTAATTTTATTTTTGGGTTAGGTTCAACAACTGCAATTAAATTTGTGTTTTCAAGTGAATTTAAAATTCTTAGATAGTTTTTTCCCCAATATCCAATACCAATAATTGCAAAGTTCATTTCTTCATTATAAATTAGTCTTTTTTAAAAAACTAAATGATTAAAATTTCTAAGATTAGTGAGGTAACATAAATTATCTAATAATGAAAAAACTAACAAACTTTATCGAGTACGGACAGAATATATTCATCCACAAATCATGTCAATTAGATAGCGAGGTGAGCATTGATCCATTTGTTACTATTGGGCCAAATGTTGTCATAGGTAAAGGGTCTAAGATTAGTTCACATGTTGTAATTGGCACCGAAGCAGAAATGCCCGGAGAGGATGAAAAAAAAGATTTTACTGTTTTAATTGGACAGAATGTTGTAATCAGAGAGTTTGTAACAATTCATTCTGGATATACAAGAGACACAATTATCGAAGATGGTGTCTACATAATGAACCATTCACACATCGCGCATGATTGCTGGGTTAAAAAGAATACAACAATTGCTGCTGGCGTAACTTTGGCAGGAACTGTAAAGATTGGTGAAGAGTGTTTTATCGGAATTGAGAGTTCCGTTCATCAAGGAGCAACCATTGGCGACTTAACAATTCTTGGTGCAAACTCATTTGCAAAAGGTGATTTAGGGCCATGTTTAAAATATGTTGGTAACCCCGCAACTCCATTGTCTATCAATGATTTTGCAATAAAAAAATCTCAGAAAAATAAATTAGATCTGAATTTGTTAATTGAAGATGCAAAGAAAATTCTAGATGGAAAATAAAGTATTAATTTTTTGTCCAGTTTTTAATGAAATTCAACATCTTCCAAAGTTACTTGAAAGGATTGATGCAGCTGAATACAGAGGTGATTTTTACTTTATTGATAGTGGTTCTACTGACGGCAGTTCAGAATTCATAAAAAATTCAGGGCATCACTATATTTCACTTGAAAAGAATTTAGGTGTTGGTTATTCAATAATTACAGCAATTAAATTTGCTATCAAAAATGAATATGAAATTATTTGTGGAATATCAGGAAATAATAAAATGGACCCTGACGAAATTAACAATGTTGTTAATCCAATTATTAAAGAAGACATTGACTTTGTTCAAGGCAGTAGATTTATAAATTATGAATCTAATAGCAATACTCCCAAGTTCAGAGTAGTTTCTATTCCTATTCTTTCTAAGATAATTTCGTTTTTATTTAAAACTAAAGTAACAGATGTAACTTGCGGTTTTAGAGCATACAAGTTGGAGCTTGTAAAAAGAGCGAAGTTTGAAATTGATAAAAAATGGTTATATGGATATTCCTTTGAACCTTATTTTTATACAAATGTATTTCTTGACCAACACGTACTAAAAAAAGAAGTACCAGTGAAAATGTCATATCCAGCTGATAGAAATGTAAAGTATACAAAAATCAAACCCATATTAAATTATCCAGGATTAGTTTTGCCATATTTACTGGGAAAAGTTTTATTTAAAGGATTTAACAGAAATTAATTTACTGAAACCTAAATTGCTGATTGTTAATTTAAATATTTAACTAGTATTAATAAAGTTACGCTAAGGGCGCTTAGCTCAGTCCGGCAGAGCGCTTCCCTTACAAGGAAGAAGTCACA
>JAYPLD010000141.1:0-2423 GCA_038129265.1 Crocinitomicaceae bacterium
ACTCATTAAATTATTAATTTGATAACAATTAGAAATAGCCGTACATCCATTTTGAGTTACTTCAACTGCATAAGTTCCGTTAGAGGTAGGAGAAAAACTTTGGTTGGTTTCTCCAACGATTGGAGTATTGTTGTTATTACAATCTATCCATTGATAGGTAGCATTGGTTGCCAATGCAGTTAACGTGGAAGAAGAAAAAACGTAGGAGACGGAGGTGTCAACAGATATTATGCCTAAATCTAATGTTACCGCACTATCACACCCCGATACATTTGTTAACGTTTGGTTGTAAATTCCCGATGTAGTGTAATTGACTCCATTCCAGACTAATGAATCACAAGCTGTTATTGCAATTGTATTGCTATTAGCATAACCGCAAGAGCCATCATCTATATTAGCCAACGGATTATATTGACAAGAAATGGAATCTGTACAGCCTTGAACCCAAGGGTAAAATGTGGGGATCCAATCAACTCCTGCTTCCCAAGGCAAGATTCCAAGCTCTAAAGCACCAATATCGGGAGCAGTTCCACTTATCAGGTGATTAATAGCTGAAATAGGTACTCCAGCATCAACAATTGAAGAGTTAGATAAAGGCAAGTAGGTATTAGTATCCATTAAATTATAGAAATTAACAGAAGGATTATCATATCCATTCCAGTTGCTTGACGTTATTCCTGGAATGGGAATTTGGTTAGCTCTATGAGCACTCATTTTTTCACTAAAATTGTTGTATATGAATGAACTATCATTTGAGTTATCTTCATCTAGAATAATTAAACCATTTTTATTGCTAGAAAATGTAGTATTGTAACAGATGTAATGATGATTTCCCTTGACCATGATCCCATTAGTTCGAACAGCAATATTATGATGCATATTTCCATATTGTCCCGCTTGACCTGGATCACCACCGGGTGCATCAAATCTTAAAGCATATTTTGGAGTATCGTGTATGTAGTTATGATGTATATGGGAGTTCTGCACAGTTGCTGAGGTGCCTTGGTATACAGAACCATCTGATTGTAGGGCACCAGTAGACCAAACATCATTAAAGGCAAACTCAGGGGTTGTTCCTGGCGCTAAAAACGCAGAAGCAGCGGCATCGTGAACCGTATTATGTAAAAATTTATTAGCATCACCACTAAAATAAACACCAACCATTAAAAAGGGTAATTCTGAAACTGAGTAATCAATATATTGCATGTAACAATTTTCAATTTCATTACTATCTCCATAAACTCTAAGTGCTTCTCCATCAGTATACTCAAATAGACACTTCCTGATGGCACTGTTGTGAACCTCGTTGACTGATCCGGATTGTCCGAGCGTACTTACATTTGGGGCAACATCATATTCTCTTAGCATCCTCTTAGAACAGTTTGGGAATGAAAAATGACACCCCTCAATTAATAAATTATCTGAACTTTTAGCAGAAAAAGTAGTAGCAAAAAAATAGAGGTTTTTAATTATCACATCTGTAGAGTTAGTTATTGAAATGGCATAATCTTGAATTTTTCCTGAGATATTTCTCCCATTAGGGTTTTGACCATTGTCAGGGTATAAATACAATGTCTTTGAGGTAGTATCATAAAACCATTCATTAGGCTGATCCAATAATTCTAGTTTACCTTCCACAAAAAAATGATGATGTTTATCGCGATACGTATTGTTAGGGATTGTATTGTAACTAAAAAAATTGTCCTGAGCATTATGTGAAATAATTTCTCTGTTAAAGGTTTTAAATGAACCTACATTCATGATACCAATGGCACCTGTTAAGTTAAGTCCTGTAGAACCCAAATCTTTATTGGTGGAATCAACTAATTCAAAACCATTATATGACCCATTTGGAAAACCGTTTGTCGAATCAACAATTCCTGATGCCCAAGAATTCCAATTATAAATCGACTTATCTGAAAAATTTCCATTTGGCCATCTTGCCATCACCATTTCTTGTTGATCCACAAATAATTGCCAAATGTGTTTACTCAATACTGTTTTATAGATATTTCCTGAATGAATAGTCCAATTAGATTGGATGGGTTCTGTTCCATCAAAAACAACCCATTCGTTCATATATGGCATAATTACAATGTCATTTTTTCCATTTATCAATATCTCTTCACTGTAATGACCTTCGCGAATGAAGCAGGTATCACCTGAAGTCATTACTGACAATGCTTTATTTACAGTGGCAAACGGTGAGGTTAATGTGCCTGCATTTGTATCATCACCCCCCATAGAAAGAGTAGCTACGAATGAATTCTGAGCATTTAATAGTAATGCCCAATTAAAAAAACTTAATAAAATTATCTTACGTACCATAACATTAAAATATAAGAAAAATGCTTTCATTTTTTAGACAACTCTTAAGTGAGTGTATTTGAAGTACTTATAAAAAATAATTATGTATTTTTAAA
>JAYPLD010000142.1:0-2393 GCA_038129265.1 Crocinitomicaceae bacterium
CCTACACCACCATGAAGATCTGGAGAAAATTGATCATATTCTAAATTGTATGTCACATAGGCCTTGTTAATTCCTGGCCATTGGTTTCGATATGTACTGTGAACTCTAGGACTTAAATCCCTTCCTGCTAGTGCAGGATTCAAATAAAGCGCATTGGAAAAGAATTGAGTAAACATGGGGTCTTGACTGTATCCCCTTGATATACAACATATAGCAAATGCAATTAGTATGTACTTTAACTTTTTCACCTCACTAAAGATACACTACCACTTTTAATTAGCCTTATTTCAGATCCAAAATCTACAGAATTTACTTTATACACATATGTTCCTGCAGGTGCTTTTTTGTTTCTGAAATTCCCGTCCCATTTTACACTCATATCGTTAGATTTAAACACCATCTGTCCCCATCTATTGTATATTTCAATGGTATAATTGGTTAGTCCTTGTCCAACTACATTAAAATAATCATTTATTCCATCTCCGTCAGGTGAAAATGCAGTTGGTGCATATAGTGCATATGGTTTTTCTACCGATATGGTATTGGATCTACTCTCTAATGAATCATTACTAATAGCAATTATTCTGTATGAGTCTACATTAGGATCATATATTGGATCACCAATGGTTTGACTGTAGTATGTTTCGGATTTAAATAAAGAAAGTATCAAAAACAATATGATATGTGTTAAACTTTTACTCAAAAAGGATGATTTATTGGTCTATAATGATTTCATTCGTTACTGAATTGGTAATGCTTATTGTTTCCCAAATGTTGTTTTCATTTAATTTTTGAATTTTATATTCTTTAGCGCCATTTAACCATTCTAGATAAAAATTCCAATTTAATTTAGTTTCATAATCGTTAATTCTTTGATATCTTAAAAGTACGGAACTTCCGTAATTCGAATTACTTGAATTAACCTGACAACAATTTCTAGAAACAATTACATACTCATATTTACTATTGAATACATCTACATCATCATCTATGTAAAAATGAGCAGAAGAATCTACAGAGCCAACAAATTGAAATGGATCTCCGTTTTCGGATCTAAAAACTTGACTTTCCAAAAGAGGATTAAGTGTTTGAGTAACGCTGTTCCATTCCGTAAATATTTTACTGTTTTCTATCACTGTTGATCTGATGATACTGGCTTGGGCTAGGGCAGTGGTGTCGTAAATGGGAACTGAATCCAGAATAATAGAGTCAGTACGGCATCCAAATAAATTGATTGCGCTGGTAGAAATAGTGTAAAAACCCGTGTCTAAAAGAAAAAATGGTTCATTAAAATTGGGATAATATAGACTGTCATTAACATACCAAGCATAATCTTCATTTGCCAGATTAGCAGATTGATTAGAAATATCAATTTGATAACCAATGCAAGGTAAGGTTTGTGTTACAAGAACATCAATATCTGGTTGTGGAAGTAAGGTAATGGATGCCGTATCTGTGTCAGGACAATTACCTGAAATGGTGTAGTATACTTCATAGGTTCCGTCATTCACATTAGAAATTAAAAATAAACCATCTTGAAAATGAGTGTTCTGTAGTCCTGACCAATTTCCAATATTTGTATTAGATGTAATTTGAATACTATCTGTTCCTTCACAAAAATCTGGAATGGCGTTTATCGATGCTTCAATAAATTCGAATACGTCTAGATTCAATGTGTCGCTGTCAGGGCAGGTTCCAGCGATAGAGTAGACATAATCATAATTTCCATTTCCTAATGCGCTAATATCTATGGTCCCTGTAGATGCATTTATCTGTGTTCCGCTCCAAATACCCCCAGGATCCGCACTAGCAAGACTAATGGTATCTAAATTATCGCATATGGTTCCTGGATGAGTTATGCTTGCATCGTTTTGGTATAGGATATCGATAAAATAGGTAGCTGTATCTTCACAATTTAAATTAGTTAGAACATAGTTGTAGGAATAAAATCCGGTATCTAAAACAGCTGTTATGGCACCTGTAGTCGGATCAGCGCTGATTCCTTGCCAAGTTCCTCCACTGTTAAGGACAACAGGCTGTAAAATGGAACTACCATAACAATACATTGTATCATTAGTTAGAATGGTTGCATCTGGAGGATTGTCTATTAGTACATATAAGCTGTCAGAACTGTTGCAAATACTATCGTGTGTTACATGAATTAATGTAGAATCAACTGCTACTAAGGTAGGATCAAATAAGCCCTGATTTGCGTTAATTACACCATTACCTGTCCAGTTTAAAGTTCCGAGTTGATTTGAATTTAAACTTTGAAATGTAATTAAACCTTCATTAGTACATAAAACACCAGGGTTAATGATGCTAACATCTGGAATTTGATGTCCTACTACAGGAATTTCAACTGAATCGATGCATCCGCCTGCTGTGTTTTC
>JAYPLD010000143.1:0-2377 GCA_038129265.1 Crocinitomicaceae bacterium
TCTTCATCAAATCTACACATGACATAGAGCTCGTTTTCAAATGTAGGTGGGAAATGTCTTAATTGGCCTTCATGGATTGGTGTGCAATTTTTTCTCCAGTTTAATAGGTTTTTTAAATATTCTTGGGCTTCTTTTCTTTTACCCGCAATTTTACCTTCAAATGCATTTAATTTATCTGTTTCCCATCCACCAATAAAGTCTGCTCTTAGTGTTCCGTGATCACCTGGGTTAGTGCTATCAGACATCAAAATTTCTGTACCATAATACACCTGAGGTATACCTCTAGTTGTTAAAAGAAATGCATGAGCCATCTTCCAATAATCAAAATCATGCTTTAATTGATAAAAACACCTGCTCATATCATGATTATCTAGAAATATCACCATATTATCTGGGTCAGAATACAAATAGTCACTAGCTAAGTTTCTGTATATATGTAAAAGTCTGTCATCCCACTTTTTTTCTTTAGGAGACATGGCTTTGATTATGGCATCATGAAGTGGAAAATCCATTAAAGATGGGACATTTGATCTATCTCTTTTTTGTAGTAATCCTTGAGACTGTCCATTTTTTCGTTCACCTGAAATTTGCCATAGGCCTATTATAGATTTATCTAAAGTCCATTCTTCACCTACAATATTAAAACCTGGATATTCTGTTTGGATAGCTTTATTCCATCGATATAGAAAGTTTCGATCGGAATAGGGATACGTATCCACTCTAAATCCGCTTAACTGCGCGAACTCAATCCACCATAAAGAGTTCTGAATCAAGTAAGTAGCCAATATTTTATTTCGTTGATTTAAATCAGGCATGGTCTCTACAAACCATCCTTCCACGAAATCTTTGATTTGTGATTTTACCATATAAGGATCATGTAGCGCCTCTCTTCTATGTGTTGTTTGTTTATAAACTCCCCTATTATTAATCCAATCTTCAGTTGGTAAATCTTCCATCCACCAATGATTGGATCCAATGTGATTTAGCACTACATCTTTTATGATTTTAATTCCTTTTTTACGAGCTGTAATAGACAATTCTTTATACAGTTCATTCGTACCCATCCTTGGGTCAACCTTATACATATCGGTTATGGCATATCCATGATAAGAACCTTTTTCCATGTTATTTTCTAACATAGGCGTACTCCAAATGGAAGTGAACCCCATGTCGCTGATGTAATCCAGATGGTCTATGATGCCTTGGATATCTCCTCCATGTCTTGCATATGGCTTTTTTCTATTTACTTTTTTCTCCGCTAGTTTTTTTACTTGATCATTTTTAGGATCACCATTAGCAAAACGATCAGGAGTAATAAGATAGATTACATCGGAAGAATTAAACGTTTCTCTTCTGGCTGTACTCTTTTTCAATAATTTATACGTATAGTTTTCATAAACCACCCCATCTTTTGAGAAAGTCAAAACGAAATCAAATGCCTTTTTTGATTTTAAAATTTCAAGATCCAATACCAAATAATTGGGATTTGATAATCGTTGAGTTTTTAGAATCTTGATGTCTTCATTTTCTATAGCGACTTCACATTCTCCTACCTTTTCTCCATGAATCATGAGTTGAAATTCATTAGATCTCATATCCACCCACCAATTAGGCGGTTCCATGTGGTAAATAAAATCCTGAGCAAATAAAGAAGTAGTATGAAGTAAAATAAATAATAAGAAAAATCGCATCATCATTTGTTGTTATATATTTTGTAAGTGTACGGATTTAGCACAAAAGTTAGGCCATTGTGATTGAATTCTTGTTTAACATCATCCTTGTTAATGTAAATCGTTACTTTTTCATCGCCATAGGAGCGAGAATATACCAGTCTGTGATCTGAAATCTCTATCCATTCTAAATCACCATAAATCAATGGTAACGAACTCGATCTTAACTTTAACAAGTAGCTCACTTCCTTTTTTATTTTGATTTCATGCTCGCTTAGGGACTCAAACTTCATCATTCTTCTGCAATCGGGGTCATTTCCTCCAGGCATCCCTATTTCATCCCCATAAAAGATAACAGGTAATCCTGGTATAGTTGAATTTATTAAGTGCATTATCGCCATTTTTTTAAATGCAGTAACGGTATCTCCATAACCAATTTCTCTAGTCCAACCCGCAGCTTTTGCATCTTCTGATCTGCTTAAAGCCTTTCCAAAATAGGAGTTAGATCTACCCTTGTCTTGATTTCCAGTAATATTACCCATTAAGTGGTGATCTCCATAAGTAGCTAAACTTTTGTCTATCACATTACACAACACAGCAAAGGGAGCGTCATCACACAAAACCTTCATCACGGCATCATATACGTTAAAGTCAAATTGTGCATCTAACTGCCCTGAATTTACATAACTACCTACCAATTTATGTGA
>JAYPLD010000144.1:0-2367 GCA_038129265.1 Crocinitomicaceae bacterium
CCAATACCTCACCCTTTACCATTGTATAGTAATCGTCTACCCCATCCGCAATTTCCAGATTGGTTTTGAAACTGTAAATATCATCATCACCTTTTCCGCCATCTCTATTAGAAGAGATAAAACCAAATTTTAAATCTTTGGATAAAAAGAAGGAAAAATCATCTTTTGGAGAATTGAAAGGTATTCCCATGTTTCTGATCTCTGTTTGGTTTGTATCTAAATAATCATTTACCATGTAAATATCTAATCCTCCAAAACCAATTCTGCCATCTGAGGCAAAAAACAGTGTTTTATCATCTAAATGGAATGGAAAAACTTCATTTCCTTCTGTGTTAATTTTATTCCCCAAATTAACGGGTCTTGATAAACGAATTAATTCCCTTGTGGCAGTAGTATCGCTCAAGAAAAATTGTTTGTACAATCCATAAATCTCACAATAATATAAATCCATACCACCATATCCACCTGGCATATCACTAGCAAAATACATTCTATTACCGTCTTTTGTAATGGTAGGATGCATAACAGAATAGTCTGAATTATTAATAGATAACCCCAACACACTATCAGGTATATCAACGTGCTCTTCTTTGACTTTGAATATATTTAAGTAGAGTGCATTTCCCTCCTCTACTTCAATAGTAGAACTTCGGGTGAAGTAGATGTTTTTGGCATCATTAGAAAAAATCGCTGGACCCTCTTGGTACTGGTTTTTCAATTCACCACTAAATGGAGATGGTGAAGTCATTTTCATGGATGAAAAATCAAAAGTAGACTTCCAAATATCGTAAGTCAAAAAATCGGGTTTTACATATTTTCTTCTCTTGATATTTTTCAAAGAGTATTCGTCAGCACTTGTATACAATACATTGTACGTATCGGAGGAGTCACTTTTAACTGCAAAAGCACCAAAGTCTGAGTTTTTTGTATTAATATCCTTTAGATTAACTAAGTCAATTTCAGATATATTTTGAAATATTCTTTCGTGAGCATCAACAGAATTAAAAATTTTAGCCCTTGTTTCATCCGAGTAATCAGCATATCTTTTTCTCACATTTTCAGCCTCTTCAAATTTCTCGTTCATGTATAAAATATGAGAATAATTATATTGATCTATGGGATTAGTACTACTATCCGCTACCAGCTTGTAATAATACTCTGAACTATCTAAATTTTTTAGACTTAAAAATGATTTTCCAAGTTTTCTGTATATATCAACGTTTTTATTTCTCACTCTTTGAAATCGCTGTACACTTTTGGTATACGACTCTTTTTCGTAGTGATAATTCCCCCAGTTCACATTCACTTCGTCTGAATTACCGATACCAAACTCAAATAAAGGACCTGCAACCATCTTTCTATCTTCATTTGATGTAGTATCTAGTTGGGAAAACGCAAATTCAGAAGTGTCAAAACCAAAATCAACAGAGTCAAGCGAAAAATCATTAAAGACTTCCATGGAATCTTCATAAATTTTTATTTCATCATTTATCATAGTATCTACTATTACCGTATCTGAAACCTGAGATATCCCTGTGCTGGTAAAACTGAGACTACAAATTAATCCGACTGTTATTTTAAAAACTAACCTCATCAATTAAAAATATCTTGGTGATTTAATAATTCTCTTTTCCTTGTACAAATAATCATATCTCAACATAATCTCATGCGACCCCCCATTGTACCTAAACGTCTGGTTACCCATTGAATACCCAAACGAATATCCCGCTGACAACTGATCATTTATGTTCAAACCAGCTAGCAACCCAAAGCCTCCACCCTTACTATTCGTAGGGATGACAAATCCTATCGGTGCCCTGAATGCTCCCCCTAACCATATCCTGTCCTTCATAATAAACAAAGCCGTCAAATCCATCGTGATCGGTGCATTCTCCGTCAACTTCATGTACGTACTCGGTCGCAACTTTAAATCTTCATTCAGCTCAAATATAGCACCTCCAATGATAAAATAGTGCCTCTGCGTGCTATTAAAATCATAATTTACTAAATGTGGAGATGAAAACCCTGCATACCACTTCGGTGTGTAGTAGTAAAATCCAAATCCAAAATTCGGCATAAACTGACCTATCACATTCGGATCAAAGGCCGGATCATTACTGTTATCCAACGTTAAATTAGCCAAATCTAAGGTCGTGTAGTTACCCCCTGCTTTTACACCCATAGCTAAGCGATGGTCACTATTATTAAATTTTAAATGATAAGCAAAATCTACAGTCAGGTTATTCAACGTGGATGGTCCAATTACATCATTAGAAAAACTAGCACCAAAGCCCATTGACTCATTTAGTAGAGGCATGTTGATCGATACCGTGTGTGACCAGGGTGCTCCAACAAAACCAGTCCATT
>JAYPLD010000145.1:0-2361 GCA_038129265.1 Crocinitomicaceae bacterium
AGCTGGTTCTTCTGTAGCTTCTGCAACTGCTTCTTCTGCAGCTGTTTCCTCAGCAGCTACTTCGGCTAGTGCTGCTGCTCTAGCTTCGCTTTTCTCTTTTTCTGAAGCAAGTTTAGCTTTAACCGCTGAATCTTCTTCTTTAGCAAGAGATGATATTTTATTTTCAATCTTAGCTTCTTTTTCACTTAACCACTTGGCAAACTTTTCTTCAGCTTGTTCGTTAGTTAAAGCTCCTTTTTTAACTCCGTTTAATAAATGGTTTTTGTATAATACTCCTTTGTAAGATAGCATAGCCCTAACGGTGTCGGTTGGTTGCGCTCCAACTCCAACCCAATACATTGCTCTGTCAAAATCAATGTCAATAGTTGCGGGATTTGTATTTGGATTGTAAGAACCTATTCTTTCGATGTATCTTCCGTCTCTTTTCGCTCTTGAATCTGCGGTTACGATGTGGTAAAATGGTTTTCCTTTTTTACCGTGTCTTGCTAGTCTAATTTTAGTTGCCATATTAATATTTTTATAAGAGTCCTAAACTCGGTTTACTAATTCGGCTGCAAATATGGGTTATTTTTATTAATCAACAAAATTAATGTACTTAAAATCATGTAACGTTAATTTTATTTTAGCTTAACTTTTGGTTTATGTTTAGTTAACAATTTGTTAACATTAGAATTTTTTCCTACATTAGTGTCATGAAAACATCTTTTTATATCACATCCTTTTGTTTATTCGCATTTATTAACCCATTTTTCTCGCAACAAATATCAACCTTAGATGGTCGCTTTTTAAGTCAAAATGGAGAATTACTTGAAGGAAGTTTTGAGACTTTCTATGAAACTGGTCAATTGCATGAATCATTCCAATTGATTAATGGTATACAACAAGGTGATTTTGTTTCTTATTATGCCAATCAAATGAAAGAAGAAGAGGGTTTTTATCATCAAGGACTAAAGTTTGGTAAATGGAAGAAATGGTCAAAAGACGGAGTTCTACTATCTGAAACATTTTATGGTGTAAACGGACATAAAGATGGGAACTGGAAAATCTGGGATAATGATGGTAATCTAAAAGCCTTAATGATTTACGAAAATGGAAAAAGAGTTGGATCTTGGAAAATTTGGGATGAAAACGGTCAACTAGCCCAAACTATTTCTTACTAAACGTATCTAATAAATTGGTGTTGATTTCAGTGATGTGATTTCCTACCGTTTCTAAGGAAGTTAGTAAATCAGCATATATAATTCCACTTTTAATTTTGTATTCTTTGTTTTCGATGCTTTTGAGATGCTCTTTTTTGAGTTCATAGTGAAGTTTGTTCAGTTTGTTTTCTATGATGTATGAATTCTCAACAAGCTTTTGATCTATTTCATTGATGTTATTCATGCTCACTTCTAAATTTTTGAAAAGCGTTTCAATTACAGAGATCATTTCAAGTAAGTTATTCCTTTGTGAAGGAACGAAATATAATTTCTTTTCTGTTTTCCTTTGTATATTTTTAGAAATGGAATAATACACATCTCCAATACTTTCTAACTCACTGATTATACTAAGTATAGATCTTATATCTTCAGAAGATTTAGATGTAATATCGTTCTCATTTACTTTAGTTAGAAACTCAGAAACTTCATTTTCTATTCGATCTGTTATTTCTTCATATTGTTCTAATTTATGCAGCAGTTTTGTGATTTTTTTTCGATCTGTTTCCAGAATAAGTTGTTTGGTAAAATAGTTCATTTTAGAGGTAACCTTAACGAATTTTTCTAGTTCTTTTTTTACTTCAATCAAAGAAAATTCATTGGACAACGTATTATTAGAAAAATATTTAAGTTGATGAATTTCATCATCTTCTCCTTTAGATGAAATGACTTTTACCACTGTCCTTTCAATGTTCTTGATAAACCAGATAAGTAGGAAAGTATTTATGATATTAAAAAACAGATGAAATACGGCTAATGACCATCTTGTGATAGATTCATCATCTCCCTGGATTACCAGTTGATTAAAAAATGTTTCAGAAATTACATAATCTATTAGATTAAGGAAACTATAAAATATAAGCAGCATCCAAATTACCCCTATGATATTAAAAAGTAGGTGAGCTCTAGCTGCTCTCTTGGCATGCACGTTTCCTATGGTTGCTGCGATATTGGCTGTAATGGTGGTACCTATATTTTCACCAAGAATGATGGCTGCAGCCAATTCAAAGGGTATCCCATTTACCCCACCGCATAGGGCTAGGGTAATGGCCATTGCCGCACTGCTTGACTGAACAACTACCGTTAAGATGGTACCTATTAAAACAAATATGATGACAGAAAAGAATCCCAGTCCAGAAACCGGTTCTATAATACTTTTTAAAAA
>JAYPLD010000146.1:0-2328 GCA_038129265.1 Crocinitomicaceae bacterium
GAAACTGCTCCGGTTGAATTTGATTGGGACGCTTTTGAAGCAGAAGATAAAGATGCATATACAGCGGATGAAAGAAAGCAGCTGGATGATATGTATGATGGAACGTTAACTCAAGTAGAAGAGAAATCACTTATTCAAGGATCTGTAATTGCAATTACCAAAAAGGAAGTGGTGATCAACATTAATTACAAGAGTGAAGGTGTAGTTCCTAAAAATGAATTTAGATACAACCAAGACTTAAAAATTGGAGATGTGGTTGATGTGTACATCGAAAACATGGAAGATAAAACAGGTCAATTGGTTGTTTCTCACAAAACAGCAAGAACTCATTTGGCTTGGATTAGAGTTAATGAGGTGCTAGAGTCAGGTGAAATCATAACCGGTTTCGTTAAATGTAGAACAAAAGGTGGATTAATCGTAGATGTTTTCGGAATTGAAGCGTTTTTGCCAGGTTCTCAAATCGATGTTAAACCTATTAGAGATTACGATCAATACGTAGGTAAAAACATGGAATTCAAAGTGGTGAAGATCAATAAAGAATTCAAAAACGTGGTAGTATCTCACAAAGCGCTTATTGAAGCTGAAATTGAAGAACAGAAGAAACAAATCATGTCTGGACTTGAAAAAGGACAGGTATTAGAAGGTATAGTTAAAAACATCACTTCTTATGGTGTATTTATTGATTTAGGTGGTGTTGATGGTTTAATTCATATCACTGATCTTTCTTGGGGTAGAGTAAATCACCCAGAAGAGTTGGTTACACTTGATGAAAAAATTAAAGTGGTAATTCTTGACTTTGATGATGATAAGAAAAGAATTGCACTAGGTCTTAAGCAACTTTCTGATCATCCATGGGATGCTATGGAAGCTGAATTGAATGTGGGTGATAAAGTAAAAGGTAAAGTGGTTGTATTGGCAGATTATGGTGCATTTATCGAAATTGCTCCAGGTGTAGAAGGATTAGTCCATGTTTCTGAAATGAGCTGGAGTCAACACCTTAGAACAGCGGGTGATTTCTTAAAAGTTGGAGACGAGGTGGAGTCAGTCGTTTTAACATTGGATAAAGAAGAAAGAAAAATGTCTTTAGGTATCAAGCAATTGATTCCAGATCCATGGGCTGATATCGATAAAAAATACCCAGTTGATTCTACTCACAAAGCCAAGGTTAGAAATTTCACCAACTTTGGTGTATTTGTAGAAATGGAAGAAGGAGTAGATGGATTAATCCATATTTCAGATCTTTCATGGGATAAAAAGTTCAAACATCCATCTGAATTCTGTGCAGTTGGTGATGAATTAGAAGTAATTGTACTTGAGTTGGATGCGGAAAATAGAAGACTAACCTTAGGGCACAAACAATTACAAGAAAACCCATGGGATGTATATGAAACCTTATTTGCTTTAGACACGGTTCATGAAGGTACTGTTGTTAAATTAAAAGACAAAGCCGGTATTGTTTCTATGGCGTATGGAGTGGAAGCTTATTGTCCTGCAAAACACATGAAGAAAGAAGACGGTAATTACATTGGAAACGATGAAAAAGCTGAATTTAAGATTCTTGAGTTTAATAAGGATGGTAAGAAAATTTTGATTTCGCATACTAAAGTTTGGGGCGAAGTAGAAGCAAGAAAAGTGAAATCAAAAGCAACCAAAACTAGAAAGGCAGTACAAAACATAAATGACGCTAGTGAGAAAACCACACTTGGTGATTTAGATGCTTTAGCTGCATTGAAAGATAAAATGGATAATGCTAAATAACATTTAGTTATTAGATTGTTAAAAACCGCTCATATTGAGCGGTTTTTTTTTGCTTCAATTTAAAATCAATTGCTAATTTTAGCCTCAAATTAAACTCATGAGCGTTTTAGTAGACAAAAATTCAAAAGTTATCGTACAAGGTTTTACGGGTGGAGAAGGAACTTTCCATTCGGAACAGATGATTAAATATGGCACCCAGTTGGTTGGTGGTGTAACACCTGGTAAAGGAGGTCAAGAGCATCTTGGTAAACCTGTATTTAATACGGTAGCGGAAGCGGTAGATAAAACAGGCGCTGATGTTTCTATTGTATTTGTTCCTCCTGCATTTGCTGCTGATGCTGTTATGGAAGCGGCTGAAGCCGGAATTAAAGTAATTATTTGCATTACTGAAGGAATTCCTGTTGCGGATATGATCAAGGTAAAAGAATATTTAAAAGACAAAGATTGCAGAATGGTTGGCCCCAATTGTCCTGGTGTGATTACTGCTGATGAAGCTAAAGTAGGTATCATGCCTGGCTTCATATTTAAAAAGGGAAATGTGGGCATTGTCAGTAAATCTGGAACGTTAAC
>JAYPLD010000147.1:0-2266 GCA_038129265.1 Crocinitomicaceae bacterium
GAAAAACTGCTTTCCCAATTTGGAACTAAGTCGCTTAAAGGATTTGGAATTGAAAAACTGGAGTTAGCCATCATTGCTGCTGGGGTTGTTTTACATTACATTAATACCGCAGAGCACCATAAGATTAGCCACATTACCAGCATTCAGCGAATTGAAAAAGATCATCACGTGTGGATGGATGATTTTACCATTTCAAATTTAGAGCTCATACAATCACCCCATTTTAACGGGCATACTCTTTTTGAGATTTTAGATCACACCATTACCTCTATGGGAGGTCGCTTATTGAAAAGGTGGATGTTGTTTCCGTTGAAATCTAAGAAAGAAATAGATTACCGTTTGGATCAAGTAAAATACTTTTTTGATCATAGAGATGATGCTGATTTGGTAAAAGAAAAATTAGAATCCATTGGAGACCTTGAGCGTATGTCTTCACGATTGGCGGTGTTGAAAATTTCACCTAGAGAGTTAAATCAACTTAAGTCTTCCTTAGAGACCATTAAACCCGTCAAAGAGTGGGCATTAGGATGCAAAAATAAATCCATTCAAAAATGGGGCGAGAGTATATCAGAAAACACCAAGGTCATTGAAAAAATAGAAACGGCATTAGATCCAGAAGCACCTGTTGTTATTGGGAAAGAAAAGGTCATTAAAGATGGATTCCACAAAGAAATAGATGAGCTTAGGTCGTTATCTTCAGATGCTAAAGAGGTACTGTTAACGATCCAACAAAGAGAAATTGAAGCTACCGGTATCCCCAGTCTAAAAATCGCCTACAATAATGTATTTGGCTATTACCTAGAAGTTAGAAATACGCACAAAGACAAAGTGCCAGAGAGTTGGATAAGAAAGCAAACATTGACTTCTGCGGAACGATACATTACGGAAGAGTTGAAAGAATATGAGCAGAAAATTTTAGGGGCAGAAGATAAAATTTTACAGCTTGAACAAGAACTTTATCAAACGCTATTAAACGAATTATTACCAGAGATACCATGGATAATTCATAATGCTAAACTCATTGCACAGCTAGATATCATACAAGGATTGGCAAAAGCAGCTAAGTTAAATGACTATTGCTTACCTGAGATTGGAACCAGCCAAGTATTAGAAATTAAAAACGGAAGACATCCGGTGATTGAACGTTATCTGCCACTGGGGGAAGAGTACATCCCAAATGACATTTACTTAGATTGTAATTCGCAACAAATCATGATGATTACGGGACCCAATATGAGCGGAAAATCAGCTCTATTACGCCAAACAGCCTTGACCGTAATTATGGCTCAAATGGGTTCATTTGTTCCTGCAGAAGCTTGTACAATTGGTGTAGTGGATAAAATTTTCACGAGAGTAGGTGCAAGTGACAATATATCTTCTGGCGAATCTACTTTCATGGTAGAGATGAACGAGACTTCCAGTATCATGAATAATTTATCCGAAAATAGTTTGATTTTATTGGATGAAATTGGGAGAGGTACGAGCACTTATGACGGAATTTCTATAGCTTGGGCTATTGCTACTTATCTACACGAACATCCTAAGTACCATCCTAAAACCATGTTTGCTACTCATTATCATGAATTAAACCAGATGACAGATCAATTTAAGCGGATAAAGAATTTTAATGTTTCCGTTAAGGAAATGAATAAACAGATTCTCTTTTTAAGAAAATTAACAGCTGGGGGCAGTGAACATAGTTTTGGTATTCACGTAGCAAAAGTGGCGGGGATGCCCAATAAGATTGTTTCTGATGCTGAAGAAATGTTGGTGCAGTTAGAAAACAAATCTTCTGATTCAAGCGTGAAAACAGCTGTTGTCAAAAAAGAAAAATCAGACGGGGAACCGCAACTAAGCTTTTTCCAACTTGATGATCCGGTTTTAAGTGAAATTAGGAGTCAAATAGAAAATTTGGATATTAATTCATTAACTCCAGTTGAGGCGCTTTTAAAGCTGAATGAAATTAAAAAAATGGTAGGAGGGTAAATTTTAATTTTCTTTTATCAAAATTTAATTATTTTTGCCGTCCAATTGTTCTTTACAATACAAGCGAAAGTAGCTCAGCTGGTAGAGCACGACCTTGCCAAGGTCGGGGTCGCGGGTTCGAATCCCGTCTTTCGCTCAGCACCACATTTAAGGTATTTGCCCGGGTGGTGGAATTGGTAGACACGCAAGACTTAAAATCTTGTGACCATTTGGTCGTGCGGGTTCAAGTCCCGCCCCGGGTACAGAAAAGGAAGTTATTGAAAAATGGCTTCCTTTTTTT
>JAYPLD010000148.1:0-2255 GCA_038129265.1 Crocinitomicaceae bacterium
CACAAATGACGTACAAGTGGATAGATAATAACCCAATAAGTGGAACAAACTACTACAGACTATCCCAGACTGATTACGATGGTACATCAGAGTCATTTGCACCGATTGTCGTAACATGTGAAATGGCCCCAATAGATGGATATAGTGTGTATCCAAACCCTGCGGATGGATTACTGAATATAGACCTGGAGCTAGAACACAACCAAGGAGAAGATGTATCGATAGAAGTTAGAGATATCAGTGGTAAAGTCATACAGCTGCAACAAGTCCAATTAACAAGAGGATACAATCACTTGGAGGTGGACTTATCAGAAATCCCAAGTGGGGTATACATGATCAACTTTTCAGGCACGAAGGATTACATCAAAGAGTCCCGAATTGTGAAGCAATAAAAAGCGCATTATTAAAAAAATATAAGCCTTCTTAGGAAGGCTTTTTTTATGTTCTGTGGGCACACCCCACACAAAGAGAAGATTCGGGCATGAGTAATAATCGAGCTTCTTTAATAGCTTGTTCACATAATGTGCAAAATCCAAATTTGGGCTCATCTATTCTGCTGAGGGCTAATTTTAATTTCTTTTTTTTTTCTCCCGCATTTCTAAGTAATCTATCATTTATGGTTTTGTTGTTAATGGCATCCATTCTGCTGATTCTACCAATGGCATTTTCTGGTTCAATGGGAGCAGCTAGTTTTTTAATTTCTTCCATTTCGGTTTCCAGCTGTGCTATTTTAGCAAGAATGGTCTTTTTTAACTTCTTTTTATCCATAAGTCCATCTAATTTAATATTTTAAATTCCTAAATGTTTCTGTTTGTTTGAATTCTTAAAACCCATACCGCATGCTGAACCGCTCCCAAATGAGCAAGTTGACGCAACCTATAAAAGGCTTCGACTCAAAGTATTTGCCGGTATATTTTTGGGTTATGCATCCTATTATTTAGTCCGAAAGAATTTTTCACTGATCAAACCAGATTTAATTGAAATGGGTTGGGATAAAGCCGACCTGGGACTTGTGGGTGCCGCCTTATCCATCGCCTACGGCATATCTAAGTTTGTAATGGGAAATGTGTCTGATAGAAGTAATCCAAAAGTTTTTTTAGCCTTAGGGCTGATGGGTTCTTCTTTAATTATGTTATACTGGGGGTTTTCCGATTGGGTTTTTGCTTCTTTAACGGCCATGGTGGTCATAAATTTTTTAAACGGTTGGTTGCAGGGCATGGGGTGGCCTGCTTGCGGAAGAACATTGTCGCATTGGTTTAGCTTAAAAGAACGAGGTACTGTAGTCTCGTTTTGGAATGTGGCCCATAATGTGGGTGGTGCTTTAATGCCCATTCTATTTGTTTGGGGATTAAGTGTATTTAGTAATGATTTTAAAGCGGCCTTTTATTTTCCTGCCATCGTTTCCGTAGTTATGGTTTTTGTGGTCTACAAATTGATGGAGGATACGCCTCAGTCCAAGGGGCTACCCCCAGTTGAAGTATATAAAAACGATAAAGCGGGCGCTGTAGGACAGTTAGAAAAGGAGCTGTCCTCAAAAGAAATATTCTTGCAATATGTATTAAATAACAAATGGATTTGGCTTATTGCTTTTGCCAACGCATTCATTTATTTAATTCGTTACGGGGTACTGGATTGGGCTCCAACTTATCTTTCAGAGGTAAAAGGGTTTGATAAAACAGCCTACAGCTGGGCATTTGCCAATTATGAATTAGCCGGTATTCCAGGTACCATATTGTGTGGATATTTAAGCGATAAATGGAGCAGAGGTCATCGCGCTCCCATTACCATCATTTACATGGTATTGGTTATGGTATTTACCTTTATTTATTGGAAGAATCCAGCCGGAAATCCAACTGTAGATTTAGTAGCGCTATTTGCCATAGGATTTCTCATCTATGGCCCAGTAATGATTATAGGCGCTTTTGCGTTAGACTTGGTACCCAAAAAAGCAGCCGGAACAGCAGCAGGATTTACAGGTCTTTTCGGTTATTTAGGAGGCGCACTCAGTGCTGAACTAATCATTGGTGCAGTGGCCGATCATCTTGGTTGGGATGCCTGTTTTATCCTCCTTATAGTCAGCTCAGCTCTGGCTATAGGAATAATGGCACTTACGCTAAAAAGAAAGGTAGTAGAAGCTTAAGACTTTTGTTTTTTACTTCCTCTGTACAGGGGTAAATGAACTAGTTTTGTTTCAATGGGGCCGTTGTAAAGTTTGATTCTTCTTTTGGGTCTTAATCCTAAATGCTTAATGGCTT
>JAYPLD010000149.1:0-2251 GCA_038129265.1 Crocinitomicaceae bacterium
ATTGACATGATGGGGCTTCAAAATGAATTGTCATTTGACTTTATTTTCAAAGGTCTAGGAGAAAACAATCGTCAACAAAAAGTAGCTATTTTTGAAGGTGAGTTTACGTTAAATCGTGTAAAACTGGGCATGCCTACTATTAAGTCTATAGGAGATCAAGTAGATGTAAAATTCTATTGTGAATTAATTGAAAAGATTTAACATCCCAGTGTAATTTGTTCAGGTGCTAAAAATCGCTTTTGATAAAAAATACGTGCTTCCATTACCTGAGGGGCATCGTTTTCCCATGTTAAAATATGAACTCATTCCTGATCAACTGTTATACGAAGGACTAGTAAGTAGAGACCAATTTTTTTCTCCCAAAAAAATAAAAGAGAAATGGGTAGAGAAAGCACATGACCGGAACTACATTCATAATTTAAAATCACTTTCGTTAACTAAGAGTGAAATCAGAAAGACTGGATTTCCACTTACAAAAGAGCTCGTTGAACGGGAATATATGATTACAGAAGGCAGTAGACTGTGTGTTGATTACGCATTGGAATTTGGTGCTGCTGCTAACATCGCTGGAGGAACACACCATGCATTCCGGAATAAAGGGGAAGGATTTTGTCTTTTCAATGATGTAGCTGTAGCTTCCTATTATGCCCTTGAAAAATTTAACATGGATCAAATTTTAGTTGTAGACCTTGACGTACATCAGGGTAATGGGACAGCTTCTATTTTTGGAAAAGAAAATCGAGTGTATACTTTTAGTATGCACGGTAAAAAGAACTATCCTTTTAAAAAAGAAATATCGGACTTAGATGTGGAGTTAGATGATGGGATTAAAGATGATGAATACCTTAAAACACTAGAACACACCATTAAAAAATTAGATGCTACATTAAATCCCAATCTTATTTTTTATATATCTGGTGTAGACATACTTTCAACAGATAAATTAGGAAGATTAAACGTGTCTAGAGAAGGATGTAAAAAAAGAGACGAAATCGTGTATGAGTTTGCTCAAAAAAACAATATTCCCATTGTCACCTCTATGGGCGGGGGTTATTCTGAAAAAATATATGATATTGTAGAAGCACATTGTAACACCTATAAATGCATGTTACAATTGACAGACTAGTCCCAACTGAAATACGTTTCAAATTCTAGATCAACATTTCGATACTTGTATTTTATCTTTTTGAGAAATCGATCGTTTTTCTTCATACCAACATAATAAAACGGATTGATTAGGGCCGAATCTACTGGGACAACATAGGGGTCGTCATAATCATAAAACACAATCTTATATCCATCATTTTCCCAAACATCATTTTTAAGCCGATTGTCATCTGAAAGATCTAAAAAAACATCGTTACCCATCATTGAAAAGTTTACATCAAAAATATCAGACATGTATATTAAATCATTGCCTACATATACATCAAAGGTTAAATCCCACCAATTAAAAGGCTCATCCCACTCTACCCCATTTTGATCCGTATCAGAAATATTAAAAATTCGTATGGAGTCTATTCTAACGTGATTATGGTATTTACAACGACCATTGTCAACAGAGCGGTGAGCGTTATAATTATATGCTAAAGGGTCTGTACACCCCTTTTTACAACTTGAAGTAACGAATACAAATAATAGAACACATATATAAATTAGACATCTCATTCTAACAAAAAAAATAATGTAAAAACTTACTGTTCATAAACTTACAAAATATGATCAATAGTTATGCCATAAATGTAAGCTGACCTTAAACATGTAGATGGAATTTCATTTATAAGTAAGATTTTTGAAAAATGAACATGACCATTGATAAATTAACTAAGCTTATTTCCAATTTTGATGTTGCTGCCTACGCAAGAACACGAAATTTCAAAAATGGGGCAGTTAGCCGTTTATCACCTTACATATCTAGAGGGGTCATTTCCACCAAATTTGTACTGGAATTACTTCTGCAAAAAGGTCATGACAAAAAGAAAATGGAAAAGTTTTTTCAAGAACTAGTTTGGAGAGATTATTGGCAAAAAGTTTGGCAACAAAATCAAAACTTACTCATTGACCTTAAACATCCTCAGCAACCTGTTAAATTCAGAACAATTCCAAAAGCTATTGTGGAAGGAAAAACAGGGATAAATGCTATGGATGACTGTATACAAGAATTTTATGAATCCGGATATATTCACAATCATATGAGAATGTATATCGCAGCTGTATGCTGTAATGTAGGTCAGTATCATTGGCTGAAACC
>JAYPLD010000150.1:0-2218 GCA_038129265.1 Crocinitomicaceae bacterium
GCAAGCAATTACACTAAATGCCATCTCTTGCATCATCTCCATTTCACCACCGACAAATAATAATGTGGAAAAGGCGAAAACAGTGGTTAATACAGAAGTGAAAACAGCATTCATTACTTCTGTTGTACCATCTAAAGCAGCTCTTAGTGGAGATTTCCCTCTTTCAAAATGAGCATATATATTCTCAGCAATAACAATTCCATCATCTACAAGTATTCCCACCACGAGAATCATTCCAAATAACGAAATCATATTGATGGTCATTCCGTACATAATACCGAATGAAATCATGCCAATAAAAGAAAAAGGAATACCAAAGGCTACCCATAAAGACAGTTTTAAACTCAAGAACAACCCAAGCACCAAACAGACTAGAAAGAGTCCAATAACAAGATTATACGTTAGGGTATCAATTCGTTGATCAAGTAAATCTGCAAATTGAAAAAGCGACAACATTTCAAAATCACGCTGTTCATTATTGAATTTTTCAATGTAGGCAGACATTTCATCTGCAATTTTATCTAAGTCTTCATCAGTTGTTTTTTTTACAATAAAACTAACTCCTCTTTTTCCATTCACATAGTTTTTCATTGGAATCTCAGAAAATTCCATGCTAACATCTGCAATGTCTTTGAGTTTAACGATATCTCCTGTTGGTAATGCTAAAATCACAATCTCTTTCACCTTGTCTGGATCCGTTGAACGGTTCATAGATCTAATGATGATTTCTTCATTATCTGTTTTTATTCCTCCACCAGAAAGATCTATGTTACTCATCTTAACAATGTTGGAAATGGTGGTGAAATCAAGACCGTATTTTAACAGATCGTTTTCCCTGATATCAACAGCAATAATAACGGGTGGATATCCTACAATGTCTATTTGGCTTATTTCCTTTGAAGCTAAAAGTTCTTGTTCTACTTTTTCTGCGGTTTCTTTTAATTTCCAAAGATCATCCGGGCCATAAAGAGAGTAAAAGCCAACGACATTACTAAGCCCACCCATACCTCTTGATGTTTGTGCAAAAACAAGTGGTTTTTCTGCCCCTGCAGGAAATTGACTTATTCCGTCCACCGCGTTTTTTACGTCTTGTAGCATCTTATCTAGATCAATACCTTCAATCCCTGTAACGGTAATACTTGAAATATTTTCAGATGAAGTGGATGTAATTTCTTTTACACCTTGTATTCCATTTAAAGATTCTTCTACTTTAGTCGTAATTCCTTCTTCAATTTCTTTGGGTGAAGCTCCTGGGTAGGCTACATTTATGTAAACTCTATTGGGTGTCATCTCAGGGAAAAATGACTTAGGCATAATAAATAAACTCAAAATACCCGCTATGGCAGTAACTACAATAACTGCATTAGCCCAAATGGGAAACTTTATAAAATAAGCAATCAGTTTATTCATTATTCTACTGTATAACTGGAGTTACTTTGTTCTTTTCTTTTTTGTTGATCAAGGGTTGAGTTACATATAAGATGGAATCACTTAGATTTTCAACATAAACAAATTTGTCATCTGAAGACCTTATATCCAAGGTGATGGAATTCAGGGTGCTATCTGGCCTATTAATAGTGAATAGCCTTTCATTATCAAATAAGGCTTTTCTTGGAATTTTCACTACGTTTTGATTACTGTTAAACTCGAGATTTGCCTCCACATACATCCCATAATAAAGCGATTTGGTGTTGTTGGGTTTTACGTAAACAGGTACGTTTTGGGTTTTGGCATTAATAAAATCGCCTTTCCTAACGATTACCCCATCAAATGATCTTTGATTTTCCTTCAGTTCAACAGTGCTTCCCAATTTGATGTTATCCATGTATTTGAGTGGAACGGGTATTTCTATTTCCAATTCATCATTTCTCATAATTTGGATTACGGGTGAACCAGGATTTACAATGGCGCCTTCATCCGTAAACGACTCCACTATAGACCCTGAAAAAGGGGCAAATTGAAAATATTTTGATAGCCTAAATTCATCACTTTTAATACTGAGATACTCTGCTAAAATATTTCTAGATATAATGAAGTTTTTTTCTCTGGTTGTATTAAAATCCGGAAACTCGTTTAATGGTTGGTCTACGTTTATAGCGTTAAAAAAAGCATTCCATTTTTCAAACTCTGTTGAGAAATCAGTAGCAATATCTGGAAGGTTTTGAGCTATTAAGCTTAGGTAAGCACTTTTTTTAGCGGCAAGCATTAGTTTAATATC
>JAYPLD010000151.1:0-2211 GCA_038129265.1 Crocinitomicaceae bacterium
CAGATCTACTGCTTAGGAGGCGGTTATTCTATCCTGTTGAACTATGGGAGCAATAAAGAAAAAAATTATCTGATGGTGTTACCCGCTTCTAAATCTTTAGTAGGAGATACAAAAGCCAATTCACCTTCTGCAGTTTCGGCCATTAAAATCATCCCTTGAGATTCAACTCCTCTGATTTTTCGAGGAGCTAGATTTAAAAGCACACTAACTTTTTGTCCCACAATATTTTCTGGATTATAGTGTTCCGCAATTCCTGAAACTACGGTTCTAGTATCAATTCCTGTATCTACAGTTAGCTTTAATAATTTATCGGCCTTTTCTACTTTTTCTGCAGCGGTGATAGTGCCTACGCGAATGTCCATTTTCATGAACTCGTCAAATGTAATTTCATCTTTCATAGGGGGGAATTTAGATGGTTTTTTAGAAGCTTTTTGGAGTTTAGTTATTTGCTCATCTATTTGAGCATCTTCAATCTTTTTAAAGAGTATTTGTGGTTTGTTTATTTGATGCCCACTTATAACTAAATCACTTTTACCTGCGTCATTCCATTTCAGTAACGGAATGTTGAGCATGGCAGCTAAATCGGCAGACTTATGCGGCATAAAGGGTTCAAAAACAATGGATAGGTTGGCGGTGATTTGCATCGCTATATTCATAATGGTTTTAACCCTTTCTGGGTCAGTTTTAACCAATTTCCACGGTTCACTATCCGCTAAGTATTTATTGCCTGCTCTTGCTAACTTCATGGCTTCGCTCAAGGCGTCCCTGAATCGAAATGATCGAATGGCTCGTTCAACTCGTTCCGGAGTTTTTGAAATAGTGTCAATGATTTCCTGATCTAATTCAGTTAGTTCATTTTTAGCCGGAACTAGTCCTTCATAATACTTTTGGGTAAGAACTAAGGTTCTGTTCACAAAATTTCCAAATATAGCACCTAGTTCATTATTATTTCTGGCTTGAAAGTCTTTCCAAGAAAAGTCGCTATCCTTATTTTCGGGAGAAATACCGCAGAGTACGTATCTCAGTACATCTTCTTGCCCAGGAAAATCATTTAAATAATCTTTTCCCCAAACTGCCCAGTTTCTTGAAGTACTTAATTTTTGTCCTTCTAGATTTAAAAACTCATTTGCGGGTACATTTTTTGGTAGAATATAATCGCCTAATTCAGCTAATATGACCGGGAAAATGATTGTGTGGAAAACGATGTTGTCTTTAGCCAAAAAGTGAACTAAATTAGCATCATTATTTTTCCAGTAGCCCTCCCAATTTTTTTCATTTTCTTTGGCCCATTTCTTTGTAGCAGAAATGTATCCTATTGGAGCATCAAACCAAACGTAAAGCACTTTGCCTTCTGCATCCTTCATGGGTACTTCTACTCCCCAATCCAAGTCACGAGTTATGGCACGTGGCTGTAGTCCAGCATTGATCCAACTCATACACTGACCTACTACTTGATTCTTCCATTCTTTTACTTCATGCACCTTTTCACCTTTGTAGACGCCTTTTTGCATCCATTCACTTAGCCATTTTTCATGTCGATCAAGCGGCATATACCAGTGAGTGGTTCTTTTCAGCTCAGGTGTCTTTCCACTTAAAGTGGATACAGGATTAATAAGTTCGGTTGGACTCAGTGCACTTCCACATTTTTCACATTGATCTCCATAGGCTTCCTCCGCACCACATTTAGGACATGTACCTGTGATATAACGATCGGCCAAAAATTGATTAAATTCTTTGTCAAAGTACTGCTCTGATTCCTTTTTGATAAACGCTCCTTTTTTTTCTAATTCTAGGAATAATTCTTGGGCTGTTTTGTGATGATGTTCGGCTGATGTACGGTCATAATAATCAAAGCTAATCCCCAATTGTTCAAATACTTCTTTATTACTTTGGTGGTATACATCTACAATTTCTTTTGGTGTTTTTCCTTCTTTTTTAGCTCTAAGGGTAATGGCTGCTCCATGCTCATCAGAGCCACAGATAAAGGCAACATCTTCGTTATTCGACCTTAAAAAACGTGCATAGATATCTGCTGAAATATATACTCCTGCCAAGTGGCCAAGGTGCAATGGTCCATTAGCATAAGGCAGAGCCGCGGTTATCATATGTCTTTTTGTAGAGGGCATTATCAAAAATTCAGGCGTCAAATATAACTTAATATGCTATTTTTAACATCAACACTTCATGTGAAATGATCATTCCAAGTAAAAT
>JAYPLD010000152.1:0-2206 GCA_038129265.1 Crocinitomicaceae bacterium
TCAAGAGATGATTTTTCAATATTTACTTTTTGAATCGGCTCAAAGCTGACTTGATTACCCTCCAGCAAACTATCAGCTATTATGGCTATGGTATCGGTATTGAAAAATACATTTTCAGTTAAACTATCAAGCTTGTAATTATTATTTTCATCGTTAAAACCACCGATTAGGTAATGACCAGGTTTAATGAAATCAAATTCAAAAACTCCACTTTTATTACTGTAAGTTTTATAGTGCAATAATGTATCACTAATATGTTTTAGAAATACAAGGTAACCCTCACCTTTTTGATTGTGAGGCATCTCTATGATTTCTCCTTTATATTTTCCACTCTCAATTTTATCTCCGGTTGAAAAAACAAATTTAAAGTTGGGAATCGTATTTTTCTCTGTTAAATCCGCAATGGAGTTTGGAAAATAAAAGAGGTATGTGGTGTTCACACTCAGCGAATCTTCCCATTTTAAGATTAATTTATTTTTAATAACATGAGTTTCCAGTTGGTGAATGGTAGGATTCGTGATTAGACTTCTTTTCCCTTTTCCAACTTGAATGTTTTCGTTAAAAACCAATTCTACCTCATTTCCATTAAAAAATGTAGCTAAACTTGGGGGGTAAGTTTTCGAACTATCTAATTGTGGCGGAGTAACATCTTTTTGTCCCCCAGTTAGTGGAGTTTGTTGAGCACAACTAACCAGAAAACAAAGTAAAATAAAACTAGTGTATCTCATAACAAGGTTTCTATCAAGCTAATTGACTTTTTGATTCCCATTTTGTCACTCTTACTAAATGCATTATAAGTGTGGTGATCAACATCCAAAATAAACCTTACGTTTTTTTCTGAATCAAAAATGGGAATAACAATTTCTGATTTAGATGCTTCATTACAGGCGATGTGACCCTCAAACTCATGAACATTATCCACTATAATAGAAGTCCTTAATTCCCATGATTTTCCACATACTCCTTTCCCATAAGGAATTTTTACACAAGCTGGTGGACCTTGAAAAGCGTTCAAAATAAGTTGCTGACCAACCACTTCATAAAAACCTACCCAAAACCAATTGGATTTATGTTTTAAAAGAGCAGCAAAATTTCCTAAGTTAGTATGTAAAGGAACAGTGTGGTCAAGTAGCCCTTTGGTTTCCACATACAGTTCATCGTAATTAACAGTCTCCCCTTTCACTACTAAAATTTATTCAAATTAACGTCATATAAACAGATTGTAAGTTATAATTCGCTATAATTTTTATTTTTAAGCCATAAATTAGAAACATGGCAGGTCACAGTAAATGGGCTAATATTAAGCATAGAAAAGCAGCTCAAGACAAAAAGAGAGCAAAAGTTTTTACTCGAGTAATAAAAGAGTTGACTATAGCAGCAAGAGATGGAGGGGGAGATGTGGATACCAATCCATCCTTAAGATTAGCGGTCCAAAATGCCAAGGGGGCTAACATGCCTAAAGACACTATGGAAAGAGCCATTAAAAAAGGTGTTGGTGGAGAGGGCGCAAACCTTGCAGAAATCACTTTTGAAGGATATGCTTCTAACGGAATAGCGGTATTTGTTGAAGCTACTACTGACAACAACAATAGAACAGTTGCTTCAGTTAGATCAATTTTTAATAAGTATGGAGGTAACTTAGGCACAAATGGTTCTCTTAGTTTTTTATTTGAAAGGAAAGGAATATTCACCGTCAAGAAAGATTCTATCGATGCAGCTGATTTAGAAGAAGTAGAAATGGATTTAATTGATTTTGGTTTAGAAGAGTTAACGGAAATGGATGAGGATATTATCATTCAAACTAGCTTTGATGAGTATGGCACCATGCAATCTGCATTAGAAAAAAGAGGTTGGGATGTGAGTAATACAGAATTGCAGAGATTACCTCATAATTCAACGGCCCTTGATGTAGAAAATGCTAAAAAAGTAATGAAGCTGATAGATAAAATGGAAGAGGATGAGGATGTAAATGCGGTCTACCACAATTTAGAATTAACAGAAGAATTATTGGCTCAAATGGATTAACTTTTCTTAGTTAACTCCATCCATATTTCATTTCCCATTCTCTCGGGTATAGAAGTCTGGCAAAGCTGAAGTTTATTTATCTCATATTTTTGTTTAAATAGATTTTGGTACTCCATTATATCTCCGCCAAAAGGTGGACCGTCTTTCTGAAAATTAATACCAAATAAGAGTCCAATTAATT
>JAYPLD010000153.1:0-2160 GCA_038129265.1 Crocinitomicaceae bacterium
TACTTTTAAAAATGCAATTGCTTCAAACCTTATGCGCTATTCATGCTCCTTCAGGAAATGAAGGTCCTATGAAATCTTTCTTATTGGATTACATTCAAAAAGAACAAGGGAATTGGAAAGCAAAACCCGAAATCATTACGGGTGATTTTATTCAAGATTGCATCATTCTCAAATTTGGAACACCTAAGACCGCCATCTTTGCCCACATGGATTCCATCGGGTTTACGGTGAGATATGGAAAGGAGCTCATTAAAATTGGTGGGCCAAGGACTAATGATGGTATTCAATTAGTTGGAGAAGATAGTAGGGGTAAAATAGAAACGGAAATCTATAATTATGAGGATAAAAATGGTAAAACTCATATTGAATATATCCTAGATCGAGAAATAGATCGAGCTACAGAACTTACTTTTAAACCTAATTGGCGGGAAGACGATGATTTTATACAATGTTGCTACATGGACAACCGACTAGGTGTTTGGAATGCCTTAGAAGTCGCTAAAACCCTTGAAAATGGGGTGATTTGTTTTTCTTGTTGGGAAGAAGTTGGTGGAGGAAGTGTGGGTTACTTAGGAAAGTACATCTATGAAAAGTGGAATGTAAGACAAGCGCTAATTTCTGATATTACCTGGGTCACAGAAGGAGTTAAACATGGTAAAGGAGTTGCTATTTCTAGAAGAGATTCTGGTCTTCCAAGAAGAAGTTACGTAGATCGTATTTTAAAACTAGCTGATGAAAGTGGTATTCCGTACCAAATTGAAGTAGAATCAGCGGGAGGTAGTGATGGTAACCAATTGCAAAAATCTTCATATCCGTTTGATTGGTGTTTTATTGGAGCACCCGAAGATCATGTGCACTCACCAGATGAAAAAGTACACAAGAAGGATATAGAGGCTATGGTTGCATTATATACCTATTTAATGAAGCATTTGTAATGGAGTATGGCATCAACATACTGGGTATTATTCCGTTGAGAAAAGAACCCAAAGATCAGAGTGAAATGGTATCTCAAGTGCTTTTTGGACAACATTTTAAAATATTAGAAATAAAACCTAGTTGGGTTCATATACAATTAGCAGAGGATGATTATGAAGGATGGATATGTGCAAAGCAGTATTACGAAATAACCTATGAGGACTACGATAACTTAAACCTTAATGATTTTCCAAAAGTTGGAGATAAACTAAGTTATTTAGAAGAAACCATTTCTGGAGAAAAACATCCCATACCACTAGGAAGTACTCTACCCTATTTTCATCAAGGCACCATTCGAATAAGACAAAAAAAATACAAGTTTAAGGGAGGAATTGCAAGTGACAATCCAAAAGATATTGGATCATATGCAGTAAACTTTTTAAACTCTCCTTATTTATGGGGCGGAAAAAGTATTTTAGGTATTGATTGCAGTGGTTTTACGCAGTTGGTTTTCAGCTTATGTGGAATTCAGTTACCAAGAGATGCCTACCAACAAGAAGAAATAGGAGAACCCATAGATCTAGTTGACATAAAACCATCTGATTTGGTTTTCTTTATCAATGATAAAAATCGTGTTCACCATGTTGGAATAGCCTTAGAAAACAACCAAATCATACATGCTTCAGGTCAGGTAAGAATTGATAACCTAAACAATGAAGGTATTATTCATTCCTCATCCAACGAACTGACACATCGACTTTATTCTATAAAAAGAATTACGGAATAGATGTCAAAAATGCTGATTTTCAGTATGTTATGTTCTTTACGTCTGAAAATTTGTCATTCATTTTGAATTGGCTTAGCATTTGATCAACATGTGTAAATAATTTACAAATGGACTTAAATCAATTTACAACCAAGTCACAAGAGGTTATCTCTAATGCACAACAACTAACCCTCACCAACGGGAATCAAGCTATTGAGAATACGCATCTTCTAAGCGCAATTATGGAAGTAGATCAAAATGTATTCCCACACGTAGCTAAAAAATTGGGTGCTAACCCAAACATGATTGTTAAAGCAAACGATAGTATTTTGCAATCATTACCTAAGGTAAAAGGCGGAAATATACATTTAAGTAATAATACACAAAAGTCTATAGCAGAGTCGATTAGCATGTCAAAAAAAATGAAAGACGACTTTGTTTCCATTGAGCACTTAATCCTTGGTATTTTAAAGGGTTCA
>JAYPLD010000154.1:0-2132 GCA_038129265.1 Crocinitomicaceae bacterium
AGGCACCCAATGACAAAGAATTCCACGAAGAAACGGTACGGAAATTGGAAAAGTTGCATCAATATGATTGCTTGAGAGCAAACAAAGCATTAGCATCCTGGGGAATTGAAGGAAGAGTTCCTTTTTTAGATAAAGAGTTTATGGATGTAGCCATGAGTATTAATCCAAAAGATAAAATGATAACTGAAGAGAGAATGGAAAAGTGGGTATTAAGAAAAGCCTTTGAAGACCTCCTTCCAGCAGAAGTTGCTTGGCGACAAAAAGAGCAGTTCTCAGACGGAGTAGGCTACAGTTGGATTGATACGTTAAAGGAAGTAGTTGAAAAAGAAGTTAGTGATGAAATGATGAGCAAAGCGAGCTCAAGGTTTACCGCTCATACTCCAATGAATAAAGAAGAATATTATTACAGAACGATTTTTGAAACTCATTTTCCGTCCCATGCAGCAGCACTAACGGTTCCCTCAGTACCATCTGTAGCCTGTAGTAGTCCTACGGCATTAAAATGGGATAAATCTTTTCAGGGAATGAATGATCCTTCTGGAAGAGCCATTAAAACACATCATAAAAGTTACTGATTTTTCACATTATTTTTATGTTTAGACTTTCTTACTTTTATGTAGTTGAAAGCAGTTAAGTTAATCATCATATTTTTTTTGAATCAGCCTTTTTTTCTTAGGGCTCAAGTATCAGAGGTGGATAGTGTATTGATGGATTATAATGTGTTTTTCAAAAAAATGGATCAAAATTTTGTTGACGAAATTAATGCTGAAGAGTTCATGGTTCGAGTCAAAAAAGCAACCATAAAACAATTAGATCCTCATAGTCATTTTTACACTAAAGAAGAATCTATTTCTAGAAATAATGCTTGGAAGGGTATTAGTTATGCAGGCATAGGTGCATCGGTTAAAGCGTCTACAAATGGCGTAATGATAGCATATTGTAAAAAAGGGTATGGTGCTTCTGAGCAGGGATTATTACCAGGTGATATCATAATTCAAGTTGACAGCACTTTTTGTAAAGAACTAAATTTCAAACAAGTTGTTTCTTTACTTAGAGGTAAGAACCATTCTAAGGTACAAGTTGTTGTTCAAAGAGGAGAACAAAAAATAACTAGAACTGTAGAGAGAAAATATATTATTTCTAAATCTATTTCTTTTGCAGATACGATCTCGAAAGGAATAGGGCTAATAAAAGTAGATCAATTTTTGAGAGGTTCTGGTGAGGAATTTCGAAGGCAAGTCAAGAAAGTGGTAGAAAAAGGAGCTGATAAATTGATCATAGATTTAAGAGGTAATATAGGGGGATTAGTTACAGAAACAGTAAAGGCGCTAAGTGCTGTTTTAGAGGAAGGTACCCTGGTTTACAATCTCAAAAGTAAAGATGAAAAATCAAATTACAGTGATAAAACTAATTCAACACCTATAAATTCAGGTATTCAATTGGTTTTAATTGTAGATCATAAAACCATTTCTTCTGGAGAAATTTTTTGTGGAACTATCCAAGATTTAGATAGAGGTGTCTTGATAGGAAATAAGACGGCAGGCAAAGGAATAGTTCAAGGTACCAGGTATTTTAATGATGGCTCTAGTTTGTATATTACAGCAGCAAGGTATCATTTACCTTCAGGCCGATGTATACAACGAACAGATTATTCTAAAAATTATAATTCCAAAAAAACTATGTTTATCAAAAATGATTCTTATGAATCAAGAAACGGCAGGAATTTAAGTAGTGGTGATGGAATAACTCCAGATATAGAATTAGATTATTCAGCGACACCATTAGCTATTACATCAGCTATTGATAAGTCAGGTTTAGTTTTTGAATTTGCTGTTGATGTAATCAGAGAATACGAAGGTGATATCTTTAAAAATTGGAAATCCATTTCTAATGATTGGATTGAATTTCTACATTTTAACCACCAAAGAATTAAACTGGAAAAACACAGTGAATTTTTAGAATTTGAAACGCTATTTCAGGATAACAAAAGAGCTAATCGAAAATTAGAAAAGTTATTACTTGAGTTGGAGAAAAAAAAGTTGTATGAAATAAGGGTAAATCAAGAAGTAATCAAGTCTATTTTATATCAAAAGTTAATTTTATTTACCTCCTTTAATGAAGGAGTTTACCAG
>JAYPLD010000155.1:0-2118 GCA_038129265.1 Crocinitomicaceae bacterium
CCAGTACCTCCCTCACTAAAAAGTGGAATCCCTTCTTGCCAACCTTGAATTACATTAGTTAACGGAAAACTTATTCCCGCTGAACTAGATTGATCAAACACAGTACCGTCTGTTAACATTCCAGTGTAGGCTACAGTCACTGTAGAATAAATATTGGGGAAAACACCATTTCCGGTGGTTTCAATAACATAGTACAGTCCTGAGCTTGTAGATGTAGCATTGAGGTTATTATCGCTAATGTATTGTTGAATGATTTCATCGTCAATTTGAGTATAATCTTTGTTCTTATTACACCCTAAAATGCTTAAAACCACACATGTAAAAACTAGATGAAATACTTTTGACATCATAAACAATCTACTACCCTTTCCAAGTACCACCATATCGATAATATTTATTGTTTTTAATTTCATTTTCTGTACAAGATTTACACGCAAAATACCAATTTTTAGTTTCATCTACTTTAACCCTGTACATCAAACTGCCCTCATGATTACATATTTTACATGGTTTTGTTTTCATCCTTAAGGATTAACAACAGCGCTGTAGAGTGCTCTTTTCATGTTATAAAGCTCTGAACCAAGTGGAGTGCTAAATTGGGTTCCATAGTTATAATTCAGAACCACTATGGCTTGTAATTCTTGAATATAAATCACATTAGCCGTATATCCTATGTCACCCCCGCTGTGTCCATATGCGTGAAGACTATCACCAAAAAAATGAATATCTTGTTGATGTATTCCACCTGAACTGGAAGCGTAACCGCCACCTGAAGACAAAACAAAGCTATTTAATATGGTATCTAAACTGGCAGAAGTAATAAGAGAATGATCCACAAAAACTGCTTTCATAAACAAATACATATCTTCTGCATTAGTATATAATCCCGTATATCCATTTCCACTTCCTGGATTTAAATCAGATACGTTTTGAATATCTTTTCCATCATTGCTAAAATCAAGATACCCTTGTGCTAAATGGTCTAGTGGAAACTCAGTAGAATAATCATAATAGACAGAATTTTGCATACCTAGAGGACTAAATATCATATCATTGAGTACGGTTTCTACCGACTGAGAAGTAACGGCTTCAATAATGAGTTCAGAAATTAAGGTATTTGTGTTACTGTAATTTTGTTCCTCTCCAGGTTCATTGGTAGCTGGTTTATCCGTAAAATATTGTATAATATCATCAGCGGTCCAATGTCTAGTAAAATCATTCACTACCCCTAAATTGAAATCTAAATCTCTTCCAATTTGATATATGCCGGAAGTATGATTTAATAGCATTTTGATTGTTATTCGATCGCCATTGGTAATAGCAGCAGCTATTTCTGGAATGTAATCACCAATAAGATCGTTTATGTTTAATAACCCATCTTCTTGTAATTGCCAGATTAAGTTGCCAATAATCATTTTGGTAACACTACCAGGTTTAAAAATATGACATGGTTGCATGGCAATCCTCTTTTTGATATCCGCAAAACCTGCTGAACCAATCCATACCCCATTTTGATCAGCTAAAAGCATTGTTGCACCAGGAACACCCAACGAAATATATTCATCTAAAATTTGTTGTAAAGTATCTCCTTTAGGATGGATCGATGAACTCTGTAAAAAATCTATGTTATCTACACATGTGGAAGATGGTGGTATAAAATTCTTGGTACATGAATAAACCAAAACTGTTAATATAATATAGATCGGTTTCATTTTCATTTTTCAAGCGGTAAGGAGACACCTAACATAATGGGTGTATAAGCAATAATGGGTATATTCTCTCTAACAATAACGCCTTGAACATGTAATCTACACTTAGCTGTTATATGTACTTTTCTATTCCAAATTTGAAGTCCTGTAGGAATTTCAATGTTTGATCCCAACGAAATAACCCAGTTGTGCTTTAATGATACGGCTGAAGTGGAGTATGAACTCCCATCCCAAGTAAAACTATCCATCAATAAATAAGACATAAAATACCCACCTCCCAAAACTAATGGGCTCAAATAGATCTTATCCTTTACATTGATTTTTAGATGAGATTCCGTGTATAATTGCACTACATTTTGAAAATGAGGATGGTGAAAAAAACCTAAAATGCCATCTTGTTTCAGCTGAA
>JAYPLD010000156.1:0-2069 GCA_038129265.1 Crocinitomicaceae bacterium
ATGCTTTCTTTAGGGTGTACAAGATCTCCTGGTAAGGCCCAAAATTCTTTGTACGGATTTACTCCACGCTTGATAAGGAGTACTTTTAAATTTAAATCATCGTATCCAAAAATGACACAGTCCACAGAAACCGAATAATTAAAATTATCTTTTACCATATTTCTAATATAATGTATATTTTACACTAATTATGATAATAATTTCAGTTATTCATCTTTAAATATCCTGTCTTTACCCAAAAACTGAGGTGACTGCACCGAAATAACTTTCATTGTTTCTTTAGAATTGACGATTACACCATGCCATGTGTTTTGTGGAATAACAATAACATCACCTTTTTTAACTCGATGTACACTATCACCAAGTTGAAATTCACCGGCACCTTCCTCAATGATAACATTCTCTGTATGATATACGTGCTTATGAAGTTTGACTTTTTTCTTAATCCAAATAGCAAATGTGGTCGCTTCTTTATTCGTAGAGAGTTGTTTTACACTAATGTTCTCAAATTCTCCATCATCAGGTTTTATGTGTTGAATAGAAGAAACAAATTCCTGAGTGAAAACGGTTTTCATAAACATCATTAAAAACAAAGTGAATAAAATGTAAAGTCTCATACCAGTAAAATTTGATTGAATTGTTTATGCCCATTGACAAAGTCTGCTATGGCAGTTCTTCTTTTTCCTTCTAATTGAACATCTATTAATTTTAATGTTCCTGAACTTGTTCCCACAGTAAGCTCATTTTTTCCCATCAAGACTTCACCCGGATTAAGCTTAAGATCTTCACCAATTTCTGCACTAAATATTTTAAAATTGAATAAACGATCATTTAATTTTAGTTGACACCAAGCTGAAGGGTAGGGTGAGAGTCCTTTTATGAGGCTATTTAATTCTCTGGCCCCTTTATTCCAATTGATTCGAGTATTTTCTTTATTCAGTTTTGGTGCAGTTTTTAGATCCAAACTTTTAACATTTTGTTCAATCGGTTTGACGGCACCTTTTTCAACGCTGTTTAACGTTTTAACAACCAATTCTTTACCTAGGATCATTAATTTATCGTGTAAACTACCTGCATTATCCTCTTTCTCAATCTTAATTTTTTCATTTAATAATACATTTCCAGTGTCTATTTTCTCATCAATCAAAAAGGTAGTTACTCCAGTTTCTTTTTCATTGTTAATGATGGCCCAATTGATTGGTGCTGCACCTCTATATTGAGGCAGTAACGAGGCATGTAGGTTGAAAGTGCCGTGTTTTGGTAAAGACCAAACTGATTTTGGCATCATTCTAAATGCAACAACCACAAATATATCTGCCTTTAAATTTTGAAGTTGACTTATAAATTCGTTTGATTTTAAGTTTTCAGGCTGTAAAAGATGAAGTTCATTTTCAGTCGCATAATTTTTTACAGCTGATGACCTTAATTTTTTTCCTCTCCCTGCTGGTTTGTCAACAGATGTAACCACACCCACAATAGTATGTTCTTTACTTTCATGAATTGCACTTAAAGATGCTACAGCAAAATCGGGAGTGCCAAAAAAAACAACTTTCATGTTAGTCTACTTTAATTACTAATCCTTTTAAATATTCGCTTTCTGGGTGGAAAATATTTATTGGATGATCCATTGGTTGGTGCAATTGATGAAGGATAGTAACTTTTCTATTTGCCACAATGCTAGATGATAATATGATGTGCTTAAATAATTCATTACTGATAACTTGAGAACAGGAAAATGTAAAGATATACCCCCCAGGTTTTATTTTTTCAATAGCTCTAGTATTTAATCTCTTGTACCCTTGTACTGCTTTGTTTTTGGACTTAATATGTTTTGCAAAAGCAGGTGGATCTAAGATGATTACATCAAATGTATCTGGTAGTTGTTTAATATAATCCATAGCATCATCTGTTATAGAGTGATGTTTTTGTTGTAGATCTTGGGGAAGTAATTTTATATTATCTTCCACTAGTTCCATTGCTTTTTTGGAACTGTCTAAGGAATAAACTGCTTTTGCTCCTCCATTTAATGCATAAATAGAAAACCCTCCTGAATAGCAAAATGTATTTAA
>JAYPLD010000157.1:0-2067 GCA_038129265.1 Crocinitomicaceae bacterium
GAATGGAAAATGAGAGTGGCCAAAGCTGTAAATGTTCCATTAACCAAAGGTGGAAAAGCTTCATTTATGATACAGAACGTTCTTGCAGCAGTATTGGCTACTTACTTACAAGGCTTCTCTATAGAAGATATCAAAGTTGCCATTGAGTCATTTATCCCATCTCCTTCTCAAACTCCAGGAAGATTAAATATGTTCAACTTTAATAAATTTGATGTTTTGTTGGATTATGCACATAATCCGGCTGGACTAAGAGCATTGCATAAATACGTGGAGAAATTAGATGGAAAACCTAAAGTAGGTATTATTGCAGGCATTGGAGACAGAAGAAAACAAGATAACTTTGAATTAGGTCAAATAGCCGCTGAAATGTTCGATGAAATCATCATCAGACAAGACAGAAACCTAAGAGGCAAAGAAGAAGAAGAATTAATCAAGGAGATACATGATGGTATCATAGATATTGACCCTAAAAAGCCCGTCAAAATCATACCAAAGGAAAGTGAAGCTATCAAATATGCCATTGAAAATGCAAAAGACGACTCGCTAGTGGTAGTAAGTAGCGATGTAGTACCTGCAGCGTTGAATATGGTGATGAAAATGAAGGAAATGGAGACCAAATCACTTTACGGAAACGTAAAAGAAGAAATTCCTAATTTAGAAGTTCAATAAAATACAGGCGGAACTTCTTTCTCTTCAAAAGTCATTCCTAGTTGTTCTAGCTCGGATAGAACAGGTTGGTATATTTCTCTTTCAATGGGGAGTTTAACACCCCTATCTTTAATCTCCCCATTAAGCAATAATTTTGCAGCAATGCCTAGTGGCAATCCTACGGTATCACTCATTGCGGTGAACTGACTGTCTTTACCGATATAAACCATGTGTGACCTAATTTCTTTATCCACACCATCATGACTAAAATTAAATTTATGCCACATGACTATCATGTCTTTATCTTCTTCTGTTAGAGACCACTTATCTTGTAAGATTTTTTGTAGAATTTGAGCTGGAGTAGCATTTTTTAAGCCAATTTTTTTATCATCAAACAGTCCCAACCAAACTAGTTTCTCCCATATATAATCATCCTGCTCAATACCTAAATAATGTCGTAATTTTAGTTCCACTGAATCATGTGGATTATAAGCAAGAAATGAGTTTATAAAATCTCTATTTGTCATGTGCTCAGATCCTTCAATCACATAAGAATCGTCAGTTAACCCTAACTGCACAAAAACATTCCAAGCTCTGCAAAAACCAATTTTCCTAAGCGTACCTCTAAACATGGTTGGAATTTCATTCAATCCATAAACAGAACGGTATCGAAGTGAATCGCGATTGGCATAGCCTTCAAACTTACCATAGCCTTCAATTTCAATAATTTCAGTCCTTCTAAATAATTTATTGTAAGGAATGTACTTATACTTACCTTCTTGAATAAATTTAGCAGCACCACCCTGCCCTGCTAAAACTACATTTCTTGGATTCCAAGTAAATTTATAATTCCATGGATTATCGTCACTCTCAGGAGCAACCAATCCACCTGTGAAAGATTCAAATCCAGTTAATTTACCACCATTATCTTCTATTTCATCAATAATTTTTTTAGCTGACATGTGATCAATACCAGGATCTAATCCCATCTCATTTAAGATTAGGACATCATTGTTTTGAGCAGCTACATCCAAAGACCGTATTTCATCTGTAACATAACTGGGGGTAATTACATGTACTTTTTCATGTATTGCGTCCTTTACTATACCTAGATGCATGTGTGCCGGCAGCATGGATATAACAAGTTGAGATCCCCTTATGAACTGAAGTCTTTCATTTTGATTATTCGCATCAATGAAGTGGGCTTCACCAAATTTATGATTTTGGATTTTTGATTTAGCTAATTCTTCATTGTAATCTAGAAGAGTAATAAATATTTGTTGTTCTTCTGCAATAGAAAGTAAATAATCAATCAGAGACGTAGAAGAACGTCCCGCACCAAAAATGATAATCTTTTTCATTCAACTAAATTTCAATACAAATCAAGTAAAATTATCTTTACCAAAAAGCAATAATTTA
>JAYPLD010000158.1:0-2055 GCA_038129265.1 Crocinitomicaceae bacterium
ATCTAACCACATGTTAGTTTTCAGTTTTGTGGGTTACCAATCGGATACATTACATATTCATGATGATGAAGAATTAAATGTCGTATTAAGCGAAGGAAAAATTCTGGAAGATGTGGTGGTAGAGTTTAAAAAGGGGTCCTACACTTTTTCTAGAATAGACCCTAGACATGCACACCTTATTGGGCAAGATGAACTCCGAAAAGCGGCTTGCTGCAATTTGGCGGAGAGTTTTGAAACCGACCCTTCAGTAGATGCCACATTTACAGATGCGGTTACGGGAACAAAACAAATACAAATGATGGGTCTTTCAGGAAAATATGTACAAATGCTTTCCGGAAATATACCGGTATTAAGAGGTCTTTCGCTATTGTATGGGCTCAAGCAGATACCAGGCCCATTTATTCACCAAATTGCCGTTTCAAAAGGAGCAGGATCTGTACTTAATGGGTTTGAAAGCATGGTGGGGCAAATTAATATGAACCTAAAGCAACCAGAGTATGCAGAAAAATTTCATTTAAACTTTTATTTAAATCAAGGAGGTAGATCAGAATACAATGCCTTTTACACTCATAAGTTTAAAAAATGGTCTACCACCTTTATGGCTCATTACGAAGATCAGTCCATTAAAAATGATCGAAATCAGGACGATTTTTTGGATATGCCGCTACATAATGATTTCATATTTCATAATCAATGGAACTACAGATCATCTAAAATTCACATGGAGTTAGGCTATAACGGAGCCTACAGCAACTTGAGTTCTGGCAGAATAGATGTTGAGCCCGCATACCCTGTAAATATGGAAATATGGCATGGGAATGCGTTTGCTAAAATTGGGTATTTATTTCCAAATGATGATTTTAAAAGTTTGGCTCTTCAGCTTAGTGCAAATTTGAATGATCAGCAGACCACCATTGGACTTACCAATTTTAGCGGTCGTCAATTATCCGGTTATGCCAATTTGATTTTTCAACAAGAATTAGGCAAAAATCCAGAAGAAAATTATTACAAATTGGGAGCTAGTTTTCAAGTAGATAGTGTTTCAGAAATATTAAGCCTGAGGTATTTAAACTTGATGAATAACAACACCAACTTTTACAACAGAAGATTAGAGATGGTTCCAGGTATTTATGGAGAATTCACTCACAACTCTGAAAAATGGGGTGTTATTGCAGGCTTAAGAGGGGATTATACTTCTTATTTCGATCAATATTTTATTACCCCACGTTTACATATTAGACATAGTTTTTCCAATGAAACGGCCATTAAGTTGATGGGGGGAAGCGGTAGGCGTACTCCTTTTATGCTCATGGAAAATGTGGGCTACATGGCATCATCTAGACAATGGATTTTAGATTCATACGGAATGATTGGCTTGCAACAAGAAATAGCATGGAACTTTGGAGCAGCATTATTACATGAATTTGATTTATGGAACAGAGAAGGTGTTTTTACCTTTGATGCATACCGCAGTTTCTTTGAGAATCAGCTCGTAGTTGACTTGGACCAAAGCGCTAGAGAAATACATTTTTATGCGTTAAACGGAATGTCTTATTCCAACTCTATTCAAGCAGAGATCAATTATGATATCAATAGAAGAATAAGTGTAAGAACAGCATATCGTTTTTTGGATGTAAAAACCGATTATCAAACTGGGCTACTAGAAAAACCATTTGTGTCCAAACATAGAGGTTTCTTAAATATGGCCTACAGCACCAGAAAAACTAAAGGAAAACAATGGGTGGTGGATCTCACCACACAATTTATTGGAAGTCAACGAATTCCGTTTACAGGAGATAATGTAGATCCATTTGTTTTAGATGAAAGGAGCCCAAATTATGTATTAATGAATGGTCAAATAACACGTCATCTGGGTAAAGAAACTTCAATTTATTTAGGCATAGAGAACGCTACCAATTTTAGACAGCCAAATCCAATTCTCTCTGCGGAGGCTCCTCACGAAACCTACTTTGATAGCGCTTTGATATGGGGACCTATTTTTGGTAGAATGATTTATTTTGGATTGCGCTACACCATAGATGACTAATTAATTAG
>JAYPLD010000159.1:0-2018 GCA_038129265.1 Crocinitomicaceae bacterium
GTGAATGCACCCAGGTTTCACCATCAGTGGAAACCAGATTACATCAAAATGGAAAATGATTTTAAGGATAATGACAGCCTGATTTTATCATTAAAGAAAAAAGGACATGAAGTCCGCTTTGTATCTTCCATGAATAGAGTAGACGCGATATTGGTGAAATTAGATTCACTATATGGAGGTGCAGATATTAGAGGTGATGATTTCGCAGCTAGTTATTGAACCTGAAAACCAATTACACTAATGTCGTCTAGTTGTTCGTAGGAAACCTTATTGTTTTCCGTTCTCCATTGATTCAGATAAATCTCAAGCTCCTCTTTTTGTGTTGAAAGCGGTTTGTCACCAATTTCTAATAATAGTTTTCTAAATCTAGGGTACTTCATTTTCTTTCCACTCTCTCCACCAAACTGATCTACATATCCATCTGTAAAAAGATATATAATATCATTTTTTTCTAACGTTACCATTTCTTCAGTGAAACTTCTATTTGTAACCCCAAAATCATCTCCTAAATTTAAATGATCGGTGTTATATTCTAAAATTTTGCCATTTCTCAATATGAATACTTTTTGTTTAGAACCCGATATGCAAAGTTGTTTTGAATTTGGGTTGAACATAACCATGACCATGTCCATAGTGTCATTAAACCGCATTCTTCCTTGAGCTCTGGAGTCAGTGAAATAATCATTTAATTTATTCATGAAGTGGGCACTTCCATTTATGTTTTCCAAACTATTTATATAATTAAGAGCATCGTATCCGATCATACTTAACAAGGAGCCTGGAACTCCATGTCCCGTACAATCACACAGTGCAAAATATAAGTTTTCATTTTTTGTGGCTGCCCAGTAAAAATCACCACTTACAATATCTTTTGGCTTGTAAAGGAAGAATTGACTTTTAAAGAAATTAGAAAATAGACTTTCACTAGGAAGAATAGATTCTTGAATGATTTTGGCGTAATTTAAACTATCAACGATTTCATCACGCTGCTTTTTTAAATCTTCATTGTAGTTATCATTTTCTTTTTTGTAATGAATTAAGTTCTCTTTTAATGAGTATAAAGAATTATTAAGTACGCTAATTTCATTTTTTCCTTGTAGTAAATGAATATCTACTTTATAGTTTTGTTTTCCTAGCTCCTTTGCTATTTGTGTTGATTTTAGTATGGGTCTAGATAGAAATCGTAATGAGAGGGCAAATAAAACGATAGAAGATAAAATCGAAATGATAATCAAATAAATAAATGGTTCATTAATTTTTTTTAAAATGAGTTCATCTTTTATTTTGGAGGCAGTAATAACGAGTTTTCCAGAAATTAAATCTGTATTTAAATTAGATTCACTGTATATATAATCTTCATTTTTAATTAATGCTTCAGAAATATAACGTTTAGGAAAGCATGCAAAAACTTCATCATTTTCAATAATTGCTATGTATACGAATTCGCTGTGATTAGCGATATTACTCATGTAATTTCCCAATCCATCTAATGATTCATCTTTTATGGCCTGCTCAATTACAGAAGATGCAATGGCTGCATTTAGGTCAAATGCGTTTTTTGTATAGTTCTGTAAGATTTCTCTTTGCTGATTGTTAAAATAAACGGATAAGGGAATAGATACAATTAAACCAATTGTTCCAAATATTAACCAAACTCTAAATGCAGTTGTTTCCCAGAAACGCATGGGTTACTCAATTATTAACTCATTTTTAAGTTGCTTTTGCTCATCATCAATGATCACGGCAATTGCTCCTTCATTTTCATTGATATACTCAATGATTTTTTGATTATTGTCCAGATAAATGGGAGGATTAGCTCTTCCTTGGAATACAAGACCTAACCAAAATCTACGAGTTAAGTTATGGGATTTTTCCATTACGGTTTTGGTTAGTTCATCTGCCCTAGAATATCTAGTTGATGGCAATACAATAATTGCATTGACTTTGTTTGACCAATTACTCACATTTCCAAGAAAGATTTTTTTAAGATCAGCTTTATTTACTTTTTCAAAGCCAAC
>JAYPLD010000160.1:0-2003 GCA_038129265.1 Crocinitomicaceae bacterium
ATGCCAGTATTGAAATTTGGCGTTTTTTCTCTAGATTTAATTTATATGGTCCCGTAAGTACTTCCATCTCATCCATAGAAAAAGATGCTTTCACACTCTATCCTAGAACAAGTGATGCCCAAATTGTTATTAAATCTGATAGAGAAGAGCCCTTTGATATTTATGATTTAAGTGGAAAACACATCGTTCATGGGGTACTTAAAAATGGAGAAAATATCATTTCCGTACAATCATATGCAAAGGGAACATATATCTTGGTGACTAACCATCGTAAAGAAAAGTTCTTTGTACAATAACTAGTTTTTGATATACGAAAGGACTATCGATATCATGAAGACTATGAGGCCATAAATTCCCGTAATAGAAGCTACTCTCATTCCATTTGCCAGCATTTCTTGACTTACTCCACCTAATTCAGGGATGGCTTGTAAAGCACTGTATAGACCAATACTTGTTCCAAGAACACCCGTACAACATGCCAGGGCGCCTATATGTACTAACTTATATTTAGCTCTGAAAAACTGAAAAAATAAAAATAGTAAGAGAATCGAAATGATACTCATAAACAATACGCCTCCCTCTTGAAACAATTGAATCATTTAATATGATTTTTTCTCCTTGTATCCCCAATGATGTATAAAGAGCCCATTATATTTTTTAATCCAAGATAATTGTTCTCCTCCTTTGGTGGCTTTTATCCTACTTGTGATATAGCTTTTTTGCTCAAGCTGTTTAGTAAATGACTTTGTCAGCACATGGATAAACTCTTCCGTTGGGGTATATTGGTCAAGGACAATCACCATTTTCTTCTCTGTTAATCCGGATTAATTGTTTAGTTATTCTCTTTTTATATCTCCTTTGCCTTTGGTTGGCTTTTGATGAGTTGGCTCTCCAATGTTCACGTTTATCTGTAACCAACATTTCTAAGTCAGTTGCGTTACTGACTTGATGAGCACTATTTTCATACGTTCTTTTAGGCATAATGAAGAATTACGACCTAAATATCCTACAATAAAAGCAACAATCGAGTTTTGTATAATCTAAATGTACTCTTCTATAAGCGGTCTAATTTCCGCGCTTGAAGGTCTGGGTGCATCCGTTGATATGACTTTTCCGTCTTGGTCAAATAGCATAAAACGAGGTATGCCAAAAATAGCATAGTCCTTAGTGATTTGACTCCAGCCATCTGCCCAAAGTTGTACACCGCCTAACTGATCATTTACTACCATATCTACCCATGCTTGTCTATCTGTATCTACAGAAACGCTCAAGAATGTAATGTTTTTATCATGGTATTCTCCTTCTAATTTTTGTAGAGAAGGAATTTCCGCTTTACAAGGTCCACACCAGGTAGCCCAAACATCTACATACACCAATTTTCCACTGAAATCAGCCAATGAGAATTCAACACTATCTTTATTTGGATACGTAAACCCGATAGCCATTTCACCAGGCTTAGGTATATTTTCTTTTGCTTGTTTTCTTTCTTTCCAATCCTTTACGGTTGAAGAAATGCCTTTTTTAGTTTTAGAAACGAATGCCGTATCATCCACTGTGGCCAATAAGCTATTCATTTCGGTAGCGTAACTAGATAACATAGAATCATATTCTAGCATACTCATGGAGTCTAGTTCTACATAAAAATTATAATTCATGCTAGCTTTATCCGCTTCCCACCTGTATTTTCTTGAAGAGGATGATAAATCCACCAAGGATTCTTGTCTTTTAATATAATAATCCAGCATGTTGTTCATATCTTCCATCTCTGTGTCCATAAAAAGAGAATCATTAAATGTGTTTAAATCACTCATAATGGAGTCTCTATATCCATCAAGATAAGCCGAATATTCATCTTTTGTGCCTAAGTAATACACTTCACCCATGAAATCCATTTGTTCTCTTAACAGATACTTTTTTGCCAGGTAAGATGATTTTGGACTGCCTTTGTAGCTAATGGTTTCGTCATACATTTTCGTATCAATATTCATCCTGATGTTATCTCC
>JAYPLD010000161.1:0-1960 GCA_038129265.1 Crocinitomicaceae bacterium
TACTTAAAAGCCATATAAAAAAGCAAAGTAAGGCAACCCAAAAGCGAATGAAATCGTCATTAAAGAAATCAAAACGATTGTTGAACAATAAATCAATTATGCCGGTTTGGTTAGTTTGGGTAAAAAGAAAAAAGGCCTTTTCACAGAGAAAACAAAATAAATATGAAGATTGATTTAACAAGAATTATATTTATTAATCGATTTGTTAAAAATTCGTTAATAATTGCTTAATTTGTGAAAAGTTCGCTAACTGCTTTTTAAAAGAACTAAAGTTTGATATTATGATTAGAAAAATATTACTTACTACAATTTCGGTTTTTGTTTTATCTCATCTTAGCTTTGCTCAGCCTCAAGGGGGGAGCATAAAAGGAAAGGTGAATGATGAAACTGGAGAAGGTTTCCCATTTGTTAATGTAGCATTATTCCAAAATGGCAATCTAAAATTTGGAGGAACTACAGATTTCGATGGTGTTTTCAAGATAAGTAATGTAACTGCGGGTTCTTATGATTTAGAAATAAAATTTGTTGGTTATCAAACCTACCGATTAGAGGGACTTATTGTAAAAGGTGGAAAATTACTTCCGTTATCTCCCATCCAGCTAAAGGAAGCTACGGAATTATTGAAAGAAGTTGAAGTGGTTAGCTATAAAGTACCCTTAATTGATAAAGACGGTGGAGCTTCAGGTGGTACAGTGACAAGAGAAGATTTAGCAAGAATGCCTGGACGATCGGCAGCTTCTATTGCCAATACGGTTGGTGGTGTTCAGTCAGATGCAGACGGTAATATAACTTCCGTTAGGGGATCTAGAAGTGATGCTACTTATTACTACATAGATGGCATAAAGGTTAGAGGTTCATCTAATTTACCTAAATCCGCTATAGAAGAGGTAAGTGTAATGACGGGGGGGGTTCCTGCCAATTTCGGAGATGTAACGGGTGGTATTATTTCCATCACCACAAGGGGTGCATCTAGAACTTATTTTGGAGGGGTTGAAGCAGTAACTTCAGGCGTTAAATTAGGAGATGATGTTTATGGATTAGACAATAATGGATTTAATCTATTTGAAGCTACCCTTTCTGGTCCGCTTTTAATGAAAAAAGACAGTACAGGTGAGAAAACAGATCCCATTTTAGGATTCTTTATTTCTGGAAACTTCAATCATCAACTGGATCCTAGACCGCTAGCCACTGACCAATACCGATTAAGACCTGATGTAAGAGACTCTATAATAGATAATCCATTGCGACCTACAGGAAATGGCTTTGGTGCATTTTACAATACTGATTTTTTAACTGAAGATGCATTTGAACAAGTGAAGTTTAGACAAAATGTAGCCAGTACAAGAGCTTCCTTAGCGGGTAAAATTGATGTGAACGCAGGCCCAAATGTGAATCTTTCATTTGGTGCATCTGGTGCTTACCTAAATAGAAATCTACCAAGTTGGGAAAACTCCTTATTCAATTACGATAACTTAGGGCAAAGAACCGATTTGGATTGGAGGGTATACGGGAAGTTTACGCAGCGATTCCAAAATAATCAAGAGGGAGAAGAAAGGAAAGCAATCAGTAATGCTTATTACACCTTAATGGTAGACTATTCTAAGACTACTGCAAGCACGTATGATAATACACATGGTGATAATTATTTTAACTACGGACATGTTGGTCGTTTTGATATTATCAAGGAAGATTCTTGGGAGTTTAGAGATTTTGATGGTAACGGCACAATAGATCGTGTGCAATCTGGTGTTAATGATGTACAAGTGAATTTCACACCTTCAGAAACCAATAGAGATTTGGCTGCTATCACTAACCAGTATTTTACATTGTATGATGACGTATTTGATAATTATGAAAACCTTACCCAAATTTTAGATGGAGGTGGGCTTTTAAATGGAAATATACCACAGGATGTTTATGGTGTATGGAGAAATTTAGGTAGAAGTTATAATGGTTCTAA
>JAYPLD010000162.1:0-1958 GCA_038129265.1 Crocinitomicaceae bacterium
TATATTTATAGATCTTTTTAAAACAACACCATGAAAAAAATTATCACTCTAACTATTTGCCTCTTAGGAATTACTCAATTCAATTTTAGTCAATATTATTATTTTCCTTCATCAACTCCTGGAAATCCTGGAGGTTTAAATACAGATAATGAATATCCCAGTGGTTCTGGTCTACCAGCAGGCTGGACTGTCATCTTAGGCCCAAGTAACTCAAGCCCAACTTGGTCTACAGTAGAAAACATCGGATTTCCGTTTAATTTCAATGGTAATGCAGTTAGCCAGTACAAAGTTTCCTCTACTGGAGTTCTCACTTTTTCAACTGGTGCAAGCAATGTACCTTCAGAAACAAATGCAGCACTTCCCGACCCCGCGATTCCTGACAATTCGGTAATGGTCTGGGGATTAGAAGGAACTGGAAGTAATGACAATATCGTAACCAAAACATTCGGAACAGCTGGTGGTAGACAACATTGGGTGTTTTTTAGCTCTTACACTGCTGGAAGTTGGTCCTATTGGTCAATTGTAATGGAAGAAGGGTCGGACAAGATTTACATTGTAGATCAAAGGCATAGTACCAATGCAAATCCAGAAATTACAGCAGGTATACAAATTGACGGTACAACTGCAACTATGGTTTGTGGTTCGCCCACTTTATCTAATGTTGCTGGAGCAGATGCCTCACCAGCAGATAATCACTACTATGAGTTTATCTATGGGAGTCAAAATGCAAATGATATGGCCGGTATTTCTATAAACACATTTCCTTATTTAATTTTAGGAAATGCTCCTTTTACCATTTCTGGAGAAGTTGCAAATTACGGATCGAGTAATGTAACCAATTTTGATATTAATTACTCTATAAATGGTGGAGCTGCAGTTAGTGAAAATATAACTGGAGTTAATATAGATGGTTGTAACAATTATACTTTTGATCATGGTACATTATGGACACCAACTGTTTCAGGAACCTACAATGTTGCCATATGGGCATCGAATATTAATGGTTCAGCAGACATGGATCAAAGCAATGATACCACTTACACCACACTAAATGTCTATGATAATTTTATCCAGAGAGTTCCCATGTTAGAAGTATTCACCAGTTCTACTTGCCCGCCTTGTGTTCAAGGAAATATTAACTTAAAAGACGTTCTATCAAACTATAGCCAAACAGACTACACGTTATTAAAATACCAAATGAGCTGGCCAGGATCTGGGGACCCTTATTATACTCAAGAAGCTGGAGACCGAAGAACATTTTACAGTGTTAATTCCGTTCCAAGATTAGAAATTGATGGCGGATATGATGGTAATCCATCTGGATTTACCACCCAAGAATTTGATGAATATGCTGGTATCCCTTCTTTTTCAACAATTAGCGCGAATTACAGCGTATATCATGATCAAGGACAAAATTCTGTAGTAGATATGAATGTCACCATTGATCCTATAGAAGATTTTAACAGTAACAATCTAAAGTTATTTGTTGCGATTATTGAGTATGCTACGTACAACAATACAGGCTCAAATGGGGAAACAGAATTTTTACACGTAATGAAAAAAATGATTCCTAGCTCAAGTGGAACTACAGTTCCTTCATTACAGTCTGGTGTGCAAGAATCGTATAATTTTTCTTACAACTTTCAAGGTCAATACACATTACCACCAGATGCTAACTCTCCCATAAATCACATGAATAGTCATTCAGTAGAAGATTTTGACAATCTTGGTGTTGTAGTCTGGATTCAAGACATTAATACCAAAGAAATTCTTCAGTCTACCACTGCAAGTATTGTTGCTAATGTGGAAGAAAATCTTGCCACTTCTAGATTGATGATCTTCCCTAACCCTACTACTGAAAATTACACCAACCTTCTTATTGAATCATCAGAAAGAGGAATGTTTGAAATTATGATCATCAACACCCTTGGTGAAATTGTGTTAATGGATAACATTAC
>JAYPLD010000163.1:0-1949 GCA_038129265.1 Crocinitomicaceae bacterium
GAAGCTTCCTTGAAGGATGGACGTGCTGTTGTTCGAGTAGCAGAAGTTCTTAGATTACTATTTTCATTGACTTGATATATGATATTCACAGATGGAAATAGATCTAGTTTATTGATGACATTTTCGTTCAAAAAACTATCCCCACTGGAATTGGATCCAGTGTAATATAAATCAAACATTTCTGCTCTTAATCCTACTATAGTTCTGAAAACGCCAAATAATTTCAATTCGTTTGATACGTATCCTGCAAAGTTGGTTTTCTGAGCATCAAATTGATTGCTTTGTTCAGTAATAGTTGCTCTTGGGTTTACATATGATCCCACGTTATTATTATAAGAAACGAGATTGCTTGTAGCTAAAATACTATCTGGTTGACCATTTATACTGGTCCACATATCGGGTGTATCAAAGCAACTTATTTGAAATCTAGCAATTTGAAAATTACGAGTCTGATATGTACCTAATCCCCCAAATTTAAATTTTCCTTTTTCTCCATCTAATTCATAATTCTTTGTAAAGTCTATTTTACTATTAATATGGTTTTCGTTCAAGAAGCGCCAGATTCGAGTAGGTTGGGTATTGTCTTTATATTTAAAAGCATCATTGTCATCAATAAAGATAGTGGATCGGACGTCTTTATCGTGTATTCTAGAAATTGTAGGAGATATTTTCCATTCTGTTTTAAATGAGGCATCATCGCTAGTGTGGGTACCCTGTAACATGAAATTAGTGATATTTCGTTGACTGTACTCAAGGTTGTCTTTGTTGTAATCTACAAAGTCTGTCCATCTGTTTTCTTGTCGGAATCGTCCAGCTTTCTTTTCTCCGTTTTGAATAACTAGTAAAGTAGCTTTGTATTTGGAATGATCAGTTCGGTATGACAATCCCCCCAGACCACTCAATATGACGTTATTAATTCCGATATCTCCTCTTTGGGTTCGGAATGTGTCTAATTCATAAACGGATGGATCAGCATTATTGTTAAAGTAATTATCTACGGCATCTTTATAAAACTCAGTTTGGTTATTGTAGGTAAATGCACCCAACCAGCCAATGGTGTGTTCTTTTTCACCAACATCAAACTGATTACCATTAGAAAAACCAAAGGAACTATTCAGGAAACTCGAGCCTGTTTGGGCAGCCATTAAAGGTGAAAATGAAGATGAGACCTCGTTGATCTTATTATAATCGCTCTGTGATAAGTTAGGAAAATCTGCATTTAAATTGTGTCCATTTAAATCTGAAGAACTAATATTAGATATATCATTTAGAGATCTAGAATAATACGTGTTCATGTCGTAATCCAAAGGAATAGCTCGAGTTCCATCATCAAATCCTAGGATATCGGTGCTACTTCCTTCGTAGGTCCTAAATTCTGAATTGAAATGCATCGATGGATTATATGTACTGCTAATGGATATTGCAGGACTTCTTTTAGCGGGGAATTCCTTAGTCACGATATTCACTAATCCACCGGTAAAATCGGCTGGGACATCAGCCGTAAATGATTTTATGATTTGTACATTATCGATAATATTGGTGGGAAATAAATCCATTTGTATTGTATTTCTATCTGGATCTAGACCCGGAATATCAATCCCATTTAAAATAGACTTCGTATATCGATCTCCAAGACCCCTAACATAAACATATTTACCACCCATTACAGAAACCCCAGGTGCTCTTTTTATGGCACCGGCCAAATTACTAGATCCCACTTTTTTAAATGATTCAGACGATAAACCGTCCATTAGATTTGCTGATTTTTTTTGCATCATCAAAAGCGCTTCATCTGTGTTTTTTTGAACGGAAACAGAAATCACCACTTCCTCCAAACCAACAGAAGAGGAAGAAAGGTTAACACTTAATTCTTTTACCTCATTTTCTTTTACGGTTATTCCTGTGATTTCTTTGGTTTGATATCCTACAAATGAAAAAACAACGGTATA
>JAYPLD010000164.1:0-1889 GCA_038129265.1 Crocinitomicaceae bacterium
TTCTCCGCTTTCATCAATGGAATTCCTCCAACAATACCAACTGATTTTTTAGAAGTACCAAATTCATGAATAACAAAAACTCTTTTTCCTTCTCGGTTCCATAATTTAATTTTAATGTAAGCTTGGACTCCCGCTGTAAAAGGAACTGCTTTTTTTACGAAATCATAACCCATACTGACGAACATTACACCATCTGCTTCTGGAAACATGTTCAGCATCTGCATGGTGTTGCTTTTTTCGCCTTTGTTTCTTAAGGATTCCATCATAGGTTTATAGCCTTCTGCAGTTAAATATCGTTGAAATAACAAGCTTCTGTCTTTATCGTTTCCTTCTCCCCAACGGGTTTCGTAATTTTGATAGGCTTCAGTTTCAATAACATCTTTTTCATCCATTAATTCAAAAGGAAATTGTTTGGCGTAATCTTTTGTAAATGTGTTGTAAAAATTATCTAGAACAGGCTGTAAGTTAAATCTGGGATCTTCTAATAATGATGCAATTGAAGCAGTGATTGCAGCAGCATTTCCTCCAAGTTGTTCAAAACCGATGTGTTTATCCACCCAAAATGTGGTCACAGCCACTTTCTTTTGTCCTAAAACGGGTGTCGTAATACCAAGTATGATTAGTGAGATTGATAAAAAGATGTATTTTTTCATTTTATGTAAGTTATGATGTTTAGCAATAAATATACAAAACGAAATGATCAAAGTTGATTTTTGATGTAAAAATGGCGAATCCTATACCCAATCCAACTCATTGGTAGATAAGCTAATGTTAAATCGATTACATTAAACCAAATGGGGGAAGGGAGTTGGATAACCATCATTGTTCCTCCTACCATAAAAAATGCTCCTATAGTTAAAGCGACTAGTAGTTTATGCTTAGGCGCTATCCATGCTGCTACAGCACCTCCAATTAGACTTCCTAGTGCATGTGCTAAAAAAGGCATGATAAAATGTTTGAATTGAAATAAATGGATAGTATCCTCAAGAGATTGAATAGAAGAATTATCTGCTCCTTCAGGAAGGGGAATAATGGTTGTGCTAAAAGAAATGATAAGCATATTTGCTACACTACCCATTAAAGCACCAGCAAAAATCGCTAAAAAATAACGTACTACTTGTTTCATTCTATCATTTCAATTAATTCATTAATGTAAATTTTATCCCCATCTTCATTTTTTTCAGAAACGGTAAAAATGATTGATTTGCTCATGTTTTTTTTGAAAATGATTTCTTGACCTATCTTCAGTTTCACGTTACTAGTTGAGTTTGGCGATAGGTTAGGACTCATCACTCCCGGAATGATTAATGAGATTGATGTAGAGGAATCGTTAATTAGTTTAAGATTAATTTCTCTTACGGCAACTTGTTCCTTTGTACCAGTGATATCTTCAAGCTTAAATTGAACCACTTTTTTAAAATCGTTACCATTTTTAAATTGTAACACACAGTTTTTTTTAATCAATATTTCTCCAGTTCCATGACCATCTAGTCCAAAACCAGAAATTTGTCTTTGATTTTTGGCGTAATTTACACTTACCTCAAGCTTTCCTACCCCTTTGTTTTTTATGAATACGTTAGCGGGTAATGATTCCTCTAAGTGTACAGATACATGTTTTTTAGGGGGGATAATCAAAGTGTTTTTCACATTACAGCCATGTGCTGAAATGAACCAAATTACGAATGCCAAAATTCTTTTTTTAGTCATTTTAAAACTATTTTTTACAAAAGTTGAAAATTACATAAAATAATAACGAAAAATTAAAAACAATAGAGTTAAAATATTAATTCATTAATTCAAAATATTTCTTTTTTTATTCTTAAATTAGTCATTTGTGACTAAATATTAAAATAATATTTCACTATTCACAATTGTGAATAAAATTTGTT
>JAYPLD010000165.1:0-1872 GCA_038129265.1 Crocinitomicaceae bacterium
AAGGCCTACTTAGCTATGAGGTTTCTTATAAAATCGGAATGGAGAGACTAAAAGACTGTCTTCTATGGTGTGATGAAGCGGGTATCGGACATGTAACTAGTTGGTTGTTATCAAGAGAAAACCTAGCAAGACCAAATGAGGAACTTGGTCCATATTTTGAAGTTTTAAATGAACTTTTTGAAGATCTATTAATCGATGATGTTGTGGATAATTTCAAAATTACTTTTATAGGAAGCACCGACCTTCTTCCTCAAAAATTACAAGTAACTATTAAACGATTAAAAGAAGTTAGAGGTGGAGGTCAAAAAACTTTAACCATAGCACTAGGTTATGGCGGTAGACAAGAAATACTAGACGCTATTAAGAGTCTCATAGATGAGAATAGAAATAATGAAAATGACTTCGATGCTCTGCTAGAAAACGTTACTGACGATCAATTAAGACAACATCTTTATTCACCTGAATCTCCAGATATAGATTTGATTATTAGAACTAGTGGAGAGTCAAGACTTTCAGGTTTTTTACTATGGCAAAGTGCTTACTCAGAAGTTATTTTTCAAGATGTATATTGGCCAGAGTTTAGAAAAATTGACTTTCTACGATGTTTAAGGGAATACACACAAAGAGAGAGAAGATTCGGTCATTAAATTTAATGTTACATATAGTTACATAAATATTAATTTATGATATTATGTTACTAAGCATTACATAAAGGAAAACATTGAATTTAGTAGGATTAAAAGAACTATCTGAACTGCTAGATGTTTCTTACGACACATTAAAGGTTTGGAAAAATAGAGATAGATTACCAGAGCCGTTTCAAGTTATAAGTGGAACACCGGTCTGGGACTGGGATGAATCTGAGGAAGACTTTAGATCAATTCAAAAAAACGAAAACTCCGGAAGGCCAAGAAAACCTAAAATTTCTATAGCCGGTGGTTTGATTGAGGTTGATTTAAATGAAAACAAAAAAGATAAAGACGGCAATGTCTCAATTAGGGTAATGGGCAAGTCATTCGTAGATATACAAACTGAATCTGCTGAATCTAATTCAAAATCAAAAAATGTTTCTATAAGAGTTTTAGGTAAAAAAGTAGTAGATATAAACACTGATGATTTCATTGAAGTTGACAGAGAGGATAAAAGCAGTGAAAACGGTTGAAGTAAAAATTAGAAGAATTCCAGGAATAATAATTTCATTGCTACTTCTTTATCTGACTGCAGTAGTGAGTATTTTTGTTTTAAAAGTTGCTTTTTTCTTTGCAGCTATTGGGGTTATTTTTAAATCGTTCACTAAATGAACAACTCCCACACACCTTTAGCTAAGTTTATTCACTGGACTTTTACTGCGCTATACGCATACGGAATATTTAAACAGGTGGAAGATCTTGAAGACCTTAACGACGTATCCTTGCTTAATTTCGAGATATTTTTCGCAATTGTATTCTTAATTATTGTTTTGCTTAGATATTTTTACATGAAAGATGTTAAAACACTTCTGAGTGCACATGACGAAATGCACAAAGGTCATCTGTTTATAGCTAAAGCTACTCATACGCTTGTTTATGTTAGTTTGATAATGCTACCGACAACAGGTTTGTTAATTGCAGGAGTGCTAGTAGCAGATATTCCAGGCATGCAAATAGCAATAGGTTTTCATGAATTTTCAGCTTTCTTAAGTTACGTGACAATAGCTATACATGTTGGCGCATCACTCTATTCAAGATTTAAAGGAGAAGGAGTATGGAACGGCATGGTACCTATCTGGAGAGAAAGTGGTAAAAATGAATCTGAGCTAATTTCACATTTAGAAAAAGCTGAAGATAAAGTTTACGAAACAATTGAAAAAACTTTAAGGTTATAAAACACTTA
>JAYPLD010000166.1:0-1871 GCA_038129265.1 Crocinitomicaceae bacterium
GTATCGAGTTCGCAGTATTTAAGTAGAGCTTCTTTAATTTGATCTCTTTCCTTGTTGGTCATATCGGTATACTGGATTTTACCGTATGCCGTTAGAGCAGCTCCACCGTCATTTAAATCTTCAATATCAGAAAGGTATTGCTGAATTTCTTCTTGATTAGCTCCTTCATATACTTTAGGTAGTAAATCATAGGGACTGATTAATTCTCCAGATTTATCACGCTGCAACCAACGGTGTGATTTTGGAAAATTTTTACTGCTCAGTCCAATGTATTCTATATCCTTACTGTACTTAGCTTGGATAAAAGAACTTGTTGATAAAATTGCAGGTAACACCTTTTTAATGGAATTGGAACCATGAGTTAATGGATGATAAAAATAATCTTTAATGACTTCGCATAAATCTACCATATTTCGTTTAGGAACAGGCCATGGATTAGCAGTATGCTTAGTAGCTTGACTGATGGATTCGATAAATTGTATCAATTCATCCTTAAAGGTGTATTGGCTGGCCAGCAACTGCTTTCTGATGGCATTTAAGATGGTGTTTTCATGGGTAGAATATCTAAAAATAGTTCCCTCATCATGAACCAAGGCATCGTGGAGGTACTGGGTAAATTCAAAATTAGGAAAATCACCTGGTTTGACATTTACATATTCATTGGCGTGTTCTACAATACCGTTTTCATGCATGATGTGGTGCGAAAACTGGAAAGCCACTTGCTCATAAGGCGTTCTTCCTTTATGAAAGGGTAAAGGAACTATGGATGTTTCAAAATCAATAAAATGATAAGGATAATTCCAATTTTTAGATGCTTCTTCAAAACCCGCTTTATCAAAATATGGAGAAGTATCTTTATCTCTCTCCTTTTCTATTTGTATCCATTGTCGCTCTGTTCTAGATAAACCATCTACTTGTGGTTTCAATTTAATGTCATCTTCAACCAAATCTTCTTTAAAGATTTTCCCTTGCTCAAATAAAGATTTCCCCCTTAAATCCCACACATTGAAAATATTAGGTTTATTGAATTCTATATTGGTCCAATTATGCTGTTTTTGGAAACAATATTCAAAACCGGATAGCTGATGATGTGTAGCCTGTTTGTCGAGTTTATACTCACAATTTTTACAAGCACTGAAAGCGGTTTCCCAGTTGGGATAGGTATTATTTAACCTTACCTCCTTAAGTAACTCTATGGCTTCCTCAAAGCCAAGATGGTCGTAATATTTAAATTCATCTGCTATTATTTTATCTACTATGTGGGCAAGATTGATCGATTTCATCAAATTATCGCCTAGCTGAGCCTTATCATCCACCAAACGATCAATTCCTGTTCGTTTGTTCTTATTCTTTTGCACCCTAAACATTTGATTTAACCCATCTATAGTAGCTGACTTGGTTTTATCGACTAAATACAAATAAGGAATTACTTTCAAATTTGGATAGCATTTTTGAACCACATAGGTTTGAAATGCCAAATCAAAAAGGTAGGGCTTCCAAGAAGATTCGATTAGTCCTGTTTTGGTTATAAAAGTATACAGGTCATTTGGATTAAAAGACTTGGCTTTAACTTCAATGAGGTGAATCTCATTTCCTTTTTTTTGTAATATATCTGTACGGACAAACAAATGATCATACAGAAAACCTGCTTCGTAAATAACCGCCTCTTCTTGACCCAATAGCTTTTTTGTTTCCTCATGAAAAAAGGGATAGTTATCGTCTTTGTAGGGAGCGTCAATTAATTTGCCATTAGGATATTGCAGTCGAGCATACTCCTCCACTTGAAAACCACCACTAGCTAACGCCTCCAAAAAAGGATCTTCTTTTTTTTGATTGTAGAAAATGTCTGGATTGTTAGAAAAATACACCTT
>JAYPLD010000167.1:0-1858 GCA_038129265.1 Crocinitomicaceae bacterium
TCTTCAAATCCAGCTTTTTTCTGTCTTACAGCTTAAAGAGAGCTATTTTAAAGTTATTTGGAGCTGATATAGGAACTGATGTGATTATCAAGCCTAATGTAAATATTAAATATCCTTGGAAACTTAAAGTGGGAGATTATGTATGGATTGGTGAAGGGGTTTGGATCGATAATTTAGATTTTGTTTCCATAGGAAGTCACAGTTGCATCTCTCAAGGAGCCTTACTTCTTTGCGGAAATCATGATTACTCAAAATCATCTTTTGATCTAATGGTAAAACCTATTGTATTAGAAGAAGGAGTTTGGATTGGAGCAAAATCAGTAGTATGTCCAGGAGTAATAATCGGCAGCCATGGTGTTCTAAGTGCAGGATCTGTTCTATCTAATGATATTAAATCCTATGAGATTTACAGAGGAAACCCTGCTGAAAAGATTAAAACCAGAACAATCAAGTGAAAATTTCCATTATCACAGTTTGCTATAATGCGGAGGATACCATCAATGATACCATTCAATCTGTTTTGTCCCAAGATTATAAAGATGTAGAATACATTATTGTTGATGGAAAATCAACTGATCGAACATTAGAAATAATACAGTCAATTAAAAGCAGAATAAAATTAATTTCAGAAAAAGATCGGGGCATTTATGATGCGATGAATAAAGGGATAAATATTGCAAGTGGTGATGTGATCGGAATTTTAAATGCAGATGATGTATACAAAAATAGTCAAGTCTTAACAAAAGTGATGGATGCGTTTAAAGCTAACGTATCCATTGTTTATGGAGATATTGAGTATGTAAAGTACAACGACTTAAGTAAGGTGGTGAGGAAATGGAAAGCAGGTGTTTTTCGATCAGGTAAGTTCAAATGGGGATGGATGCCCCCTCATCCCGGATTTTTTATAAAGAAATCTTGTTACGAAAGTTTTGGCTTATTTAATTTGAATTTATCTACTTCAGCAGATTATGAACTCATGTTAAGAATGTTAGAGGTGCACCATTTAAGCTGCAATTATATTCCTAAAACCATAACCTCCATGAGGGTAGGTGGTGCCAGTAATTCATCTTTAAAAAATAGGTTGATAGCAAATAGAAATGACAAGAAAGCTTGGACTATTCATCCAATTAATCCCTTTTGGTTCACATTCATTTTAAAGCCATTAAGGAAATTACCACAATTCTTTAGAATTTAGACCTAATAATTCTTGATTTTCTTCTTTTGAATCCTCTTGGTGAATAATTGTATCTCGTCTTCCATCTTGAGACGTTTCTGTAATATTTGTTTTGGCCAAGCAGGTATTTGCTGTATGTTAATGCAACAGTAATGTAATTATCATCAGCAGTAGGATCACCTCTTCTTTCACCTGGTGCAAAATTCAATTCTTGACCTTCAGGAACTACTCCGGCAGATTGGTTAGCATAGGCTGCAGCTTCTGTTGATGGCAAAGTAGATGGATCAACGTAATTTCTTGATATATCGTCTATGTAATCAGTGAAAGTTTTTACATAGTTGATCACGATACCGAACCTTGAAAATCGATTATGAGTAATAACAGCTCCACCACCTACTGGGGTTCCAAAAACTATTCTCTTGTAAGCTACTCCCTCTGTTTGAAGAGGTCTTAAATTAATCCAGTTAGATCCGTCTAAGCTTCCTCTAGGACTATGGTGTAGCAAGGTAATTCCTAGATAACCATATACGTTTAAAGATGTATTGTAGCGCCCTTTTCTACCTAAGTCAGGGATATCTAAAAATACATATTCAGCTTTGGACGTCCATTCAATAATGTTGTTTTTAAATCTCAAGTTTCGCCAATATCTTGGTCCAGATTCTGTGTATTTATCATCTCCAGATA
>JAYPLD010000168.1:0-1829 GCA_038129265.1 Crocinitomicaceae bacterium
ATGCTTGTATATATAATTGTTTAAAGTATTTAAAGGAAAGAATTCTATCACAATTTTTTTTAATACAATCTTGCAAACAAATTTATTTTTTATTAACTAAATTCTTTACACTTTTAGTCAATTTACTCCTTATTTTTTTGCTTATACATACGTTTATAAATAAAAAATTTACATTATTTTTTATTGTATATGTGTTTTTTATAATAGTATTAAGATAAGTAATTTTAATAGGGAGAAAAAATGAAACTAAATAATCTAATAATAAATTTCATTGGCATATTTTTTATATCTTTTAACTTGAGTGCCTCTGTACCAGAAGGTGCATTTACATCACTGCATGTTAAAGCAAAAAATATTGATGATTACGTAGACTATATGAAAGAAAATACAGCTGCATTTAAAATGATTGATTCAGATATTGCTGGAGTATGTGTTGTTAAAACAGGAAATGAATACCCTGGTGAAATGTTTGTATGGAATGCTTTTCCAAGTGTTGAGAAAGCTTTTATGACTTCTGAATTATATGATCCAATGAATACTTCAACTGAATTTAATAACTTAAGAGAAGTATTATATTCTGTAACTTGGAAGCCTTTAAAAGAATTTGAACTAAATCCTGGATATGAAAGACTTTGGAGAATAAAAACAACTGATTCAAGAGCTTTTGCAAAAGAAATGACTAAGCTAGAAAAACAAGTTCAAAAAGCAGGTCATGACATGAGATTTGGTGTTTTTGAACCAATGGGAGGTGGCACTGAAGTAGTTCATTTACGAGTTGTTACCAACACAGCAGCTGAAAATGGAAAAGTTGTAGATGAATATTATGCTGGAGCTTCATATGGAAAAATATGGGATATGGCTTTTGCTAAATATGTGACAGAAGTTGTTCGAGAAACTACTGAGTTTTGCGAAATTATTTATACTAAATAAAAAAATAAAAAAAGAGGGCTTTAAGCCCTCTTTTTAATAATTATCTTTTTGACGGGTATGCTTTTACTGGTGAAATTAAACTTATATTTCTTAGTGTTCTTATTCCACTAACATTTTCAACAAATGTTTGAAAAGCTTTAGTCTGTGAGTTTGCATCAAAAGTACTATACAAATCATCAATAGAATCACCTCCAACATAAACAAAATGCGACATCCAGCCGCTTCCTGCTCTATGCGTAATAAGACCGGCTGAGTTCGTTTGTTCTAATGAGTTCATCATTTTTGTCCATTCTTTTGCATAAGTACCTGCTTTACCAGGTACAACATCAAAATTAAATTTCATGAAATGACTATCTTTAGTCCAATCTCCAACTTCTAATGATTGTTCACCCAGTCTACTTACGTAGTCAGATGATTCTGAATACTTGTTTAACTTAGCAATCATTTTTGCTGTCTCAGGACAAGATCCAAACAAATTTCTACCTTTTTCTAACATGTCATTATTTTTATACCCAACATATATGAAATGAGTATGCGTAGAACCTAATACTTGCATTAAAACAACTTCAGCACCTGATTGAGCTTGCCATTTTGCAGCACAATCTGATGAATAGTGTTCATCCATAGCTTCTACAAATTTTGCTGGATTTGTAACATTAAAGTAGTGGAACTCTCCGGTTTCCTCGCCAGGTTTTACATTTGCTGAGTTGGCATTAATAGCAAATATAAATAATAGCGAAAAAGAAATTAAATATATTTTATTTTTCATTATTTCTTACCCCAAACTATACCTAATTGAAATGCTACTACTAACAATACAAAAAAAGTTTGTACTGGACCACCGATTGAAAGTGGTGAATTAGGATATGTTGACATTCTTTCAGCTGAATCTGCTTCTA
>JAYPLD010000169.1:0-1822 GCA_038129265.1 Crocinitomicaceae bacterium
ATTCAGCTAATTGTGCAACATGTGCTATCGAATCTGCAATACGTTGTTTTTCTTTGATTTCTTTCCAGAATCTTTCTTCCTTTACGTACTCAGTATTAGTTTCTTTAAGTTCTTTTTCGTCAGAAACCTGATTAGTTCTTTTCGAAGAAGCTAACCAATCCTTGTTTTCATTACCAAATCTATTTTTAAGACCCCTCAAATAGATATTATACTTATCCATCCAATAAATCACTTCTCTTTTTTCATCAAATAGATAAGAGATTCGACTATAGGAATAGGTAATATTTTTGAAAAATATGGGATCAGTTTTTGGCGCTATATACTTACAAAACTGATTATAATCTATATTATTTCGATTTAATGCAATTAAAAGACTATCACTGGAATAATTGTCAGAGATGTACCTGCTCAGTATAAAATTTGAGAAGGAAAGCTGCGAATCAATTAAGTCAGTATGGTTAACATGATTTTGAGAAAGGCATAAGTTACCTCCGTTCAAAAAAAAAAGAGAATTAAAATATATTTTTGGCTAATTACCAAGACGAAATTTACTTTAAACCAAATTTACCCAATCCACCACCTAATTTTGCACTATTCTTTTTAATTTTCACTTTAGCTTTAGGTTTTTTGGGGTTCTGCACATATGATTTGAGTTTTTTCTCATCCTTTAGAACATCTTTACCGCTTTTTCTTCCCAAGTCCGTTATATAGGATTCAAGAAGATTTGTGTTTTCATCAAAAATGCAAAATAAGGTATGATCTTCCTTTGGGTCATATTTAGGAGAACCACCGCTTAGAGCAACTTCGTTAAGTAATTCATTTGAAGCAACTTCTTGGTAGGTGTTTTTATACAAATAAGTTAGAATCTTTTTTCCATTATTATAATCCACATAGATATCATGAGGTTTAATACCAAGGATGTCATTTACTCTATCATAACTCATCCCCTTTTCAAGCATGTAAATGTTATCCATATTGGTGTAATAAAACTCGTTATATTGAGCTACTGATGAAGTAGGTTTAAGCATAGAACATGATACCGCTATACAACAAACTGAAGTAAGATATCCAATTTTTAAAAATGTTTTCATCGTAATATTTATTTAAGTTTTACTTTATCTAATTTATTAAGTGGTGATTCATTTATTAAAATCTCTCCATCTTTAAAGTCCGATCCGTTCATAATTATTCTCATATCCAGATTACCAGAACCGTTCTGCAATACTTTATCAATGACATCACATTTTGTACACTTAGGTTTTTTCTTCACAACTGGTTCTTTTATAGTGTCCTTTTTGGGCTCTTCAATTTTAACACACTTTGGTTTTTCATTACAATTTGGGTTAGCATTATTATCATTTCTTACCAATTCATAACCACATGGACAATACTCACAGCTACCGTCATCGTAATCTGCCATACTATTGTAAGTCAAGGAATTTGGATCAGTACACCCTCCTACTAAAGGCTTATCACATTCCTCATTGACTTCTTTAGTATCCCAAACTAGGCTCTTATATTTCTCATTTCCTGTTTCGGTAATAATACTTTCTAATAAACCATTTCTAAAAACTAAATTTAATGTAGATGGATCATCATATTTTCTGGTATTTGTTGATAATATTTGATCATTCCAATAACCTGCATCTGAACGATCACTTGATGAAACGGTATGCTTCAGTTTTTTATATTTATATGTGAAAGTTTGGCATCCATTTGATGTCATTGCATAGGCATCCCACGGAGTTACACCAAGAATATCTTTAACTTTTGATTTAGTTTGACCTGGTCTTAACTGGCCAATTTTCTCTACCGTAGTGAA
>JAYPLD010000170.1:0-1799 GCA_038129265.1 Crocinitomicaceae bacterium
GAAATACCAACTGCTTTTGTTGCTGAGTTTGGATCAGGAAAACCAGTAATTGGTATACTTGGAGAGTTTGATGCAAATCCAGGTATATCACAAAAAAAACAACCAACTAAAGAGCCATTAGTAAAAGGAGCTGCTGGTCATGGATGTGGTCACAATTTATATGGAACAGGAAGTTTAGGTGCAGCAATTGCAATTAAAGAAATGATTGAGTCAGGAGAAATTTCTGGAACAATAAGATTTTATGGGACGCCTGCTGAAGAAACAATTTTTGCTAAGGTATGGATGGTGAGAGCTGGTTTATTTGATGATGTAGATGTGTGTATGGACTGGCACCCATCTGACGAGGTTGAAGCGGCTACTCAGAGTAGTAAGGCACTAGTAGACTTTAGGCTAAGATTTTTTGGGGATGCATCCCACGCATCTGGAGATCCATGGAATGGAAATAGCGCTGTAGATGCTATGGAATTGTATACCACTGGTCTAAATTATTACAGGGAACACGTGAGACCTACTGCAAGAATTCACTATGATATCGAGAAAGCTGGGGATGTTGTAAATGTTGTTCCTGACTTTGCTCAGATCTGGACTAGGTTAAGGGAAAATGATAAAGAAAATGTTAACATCTTATACGAGAGAGCAAAGAAAATTGCTGAGGCAGCATCTATGATGGCCAATGTAGATTACGAGATGGAACTTATCTCAGGTATTTACGAGATAATTCCAAATAGATTTGGTGCTGGAATAATTCAAAAAAATATTGAGTCACTTGGAGAAATCAAGTATACCGAAGATGAGATTAATTATGCAAATACAATTTTGAAGGAAACGGGCAAAGAACTTAAAGGAATTGATTCTAAGATTAGACCAATTCGTCCCACACTCCCAGCTCAGGGAGGATCTACTGATGTTGGTGATGTGAGTCAGGTAGTACCGGTTGTAAGAATGAGAGCCACAGCTGCTGCTAAAGATGGACCTTGGCACTCGTGGGCAGTTGTAGCATGTACAGGAATGTCAATTGGTCATAAAGGTATGATTTACGCGTCTAAAGCTCTGGCTATGACGATGCTGGATCTTTACAAAAATCCAAAATTAATTGACGGAGTTAAAAAAGAATTTATTGCTAGAAAGGGCGATAGGGTATATGTACCGCAGATACCTCCTGGACCACCTAAACTTGTTGATTAATCATTTTTGACGTCATACTTCTTAGGAGCAAATAAGAAACCAAAGGCTTTGGCTCCCTCTTTGGTATGTACTTTATGATGTACATAGTGGGCATTCATAATTCTCTTAAGATATGGGTTATTTGCTTTGAAGCTAATTTTAATTCTTCTGTGTACAATAATATCGTGAAAAACTACATAAGCAACTCCATACAAAAATATTCCTATCCCAAAATATTTAAGGATTCCATATCCCTCATACGTGTACCCAAAATAGATCAGTAAAATTGAAGGTATAGAGAATACTACTGCAAAAAGATCATTAACCTCAAGAAAGTGATCATGTTTTTTATGATGTGATTTATGCCAGCTCCACAGAAATCCATGCATGACATATTTATGTGTAAACCAAGCTACGCCCTCCATAAAAATAAATGTACCTAGTACAATAAGTATATTAATTAACATATTTTAAAATTCTAAAATTTTTTCTTTAACCTCCTCCATAAGCCACATTGGTGTAGAAGTTGCTCCACAAACACCTACCTTCTCATTACTTCCAAACCAATCCTTTTTCACTTCTTCCGAGGATGATACGAAATAAGAGTTCTCATTGTTTTTCTTACATACATTATA
>JAYPLD010000171.1:0-1798 GCA_038129265.1 Crocinitomicaceae bacterium
ACATCCACTTTGGCTGACTGATCAAAGCCATTATGATGTACTAATTTCCCATTTAGATCAAAAACCTGAAGTAACCCTGATCCCTCAAGCTCTACAGAGAAAAAATGGCTAGATGGATTAGGATATAATTTAGGCGCTATGGCCGCCAAAGAACTTGATGATGTTACGGTACAGGCAGATTTTAGTGATTGAAACCAATTAAAAGCAGCAGATAATGCCGGGAAGACACATGCGCCATGATTCCCTGAACCAGCACTGATGGCTTGGACGCTTGGTGCACCATTGTTGTTCATGTAAGCTTCCGCAGACAAAGCGTTGGTAAAGGCTACCTGTTCATCTGCTGTGCAGTAATACATTCGAACCGGTTCTTGTGGCACCCAGTCGAAGTTGTCATTATCCAATAGCGCTTGCCACCATGGATGATTTTGATTAACAGAGTCATTTCTAAAATTATTCATACACGTATCACGGATTAATTGACTCATGTCATTAGGTAATATATTATTTAGAGACCCCATTCCTAACGTGGTATTATTGCCATTAAAATAAGGGGGGACTATGGTGTCGTAAGGGGGATACAACACGTCAGACCAGGTGTTGAATATATTTCCATAAACCAACTCGTAAGAGGCTAATAAATAGGTGATGTAGCCCGGATTAGAATAGGGTGTTGGAGACATAATGGTGTCTGCCATGATACCTGATAAATCATACGGACCAGAACACGGTGCAGATGCAATCACATCAAATTCACTTTGCAAACTGTTTTCATGGATGTATTTATGGGTAGCCATGCAGGCGTGTCCACCCTGAGAATAACCCGTAAGGAATACTTGGCTATTATCAATTAAGTTCAAATCGTTTGTAATAAATTCACGTGCAGCTCTGATCATATCTACACTTGCTGTAGCTTCAGATTCTCCATGGACGTAAGGGTGTAATCCAGGACTATCTCCCATGCCCAGGTAATCGGGCATACATACAAAATATCCACCAGCAGCAAATATTTTACCAATGAAAGTCTCCTGCGTATCATTAGAAGGAACATCATTTTTTCTTAAAGTCGTTCCGTGGTTATATACCGCAATCGGGAAATCAGCACAATTGGTGTTTGTAGGCACTAAAAATGCACCAGAAGCAATGGTTGGATTACCCTGCACATCTACAGTGTTGTAGACCATTTTATACAAATCTACATCATAAGAGACGTTAAGACCAGATGTGACGGAGAGGATGAGAGAAGAAGTTTGGTTTAAATAGGTGCAGGAAACCAAGTTTTGACTAAATGTATTGCCTAAAATGAAACAGGCAGCTATCGTTAAGAATAAATTTTTCATAATTACAATTTAATTAAAATAAATAAATCTTAAATAGTTGTTCTAGTATTTACTTGGCTTGATTAGCTTCCAAGGCTCTCATTTCTTGAATAAAACTTGGACCACACGCTAACTTATTAGCCAACTTAGACTGGGGATCAACTACCCTCCAAAAAGGGGTGGGATTTTCTTCTCCTTGGGTTATTTTTTCATAAGAAACTTCTGCTACTATTCTCAAAAAAATACCTGTTGTAACCGGGCAAGTTACCTCTGCTTGGTGAGTTAATGCTAAATCTTTACGCATGGTTTTCACATCTACAGTGTACGATTTTGGTACTTGATTTATATACTCATCTATAATTCTTGGAGTAGCTATGAGCATTGCCTCCCCCTCTTTCATATCTGCAAAATTCGTATCAAGCACCTTTATCATTTTTTCTCTAGGCTGATTAAATTTATCTATCCAGGATTTTTTCATGAAG
>JAYPLD010000172.1:0-1793 GCA_038129265.1 Crocinitomicaceae bacterium
GATGATCCTCCATCACCAAATATCCATAAAGCGGTTAAGGAGGTGTCTGTATTCATTTGGGTTAGAAATACTTCATGTGGGAAACAACCAACCGTTGTATCTAAAGTGAAATCTACCAGAGGCAATGGTACAACCTCAATAGTTACACTGGAAGATACAGTAGGTGTCGAACAGTCGTCATTCAGCGTTAAATTATAATTTGTTGTCTGTGAAGGAGTCAAAGAATGTATCGAATCATTTGAAAGTCCATTTGTCCAATTATAACTATATCCTGTCCCACTTCCTCCCGTTGCAAAAGCTTCTATTTCAATAGAATCCCCAAGACAAATGGAATCCAAATATGTGGATAAAGAAAGGGAAAGTTCAGGATAAAGTTGTACATCCAACAATAACGTGTCAGTACTACATCCATTTCTATCGATAGCGTAATAATTATAATTAGATGAAGTTGATGGAGTTAATTGAAAAGGATTTGTCTGCAGTGTATTGTCCCAATAATAATAGTATGGTGGTGGATTTGAATTTGGTGTTCCTCCCGAAATATTCATATTATATGTTAATACTGATCCTATGCAAATTACAGTATCATTAAATGGAATTATATTTAATGGAGGTGGATTGTGAATTATGAATTGAACTGAATCTTTACAGCCTAATGTATCGAACGATATCACCCAACCGGTATCAGATGGTAAATTAATAAACATCGTATCGGATTGAATTATATGGAAAGTATCTAAATCAATTATGAATGAGTTACTATTTTGTAATAGTACATGAAGTGAACCTGTAGAATCATTATGGCATAGCACATCATTGATTAGTAGGGTATCAATTTGAGCAGTATTGGGATCTAAAACCGTTACTTCTAATGAATCTCTACACCCATTTGAATCAATAACCCAAATCGTATCGTTTATAGAAGATAAATTTGATATCGTATTGTTGGTAATGAAATTATTGTTATTTCCCCATGGTATTGATCCTAAAATGGGATTGGTTGCATATCCTGCATTAGGTCTTCCACTCCATGTGACTGTGTCTGGATTTGTCCCACCCGTGATGGTAAAAATAATTTGTCCATCGTTGAATCCATAGCAAGTAGGGTTTGTAACCGTTGCTTGAATATCAATAGGATATGGAGGTAAATAAGTTCCCATACTGTTTTCAATACAACCATTGGCATCTCTCACATATAGATCATAATTTCCAGGTAAAATATTTTGGAATAAACCACTAGATTGATAGGATACGCCATCAATACTGAATTCTAAATTACCTGTACCACCATATGAAGCCGTTAGGTCTATATTACCATCATTGGTATATGAACAAGTAGCATTATTTATTTGCGGAACCAATACCAGTTGAGCTGGATTTTGTAATTGGATTGGTGTTGATGTACTAGAACATTGATTTACATCGGTTACAACCACATTGTAACTGCCTGCACTTAAATTTGAAAAAACATGATTATTTTGTGTATTGATGGAATTACCTATATCATAACTAAATGGAGTTCCAACCCCACTAGCATAAATCGAAATCTCTCCATTGGATTGTTGAAAACATAACGGAGTGTCTATGATGATGCTATCAATTATCGGAGCAGGAAAAGAAGAAATAGTAGCAATATTAATTTCGTTTGAGTCTAAACATCCATTCGCATCTGTAACCACTAAAAAATAAGTTCCATCTGTTAAACCTGTAATGGGGGAAGTAGGTAATTGTGGACCACTCCAACTTACCGTATAGGGTGCTGTTCCTCCTGAAACTTGAAAGTCAACTTGACC
>JAYPLD010000173.1:0-1757 GCA_038129265.1 Crocinitomicaceae bacterium
TTGTAGATACATTTACATTCCAAACTTTTGAACCAAGAGGAATGGTTGAAGGTCATGAAAACATTAAGATGAGCAACTCAATCATTGATTATGTTTTCAGAGCTCTTGGGCTTGAATATCTTGATAGGACTGATATTGTCCAAGTCCCACCAAAGGAAAAACCACAAACAGAAGCTGTAGTAGTTGAAGAAAAGCCTGTAGCTCCTGTTCAGAAAGCTGAAGCTGTAGTAGTTGAAGAAAAGCCTGTAGCTCCTGTTCAGAAAGCTGAAGCTGTAGTAGTTGAACAAACAGAAAATTCTGTTGCTACAGTTCAAGAAGTGCTTGGAGATATGATGGGTGATGCTCCGGCTTGCCCTGATTGTGGACATATAACAATCAGAAATGGGTCTTGTTATAAATGTCTCAATTGTGGAAACTCTTTGGGTTGCAGTTAAATTCTAAGCTACAAAAATACACATACTGGTTAATATTTTCAGGCATAAATTTAACAAGTCTCTACTTTAAATTAGGTGACTTAGATTTTGTAGAATACAAATACGATCAGCAGTTTGCCTTCGAAGTTTTAAATAATTGTCGCAATGGAAAAATATTTAATTATATTGACAGTTCTGCTGGGATCCCAGCAGGTCCATTCTTATATCTTTATGAATGTATTGGAGGAGTATCAGGAATAACTTCTTACAAAAATTTACTAATATTTGAGATTTTAATTTCACATATTTTGATAATTATTTTATTTCTTATTTTAAGTAAACAAATAAATCCCCTCTCTAATTTATTAATCTTATCTTTTCTGTTCTTAAATCCTTACCTTGTTGTTATTGGAAGAAATCCTGGAGTCACAGCTCATTATGAACTATTTACTGTACTTTTCTTTTATTTCTTTATTTATAGAAATAAAAATAAAAGAAACAGTTTTTATCTTGGGTTTATATCAACATTAACTTTTGCAGCTTATATACCGATATTTGTCACAAACATAAGTATCTTAACTACTGCTTTATTATTAAAAAAATTACAGCACCTCAAGAATTTAATTTATGGATGCTTGTTTGGTCTAATAATTTCATTATTTTCTTTTGTTCCATATTTTATGAATAATACATTAACTGGGCCTAGGTCTAGATCAGGTTCTTGGGGGTTAAGCTCATTTTGGAGAATTTTGTTAGATCTAAAGTCTGGCAAGTCAATTGTTGTAAAAGTTCAACATGTAGATGACTACGCTTTACTGAATAGTTACTATCCTGAATTTGACTTAATTGTCAATATTAATTATTTCTTAGTTTTGGCAATATTGATTTTTTCAATGCGAATTTTTATAAAAAATTTATATAAACAAAACATTTCCGACTTTGACGTCCTTTTTGTAGGTTGTTTAGTAACAAGTGGGATTATTTTTACAATATTTGATATTCCACTCTATCCTCACTACCTGCTATCGTTAATTGTTTTTATGTACATTTATACTTTCAGCAATATCAATAAAAAATCTGTTGCCATTTTGTTAATTATTTTTTTTGGATTAACAAATACTTATCTAACTTCAAGTTTCTTAAGTTTTATTGAAATAAATAATGGTGCTCATAGAAGTGATTATGGAAAAGTTTACAATATTTGTGGTTGTTGTGTAGAAGATGTTAGGGAATGTAAAGGGCAATAAGCTAACTATATTTTTTTATAGTTTCAACAACTCTTTCAATTTCTTGGTCTTGCATTTTTGGAAAAATAGGCAATGAAAGAAGCTGAGAAGAGTATGA
>JAYPLD010000174.1:0-1745 GCA_038129265.1 Crocinitomicaceae bacterium
ATTTTACTCTGAAAACAATAATACTACTCCGTTTCCGTCAACTTGAGCAAAACCTATATCTCCCTTGTACGATTTTTTTGGACAATCATAAGTAGCAAAATTTACGGTTCTTGATTTTCCCGTGTGTTCTTTAATTTCAAGGAAGGAGCATTTAGATTTTACATCTGATACAATAACATCATAATAACAATCACCATTTTTTCTTACAAAGGCAAGATTGCTTTGCTCAAAATAAAACTCCCCATTTGAAAGGGTATACTCTGCCCAATCGGTTGCTTGTGTCTTTTCTTTTTTGAATCCTTTCCCATAGTAAATCTTGTCTTTTGTAGAATTCCCTTCAGAATATCCGTTTTCAATAACCTCCTTTAGAAAGCTATTCTTGTCTGAGATGGTTAAAATATTATCAAGGGTTAACTGCTCCTGAGCAAAAATGGAAATAGGAAAGAATAGGAGGAAAAGAATTTTTTTCATGATCATATAGTTTGGTATAAATTTAAGCATATTAATTCATCTTACCATATAAAATACTGAGATAGATAGACCACGTAACCAAGAACTAGCGGATAGCCTATAAACAGCCATATTACGTCCATCCAATTCATTTTTTTTGGCCAAGAACGTTTTTTTATACACATTAAAAAATCATACCAATTCATAATGCCAAAAAACTGAATAACCGCGTTGACCAAGATCGCACAACCCAGTAAAAACCCACCTGCGCAAAATATAGAAAACAAGTACGAGATCATGCTTTTTTTACGGGCTTAGGTCGATAAATGATAAGTAGAATGGTGACAAGAGCCGCTAACAAAAGAGGTATTTTAATAAACCATTCGCTAGTTGCTGAGAATTCCCATTTAAACGTGGACCAAATTAAACCTAGGGTTTCAAGAGATGAAGCTAGTAATACCACATCATACAACTTTTTTTCCCTCCTAGGATCTTTATAGGCCAGTAAGGCACCTACTCCGTTAACTGCAATAAGCGCTGCCCCTAAGTTTCGGAGCCATGCAATATTTTCAAAGTTTGCTCCTTCAAGTGCTGCATAGTAATGTGGAAAAAAGAAAAATACCAGCCCCATAGATAAGCTGGATACCCCACAGATTAAAAGGGTTAACTTTGTTTTAGTCACGATTAATGAGATTTCCGTGAGTTATTTCTGAACCATCATTGTAGAAGTGCTTTCCAGAAACAACATAGCCGTTCTCCATTACTTGTTCAGACCATTTATGTCCGCTTTTATACCATTCTGTTCTAAGTCCATGCATCAATCCCGCTTTGTAATTAACCTCTAATTTTATATTTCCGTTATGATACCATTCTTTGATCAAGCCATCCAACTCCCCATTTACGTAATGCCCTTCTTTCACTAGTTGTCCTCTATCATCCCAATACTTAAATTCTCCATTCTTATTTCCATTTGAATAATGTATTTCATCTTTCAAATGTCCACTTCTAAACCACTCTTTATGCAATCCTTCCCTTAATCCATTTTTGAATTCCCCCACGTCACCGTGTTCATTGTAAACCACTCCTGTAACTTTAAGCATGGTTTTTTTTAAATACATCGTGTCATGGTCCATGGTGACCTCTTTTTCTGTGTGACGATCTTGTGCCTTTATCATTAAAATGCTGCTGCAAAAAACTAAAGTCAGTGCGATAAATTTGTTGAATTTCATATTGCTAAAATAATTGTAGATCACTAAATAAACAAATACTGTTCCATAATTGAATTGTATATTTAT
>JAYPLD010000175.1:0-1715 GCA_038129265.1 Crocinitomicaceae bacterium
GATCATTACTACACGCGGCTAAAATAACAAGCGAAATAAATGCGGTGATTTTTTTAAACATGTTCTAATTTTCCCCGTAATTAAAAAAATAAGTATGTAAAAATATCGCACAAAAAAAGGTATTTTAAAAGTGTTTTTGGGAATTACAGCGAACGATTTATTTAAGTATCAATTTTAGACAAATCTGTCTCATCACGATGTTTTTTAAGATACTTCATGAATGGTGTACCACCGGTACCCCTGACGACTGATCCACCGCTTCCAAATTTTGTGTTTTTAGTGCTTTGGCTATGTATATAATCTGCAGCATATTGCAAATGCTGGCTTCTGAAAATTGTAACTTCATTAACGCATTCGTTATACAAAGATTTTAAAGTGTCATTAGTGTCTACATAATTTTTTAGTGTTGAGTGATCTTCAACGTACTCAATGAGCTGTCTGTGGGCTGGTGGCATATAAGTTCTCATCTCATCAAGATATTCTCTTAACTCATCTCGTTCATGAACAACATTAAATAAAGCATCTAAGGTTGGAACAATGGAGCTCTGGGCACCTGTTTCACCACGAAATAATTGTGGTTGGTCGTCATAACATCCTTCGTAGATGAGACCATCTGGAAGGGCAGGGTTATTTTTCCATCCAAATATATATGGTCTGACCCTATGGTAGTAGACATATGGATCGCATTTTTCAGGAACTCTCTTAAAAATCTCATTAACTTTTTTCATGGAAGTATTTATGGCTTCCAAGTGTTTTTCTATGACACTATCATTTACTGAATCTTCGGCAAAATTATCAGCTATTGAGAGAGTAGCTAAAATAGCCTCACGGGCAGCATCCTCAATACAAACATGAATAGTTACGAACCAATCCTCATCAATGCCAGCTAAAAAGTTGTAATTCAAGGCTACATTGTCAAGGGAAATTTCTTCATCCTCTACAATTTTGTGCCAGTTATCTAAACAATAGCTGCCGTAGCTAAGAATGGGTGGACGTCCCAAGAGATCTGATACTTTCTTCCAGGGGACTGAAATAGAGGAGGGCAGCAGGGTAGCTGGAACCTCATCACCCCAAACATAAGCGTGTGCTAAAAAAGAAAACTGTACATTAAAGAGTTTAATTTCTGCTTCAGAATAAAGAGTTAGATCATGAGAGAAAAAATTCTTATCCAAATTATCTACTACGTATCTAATTTTATTTGTTAGTAAAAGTTTAGGAATGCTATTAGCAAGTTGATCCAATTTAATAACATCAGGCTGGTTAGAATCTGAGTGACGTAGTGGAATAGTGCCTGATAAAAAGCCCTTAAAATTTTCTTTATTAAAATTAAGATCTGACCCCATGTGATTATATTAACCAAAACAGTAATTATTTCCATTTTTTTACTTGCTAAATATTTTTTTAGTTCTATCATTGCAAATGAGAATGATTCTCATTATCGTTACTATTTAAAAATTTCAGATAAATGAAAAAAAACTTAAGGCTTTTATTATTAGTGAACATTTTCTTAGTAGCTCAAGAAAATGATATTGAAAAATCACGTAAAGATATTGAAGAAGTTGTCGTTAAGGGCAGCGTTCTTTATACAGACCAAGTCAATGCATTAAAAACACCTGTACCCGTATTAGAAGTGCCGCAAAGTGTATCTATTGTTACTGACGAAGATATCAGAAAACAAGGATTTAGAGAGATTAGTGATATTGTCAGGTACATAC
>JAYPLD010000176.1:0-1685 GCA_038129265.1 Crocinitomicaceae bacterium
CTCTTCCAAAAAGTAAAGCATTTGGCCCTCTAAGAATTTCAACTTGTTCCACATTGTATAAAGAACGGTAATATTGAACGTCATCTCTAATACCATCTTGGAAAAAATCTGCTGTCGATCTTACTCCTCTGAAAACTACTGCATCACGATGACCTTCTCCCTGAGAAGTATTAACACCAGGCACATATCTAATAATATCTCCGATTCCTCTAAAACCTTGTTTACGAATGTCATCATCCGTGACAATTGAAACCGTTTGTGGAACATCCAAAATTGGAACTGGAGTTTTTAAAGCAGTAACCTGATCTGCATATAAAACATTTCCTTTAACAATAATCTCTTCAACATTTTCTGAATCATCAGCAGTTATTGCAAATGATGCAACAAGTAAAATACTCATAAATATTAATGGGGATACGTTTTCAATTAACTCTGTATATATTTTTGTCATCATAATTTTCTCTTTAATCAATTATTGGTTCTTGAAAGTCGCCGACCTCTAAGATGTAAATGATAATGAGAATGATTCTCATTTGCAAATAGAAATTAAAAAAAATTATACTCTTTTTAAAAAGTCGTTTTTAGATAGGTAAATAAACTTTACTTATTTCCGCGAATTAAAAAATAGGTGCTCAGGACAAATAAAAACATCTGCTCACTTGTTAAGAGCTTCATTGGTGGCCAAACAAACCAGTCTGGATGTCCGATATAAAAAACATTAAACATTAGAATCACAAGAAAAAAAGCAGATACCCTGGTAATAAAATGTCCTGCCTGCGATGCAAATAATCCAATTAGTCCGCCTAATATAATCCCTACCCCACCAAGTATTTCAACTAAAATTACAATAGAAACAAACACTTCGGGCATTGGTATGAAGATGCTTTCAAACCAAGTTACCATTCTATGCTGCTCCTCCATCATAAAAGGTGCTGGTAATTTTTTATAGCCGTGTAAAAAGAAAGCAATACCAAGTGCGATTCTAAAAAACCAAGGAGCAATGTTATTAAATGGACTTGAAATAGAATCTAGTCGTGTATTAATTTTTTTCATATTTACTCCTAATTTTCTAAAAGTATATCCTTGTCCTCACAAAGAGCAAAGCCATTCACACCGATGAAACGATCTAGCTCATCCCTGCCTATATCAATATGAGCATATATTTGACCGGTAGATGATATTTTTTCTTCATTTATACAACCCATCATAAATAGCTTTGATCTAATTTTTCCTAATGATGATTCTAATGAAACCCATCCTTTGTATATGCCATTAAAAAGCTCTTCATTTATTAAATCCCTTAGCTCTGCTATACCAATATTTTTTTCAGCTGATATCCAAACCTCTTTCGAGGTCTTATTTAAAGAATCTTTACAACAAAACCTGTCTACAAGATCACATTTATTATTAATTCTTATTTGTGGAATTTCTTCTAAATTTAGATCAGTTAATATCTTATTTACTTCTACTTCTTTTTGTTTTCTATCTACATCTGAAGCATCTACAACATGGAGCAATAAGTCTGCTGATTTAAGCTCATCTAATGTGGCTTTAAATGACTCTACAAGCTGAGTTGGTAGTTGAGATATAAAACCAACAGTATCAGAAAATAATATTGGTCCAAGTTCTGGGTCTATATTTTTTCTTGTTACTGAATCTAAAGTTGCAAACAATTTATCTTCTGC
>JAYPLD010000177.1:0-1679 GCA_038129265.1 Crocinitomicaceae bacterium
ACAAATTAAATTGAGTCAATACTAAAGTCTCTTAGATTGAGGGACTTTTTGACAAGTTTATCGTCGATAAAAACCATAAAACCTTTACCAATTTTATACTTTTCACCATACTTATCCCAAACAACTCTAATTTCACGTCCATTAGAAAGCACCCTGTCTAAACAAAACCAATCCCAGCTCTCTGGAACCATAGGAATGATTTTGATACTACCATCTAATTGTGGCTTCAGTCCAAGTAGATCTGATATGACCAAATCGCAAAATCCTGAATGATTGTAGTCTTTACCTCTTTCAACATCTCCTTTTTCTTTACTCCATGTTCCATTCTCCCAATTTTTTAATCGAGTTCTTGAAATCCAGTCTCCATTAAAAGGGTTAAGGTTTTCATCAATCCAATTAATAATCTGCCCTTTATTATTAGTTCTCTTATGACTTTTAGCATATTGTAACAAAAGCTCGTAATAGTCTTTTTTGGAAACCATTTGATGATTAGTGTAGTTGTTAATATGGTTTGCTAAAGCCTTTAGGGTTTGTGTTGTCGCGAAAGGCCAAGAGGGACCATTCCATTGACACTCATGACCTTCATAACTAATTTGAAAATAAGGATGTGAACGCTCTGTTACAGTCAACCCTACTGGGGCTGCAAAACCAAGAGTATCTTTTATTTTTTTCCATGCAGTTGCATACTCCATTTTATCATCTGGTAAATTAAAATACCATGGCACGTAACCAATGAGTTCTCTTACATCCAGTGGTCTATCCCCATCATTATAGTCCTTTGGTAAAACGGTAAAAAAGTTAAGTTTTTTGTTCCAAAGTCTATCTTGAAAACTTTGTTTGATATTTTCTGCCTTTTCTTCAAAAGAAGAAGAAATTTGAGGTTTATTAAGTATTTGAGCAAATTTAGCAATTGCCTTTGCATCTCCATACATATAGCTGTTTATGGTAGGTCTAGTTGCAGAAACGGTAAATGTATCTACACCATTTTTAAGTATTCTTCCACTCACAGTATGTTCCATACCGTCATTAGTATCATATTGCCAGAAAAGAGAATTATTTTTAATTCTTCTATCAATTTCCCATTTTTGGTAATTTTTTAAAAGAAGTGGAAACTGATTAATTATTACAGAATCGTTACGATGAACACTTTGAAATGCGAGTGAAGCATCTGCAACCCAAAAACTATACTGTCTGATTCCATCTCCAGATTTTTTTAGCCAAAAATTAATATAATCGGAAATGTATTCTGGATTTCTTAACCATCTTCCTTCATAGATGTGATGACCAGCTGGACAATTAATCGTATTATGTTTCATTGACCAAAATACATTTGGAAGAAACTCCGTAATTACAAAGCCATCTACCGTATTTTTGATGTGTTTTCGATAAGTCCACCACCTAAAATAATAGGTTTCCTCAATGTCTTTGTCAGGTATGTCAATTAAAGGAACATTATCTAATAAAAAAGTTTTAACATCAACATTAGCAATAAACTGTTTATATAATTCAACATCATTTTTATTGAATTTGTTAATGTATTGACTGATATTATACTCATCAATAAATTCTTTTTTGATTTTTTTATTACAGGAACCAAACAAGATTAAAAAAAAGAGAAATAAAAGATTTCTATTGTTCATTTAATTCTTTTTTTCATTTTAATTGATTTATGATTAATA
>JAYPLD010000178.1:0-1642 GCA_038129265.1 Crocinitomicaceae bacterium
AATCCTAATGATTGGTCAATCTTTATTCTTAAATACGATATCAACGGTTCATTGACTTGGCATAAAAAATATAATGGCACTAAAAAAGATCTTGTTCACGACATTAAGCAAACTAACGATGGGGGATACATTTTAACAGGAAGAACTTGGTCATTTTTAACACAGGGAGGTGATTCATATATAATGAAGATAGACAACACAGGAAACTTAATTTTCTTTAATGTATTTGATGGGCCAAATAGTAATTATTATAACGCATCTCACTCTATTTGTGAATTACCTAATGGAAATTTTGTTTCCATTGGTCAATATCATATGCTAAACAATCCTGTAAGGTATGATTGGGAGATTTGTCACTTTGATTCACAGGGAAATATAACCCTTAATAAAACTATTGGATTTACCAATGGTGATGAATTTGGGAAGGACATTATCAGTATAGGGAATAATGAATTTTTAATTGGCGGATTTACTCAGACCACTCAGTGGGGTAAGGACATGGCCATTTTTCATGGTAATGACACTGGAAATGAGCTGAATTTTATCAATTTCAATAGCCCAAATAATCAACAGGTTACAAAAGTCCTCCAATGTAATGACGGATCATTTTACATTGTGGGAGATGAAGAAAATAGCTCATCTCAGTTTACCGATTTTAAAGTCATCAAAACAGATCAAAACTTTAATATTCTATGGGCTAATTCGTATGGCACAACATCTTCAGAAAAATGTTTTGATGCAGATATAGATGCCAACAACAACTTATTTTTAATTGGGAGCAGTAATTACAATAATACATTTGGTGAAGAAGCTGTAGTACTTAAAATTAACCCCAACGGAACTTTATTAGTAAGTAAAAGTTATGGTGGTTTAGGAGCTCAAGCAGGGGTTTCCATTGCAACAGATTTAATAGGTGATGTCTTGTTACTAAACGAGATACCAACTTTTTCAGGCAATACACAGCAAGATGTTAGTCTGATTAAAACAGATAATAATTTATCACATAGTTGTATTTTAGATTCATTCCCTGCTATTACAACTGCCAATAATTATACCATTACAACTGGTCATGACGGTACAATTAGCCATACGAACTGGATAAATAGCACAAATCCTATTCCCACAAACAATTTAAATTACGTTGAAGAATTTTTTAATCTTGATGTTGATGTTGGCCAGGACATGGTTATTTGCAACCATGATAGTATCCTATTAAATGCTGTTTCAAACTACCCCAACTCCGCTATATTATGGGAAAATGGATATCAAAACAATACTTATGTAATTCCTAGTTTTGACACCAACTATTTTAACGTAAACGCCTCATATTTTGGCTGTATTGCATATGACACACTTGCGGTTTACAATGAAATTGATCTACTTCCATCTATTATATCAGACACCACTATTGGATGTCCTCCATTTTCTGTTTCTTTTGAAAACATGACTGACACTTCTTTTACATCATATACTAGTTGTTCATGGAGTACTAACAATCAAATTTTCAATTATAATCCTTGTAATTCATATGATTTTAATTACACTTTTTCTTCAGTTGGCTACTATGGTGTAACTCTTACTCTCACATCCAATAATAATTGTATCTATAGTAATAGTTTTGATTCCATAGTTCAAGTACTAC
>JAYPLD010000179.1:0-1635 GCA_038129265.1 Crocinitomicaceae bacterium
ATTCCATTAAATGATTGTGTCTATCAAAGAATCTTTCAATTTTATACCATATACTCTTTTCATAACTCATAACATATCCTTATTTTTTTCGGAACATAATATAAGAGATTTTAGAATAAAAATTTAAAAAATTTGTAAGAGTTTTATTTCCCCACCTCTTTTTTTGATTTAGGTTGAGAAATTGTAGTCCATTTTTTTGTCTTTAAATGACGTTTTTAGGGTATCTCTTATACAAGAAAGGCTACCGTAGTAGCCTCTCTTTTGTCTTCTGTATATTTTTTATAATTCAGTCAAAGGATTCCTGATCAAACCCTAAATCAACATCACATTCATCTTCTTTTTGAGAAAGATTCCTTTTTATTAAAGTACCATTGTCGTTATGAAAATAAAAACCATGAACGATTTCTCCATTAGCTTCAGCTACCAAATCTTCATGCCATGCATAACATGAGTCTTCTCCATCACCATCCCCATAATTCCATTTATTATTATAAATTTGAAAGAAAATATCTTCATCTCCATCTTGATCGTAATCCCAAGCAGTATGATATACTAGACTAGCTTGGTTTTGAATTAATCTTTCATGATTAAATATAGAATTTTGATTTATTTCATAATTAGATCCATTCCATTTAAACTCAACTAAAGTAGTAGCCCATTTTTGGTCAGGTCCATAGCCACCGTTTGACTGCTGAAATGATGCAAAAATTTCATAATATCCATCATTATCGATGTCTGCAAAAGCTAAATCCTGAGGTTCATATATCGTAAAGTCTGTCCACACTCTTTCAGCGTTATATTGAGTATAATCTGAAGTACCCCAAAGTACACTAATATTAGCTTTTTGATCAGGATGTCCACTTAATCCTACAATATCCCTATAGCCATCTCCATTTAGGTCTATATGATTTTGATTTCTAAGATATTGATGATCTACCATATTTGTGCTTATAAAAGATTTTGTAAAATTTCCCTGTCCATCATTATAATACACCCAGAAACCATATCCTTCAGAAATATCTCCATTTTGACCATAAATATCTATATCTCCATCCTTATCAAAATCAATTGCTCTTAATCCACCTGGCCAAAAAACTTGTCCATCATTATCTATTTCAACAATTTCATGCTCAAACATAGAATTATTTCTACTTAAAGCTACAAATGTAGCTCCTTTATAATAACCTTGAGATGGATCTTCTACATGCATACTTTCAATAAAGTCGTCAATACCATCACCATTTAAATCCGCACCTTCTGGATAATACATGGAAGATAAGTTTCCTCTACAGCCACTATTGTCAGTACATGGAGGAGCAATATCTCCAAAATCTATTTCATGATAAATGTTAAACTGATAGTCAAAAACTCTTAGTAGCCATTCATTAGTGATTCCATCATTATCAATATCATTTGGATCATTACCTGAAGACAAAAAATCTGGATACCCATCTTTATTATAATCATACATTTTTCCTTCCCAAACAGTTGGATTTCCTATCCTTGACATTTGACCATAGCTAAAAATATATGGCCAATCTCTTGGACCTCGATTTATAAATAAAGGAATTTTTTTTGCCTCACTATACTCTGTTCCATCATAAGCTCTATAGGTCAAGCTATCTGCTCCATAAA
>JAYPLD010000180.1:0-1634 GCA_038129265.1 Crocinitomicaceae bacterium
GGTCCCCACCAATCTGAATTATGTATAAATTCAACCACATTGCCTTCAAATAGGTTCATCAAAGGATAAAATCCATGTAAAGAAATATCTGCCTTTTGATCTCCAATACATGTGCCTAAGATAGGGACTTGACTTCCACAAGGATCCCAACTTTCCTCACTATAATTATAGCCAAAAACATTTCCATTTGGGCTGTAACTTACTACCATAGCATGTCTTAAAGTGAAGAAAATATTATTTTCTACTAAACAGTTGGAAGACCTATGATTCATGGCTACACCATAACCGTGTCCACCACCTCCATAATCATAGGAATGATGTAAGTAATTCCCAGTTATTTCAGCATGATATGATCTAGTTACGCTAATATGTGATTTTGTAGTATAATCACTTTCTATGTTTCTAACCCAGCAGTTATAACAATTTTCCATTTTAATATTATCACATTCTTTACTAGTAATCTTTTTAATTTTGATGTTTTCAATTCCTGCATTTTCAATAATGTTATTTAATTTTTTAATTCTAGGGTTTAATTTAGGATCATAGGTGAAATGTAATATTTTGTCAATAATTAGAATATTTCCATTTTTTTCTAAAATTTTAAATACTTCTCCAACACAATCTGAAGCAGATCCATTCCATGCATCTTCAAATGTCGTACTAGATATACCATTATTAACTCTGTTGCTAAACATTTTAATGGTGTCATTATCCTGCCTAAGATCGATAAAATCACCCACATTAAAATTGGATGAATTATTAACAATGAGTTGATTGCTTCCCTTATGATAACCACCGAGGAGATTTTCGTATCCACTTGTTAAACTGTTCCATAATCTTAATTGAAAAATATGATTTCTATGGTTAGTACTGTCTGTTTCTTTGGTAGGTTTTAATTTAAGTGTGGTATTTGTTGGGCATTCACCTCTTAGAACAGTATTGCTTGGTATGTAGAAGCTTTTAAAACCTTCGATATAATATTCACCTTGTGGAAAATATACTATGTTAAATCCAGGCTTTGTTTTAACATCATTTAATACATCTAGCAATGCTTGATAATTATTAGTAACTCCATCTCCAACGCAATTATATGGAGGTTGAGTCATATCAATTATATTGCCATCATATGGTATTGCGCCCACGTGTCCGGTATTTCCCCAATCTGTAATGTTTCTGTAGTCCAAAATAGAATTATCAGTTCCTGTAAGTGAAAAATGGGCTCCAACAAACTTAGCTTGATCTAAGGTGACATTACAAGCTCCGTTGCCACTACAAGCGCCACTCCAGCCGCTAAAACTATATCCAGGTTCTGCTTCATGTTGTAGCGAAACAGTTGTGTTGGTAGGATATTGATCGTTACAGGCTAAAATGCATTCATTTGTATTCGAATTGTCTTGTATTTTAATCGTTCCCTTGCCTGTGACAGAAGTTTGTAAGCTGGTATACCCTGAGGGCGAAGTACAATCGGTTAAAACGACATCGTCCACATATATTTTGGCTACTTCGTTTCCACATCTAATGGCTAACCTTACATCATCATCAGTGGTAAATGGAGCATTTGTCTCTAACAAATCAACATGTTGATATGAGGTGTTTAGACTTACCGTTTTTGAAGCTAACCAGGTCCAAGGAGT
>JAYPLD010000181.1:0-1628 GCA_038129265.1 Crocinitomicaceae bacterium
TTATTCCTGTGATTTCTTTGGTTTGATATCCTACAAATGAAAAAACAACGGTATAAGTTCCAGGTTGTACTTCCAATGAATAGTTTCCATCAAAATCAGTAGTTACTCCTTGACTGGTCCCTTTTATAAGAACGTTAGCGAAAGGCATGGTTTCGTTAAATTCCTCATCTATTACTTTCCCAATTATTTTACTTTGAGTATAGTAAGTAATAGAAAATAAGAGGATTAAAAGTGTCGTAAAAAGTGAACGTTTCATTTTTTTAGTAAAAATAGAAAACTGCCTTAGGTTACCTAAGGCAGTTTATTATACATTATATTAACTTATACTTTTCTAATCGATTAGAATGCGTCTCTACTTGCAGCAAATGTCCAAGCAAAAGATGATGCTGTAGCACCAACCGTATTTGCTCCATCCGCAACCACCGTACAAATGGTAGCGCCATCAGCTTCGAATGTACATGTATTGTCACCTGCTTTTTCGTTGAAAATTGAACCGTCTGTTAAATTAGGCGTAAAACAATCAGAACCATCATGTCTTGCTGGTGTAAATTCAAAACCTGCAAATGTTAATGTGCCAGCCATGTAAGTAGCATTATCAGCTGCTTTATCTAACTCAATATCTTTTCCAGCTGTAAAGTTCATTACATATATGTTGTTGTTATCTCCGGTAGCCCCTTTTCTGTAATCAGCAATCTCACCATCTACACCCGTTGGTGCACATTCATCATTGGTGCCAATTAATGTTAAACCATCTAGTGTAAATCTTCCTGGTGCTGAACCTTCAGGACCATCGATTTCCAACGCATGATCAGATGCTTCATTTAAAATTACCATAGAGTTAGAGATAGTTCCTGCATAAGCTTGATCTATGTCTAAACCATCATCTCCCTGGCCCCATACTAATAGACCAGATGCATTAACGGTTCCTCCGAAGAATTCAATACCATCATCAACATTACCTACAACTTCAATATTTTCAATGGTTGTTCCAGTACCAACTCCACCAAGAGTTAATCCATTTATTTCATTTCCTTCACCAATTTCGGCACCACCGTGTCTAATAGAAACATATCTAAGAACACCAGAGTTATCTGCTGGATCAGTACCTCCATACAAACCATTAGTTTCAGAAGCAGGAATTCCTTCAATTTGTTGCTCAACTACGTCTCCAGAGAAAGAACAAGGCGCATTTCCTAATATTAATAATCCACCCCATAGACCTCTAACTTTTTCTGAAAGAGAAGATCCAAATGATTGACCAATTGAAATGTTGTCAGATGTTGATGTAAAAATGATAGGAGAATTGGCTGTCCCTTCAGCGTTAATTGTACCACCTCGAGCAACAATCAATGAAGTAGCGTTAGCTCCAGTTCCAGGAGTCGCTTTGATTATTGTTCCAGCAGGAATTGTTAAAGTTACTCCACTTGGAACAATAACTCTTCTTTCTAAAGTCCAAATGTGCGAAGCGTCTAATGTTTTGTCTTCCGAAAGTGTGCCTGTTAATAAATACTCATTTGCTACCTCTTCACATGATCCATCATCTTTTGTAGCGTCTGGATTATAATTTGGTGCAGTTGGATCTGTACATCCTTCTTTTCCGCAGCTAGCTAACATGCCTATAGCTAAAA
>JAYPLD010000182.1:0-1619 GCA_038129265.1 Crocinitomicaceae bacterium
TCCCCTTTTTGAATAGATTCTGCTGAAATCACATCTCCTTTAGAAAGGACTTCACTCCTATTTTCGTCTTGATTGTTTGATATTTTGGCAGACCCTCTGCAAATTATGCCTACCCCACTTTGATTATCAAATTCATTCTTAAATACATAATTAAAGGGGAAAATTTTAACTTCAATGAGTGGAATTAAAGAAGATATAGTTTCATCTTCCAAATCATTAAAAGATTTTAACCCTTTTATGAGGTCTTTTACTTCAGGCAGTACGAAATCCAATTCCTTATTTAGTAATTCATTCATTCTCACCTCAATATCATCCAAGAAATAAAGCGCATCTTCTTTATCAATGCGACCATTTTTCTTCATTTCAAGCATCTTATTTCGTTGATGATTTAGAATATCACGACTAGCTTGTCTAGTTTCTATAGCCTTATAGACTTCTGGAAAGGCACTTTTTAGGTTTCTTAAAAAGGTTAAACCCTGAATTTTCTTTTCATTTACCTCATCCTTAATGCGCTCTAAATATGTTTTTTCATCATTGGAATTTGTTTTATCCAAATTAAATTCTTCCACTAATTTTAATAATTGATCTTGAGCTTTTACAAAACCTTTTGCCGCATCATAACTTATTATTAGTTTATTAAACGTGTCTTTATTCGGGGATTTTTGGACTTTTGTCCAAAGCTCTATTTGGCTAAATAACTGAGAAGTACTCCAAAGCTCATCCACATAAACAGAATTTGATAGGGTTTTCTTTCCTTCTTCGTCTAGGAGTTCATCTACTATTTTAACCAGTTGATTATATGCACTTCTTCCTAATAAGCCTGTACTGAACTGGTTCCAGTATACATTTTTTTCTCTATTCAGCATAACCGTTCTTAGTTCAATTAGACTGCCATTTTCTTGTTTATCAAGAAGGTCATTTTGATCTGGTTTCCATAACTTAGGTAAGTAATTACTTACTTTTTCCCACTCAGCTCCTCCCATAAAACGATCATTTTTCATCAGTTCTAATCTAGCTTCAGCACTTTCTCTTAAATTTTCAATCGCATGCGAAATAACAGCAGCCCGTGCTACGGAAATTTTAGTCAGACCTAATCCTTTTACCATAGCTTTAATGGTAGTAGCATTAATGAGAGATGTCAATAACACAATACCTGCGGTAATAAACAAGAAGGGATCTTTAATGTAACTGGGCATATCCGATTCAGCGATAATTAAAGCCATAGCTAAACCAATTACACCCCTTAGTCCACCCCACCACAAGACTAATGCATCTGCTTTGGTTACTCCATAACCAATTCGCTTCATAACTGGAAAAAGGACAACTACAATAAGTCCTCTTATGAGATGAATTCCCACATAAATTATAGCTAAGTCAATGAAATCTTCTACTCTGAAATTGGTTCTATTGGAAATGATTACACCTACTATAATGAATATCAAGGTATTGGCTAAAAATGCAGCAAGTACCCAGAACTCATGTAAGAAATGAGCTACTTCGGGACTAATTCTTGTTTTTCCTCTACCCGCCATCAGCAAACCAAGCGTAACAAGTCCTATTACGCCAGATAAGTGAAAGCTCTCAGCTATAAAAAAAGTCAAATAAGCAGAACCTATTAC
>JAYPLD010000183.1:0-1611 GCA_038129265.1 Crocinitomicaceae bacterium
TCAGCAGATGAAAAAACACTTTATTTTGTGAGCGACAGACCAGGTGGATTAGGTGGAACTGACATATGGCGTTGTGTAAAATTACCTAATGGGGAATGGAGCAAACCATTTAACATAGGCCCTCCAATAAATTCGTCCTATAACGAACAATCACCATTCATGCATCCTGACGGTAAGACATTATATTTCAGCTCAGACGGTGAGAATAGCATGGGTGGATATGATATCTTTTTTAGTAAAAAAATGGAAGAGAATAGCTGGTCGAGTCCTGTTAATATGGGCTTTCCTTTAAACACGGTTGATGATGATTTGTTTTTTACCACTAGCGTTGATGGCGCTAGGGGTTATTATGCCTCAAACCATGATGGAGGTTTCGGTGGAAATGATTTATATATGGTAAAACTAAAAAATACTATTACAGACCCTGTGTCTATATTAAAAGGATATGTTGATAAAGGAAATAATCCATTTTTACCTGATGGAATTACCATTTGGGTTCATGAAGTTGGCTCTGATGTTGAGCCGATGAAATTTACACCAAATAAAAATAACGGCTCTTATGTCTTTACTCTTGACCCATGTAAAGAATATGATGTGGAATACACCAAAGCTGAGCTAAATCCAAATAATGAGTTGATAGAAAAGTCATTTTTTAACCAATCGTTTAAAGTACCATGTGAATCTGATTATAAAAAGCTACAAAAACCAATCATTATTCCAGGAATTGATCTAGAGGGTAACATCATTTACGAAGAAGAAAAGAAACTAAAAGATGATCTCATTAATGATCAACCATTGATACAACTTTCCTTATTATCATCATCGTCAAAAAAATTAATCAAATTAACCGTAATTGACGAAAACGGAAATGTAATCCAAGAAGCCATCTTAACTGAAGATGGATTCAAGTTTGTTCTATTGGATGATCGAGATCAATATACTTTCAAACTATCCAATTTTCCAGAGAGCCTAGACTTGAGCGACATTCCTATAGAAATATTCACAGAAAATAATGAAGTTAAATTAATCGGAGATTTTTCAAAAAATCAGTCACTTACATATAAAGTAAATAAACTTGAATCAAAGGGTAAAAACTTTTCAGAAGGAGGGATTTATTTTGAAAAGTCATTTGGTTATAACCAGAAACCTTCAAATGTATCTACCAAAAACTTGAATTTGTTTTTAGAACAGATTGAAGAAATAATCATTAAAAGTGGTTCAGTTCATATTGAAATAATTGGAAGTGCATCAAGAGTGCCGACCAAATCATACAGCTCAAATATTGAACTTGCTAAAAAGCGTGTAGAAGATGTGAAAACAATGTTATTCCATTTAACAAACAGCCATAAAATCAATGATAGTCAGGTTAAAATCATAAAGGAACTTCATATTGTGGACGGTCCGGCATACAAAAATGACGCCTACAACAAGTCGAAATACGGCAAATATCAATATATTAGGATATTGGCCAAATCACCTTGATGAGAGTTTTACTATTCTTTGTTTTTGATTTATTATTTATTCTTACCGCTCACAGTCAACAAAACCAGCTAAGTGCAGAAAGTTATTTAAAGAATAAAAACTACTCTGCAGCTGCACTTACATTCAAAA
>JAYPLD010000184.1:0-1598 GCA_038129265.1 Crocinitomicaceae bacterium
TAGACAAATCACCAATTTCATTGACTTGAATACAAAAGCAGGAAGCATTAGCACAAGGGTAAGGTTGTGTATCTTCTGCAAATGAAGGGAGTGTCTTTATAAAGACAAAAAACACCAAAAAGATCCGTAATATTCGTTCTTTTAATAATTTCATTGAATTATCAGGGATAAAACTTACAATTTAATAACGCAATAAAAAGATTAAAGTTGCCATGTAGTTAAAAGAGTGTAATCTAAAATGCGATAGAGGAAATATCATTTTTAGCTCTTTTGAATTCTTCTAAAATTTGATTTACAATTTCCTTCGCAGGTAAAATGTTGTTTACTTGAGATGCAGCTTGCCCAATTTCTAATTCGCCATATATCATATCTCCTTCGAACATTCCCTTTTTTGCTCTACCCCTACCAAGTTTATTTTTTAATTCTTCTAATGTTCCATCATCTTCATAAATTTTTTGGACTTCATCATAAAAATCATTTTTTATTAGTCTTACAGGTGTTATTTCTTTGAGTGTCAATTGGGTTTCACCTTCTCTTAATCCGACTACTTTTTGCTTAAAATTAATATGTGCTGAAGATTCTTCAGATGCTACAAACCTTGTCCCCATCTGTACTCCGTCTGCTCCTAGAACCATGGCAGCTAGCATACTCCTCCCATCAATGATACCGCCTGCAGCTATTAAGGGAATCTGTATTGTTTTCGCAACCTCAGGAACTAGACAAAAAGTAGTTGTTTCTTCAATTCCATTATGTCCACCCGCTTCAAAACCTTCAGCCACTATAGCATCAACACCTGCATTTTCTGCTTTTTTTGCAAATCTCACACTAGAAACCACGTGTACTACCTTTACACCATGTTTTTTTAATTCACCTGTCCAAGTTTTGGGATTTCCAGCAGATGTAAAAACAATAGGGACCTTCAAGTCTAATATAGATTTTATATGATCTTCAGCGTTTGGATACAACAAGGGTAAATTAACCGCAAAAGGAGCGTCTGTATGTTTCTTACATTTTAGAATATGGTCTTTTAAAATATCAGGGTACATAGAACCAGAGCCGATGATACCTAAACCACCTGCATTACTTACTGCACTGGCTAATTCCCAGCCACTACACCAAATCATTCCTGCTTGAATTATAGGATATTTGATATCGAACAATGATGTGATTTTATTTTTCATTTACAACAGAATTAGGTTTTTAAACTTGTAAATCCCAAAGATATTTTAATTCAATTATGTTTTGTACAATTTTTAGATTCCTTAGAGAATTAGTACTTTTGAAATTGTGTTGAACAGAAAGATCTTATTCATATTATTTATTTCAGTTAATACCACATTCATCCAAAGTCAATATAATTTTGAAATGGGGTTTAGTGTTGGTGGATCAAATCACTTTGGAGAAATTGGTGGAAAAAGTACGGAAGCCAAAGGTTTTGTGGGTGACTTACTTCTAAATCAAACTAGTCTTTCTGGTGGTTGGTTTGCTCGATATAAAGTAACTCCTCATTTTTTTGCGAGCTCAAGTCTAAGTTATGTAAGGTTATCTGGAGATGATAAATACACAGAATCTGGACCAAGATATTGGCGAAACTTGAG
>JAYPLD010000185.1:0-1549 GCA_038129265.1 Crocinitomicaceae bacterium
GGGAGAAGAACTTATAACAAATCAATTTCCGGAAATGCAAGCCCTAAATGATGTACTAATCAATGGAACTGTTTTAGATGGAGAGTTGTTAGTATATAAAGAAAACAAAATAGGCTCGTTTAATGACTTGCAGAAAAGATTGGGCCGGAAAAACGTGGGGAAGAAAACACTTGAACAATACCCAATTGTGGTGAGGGCATATGACCTGCTCGAATATGACTCAACTGATATGAGAAATGAAACGTATGATAAAAGGAGAACTCAACTAGAAAGTTTGGTGGGAAAATTAAATCATCCGCTCATTCAACTTTCTGATCGATACCAAATTCAAAAATGGGACGAGGTACGTCATGCATATCATAATGCAAGATTAAATCGTAGTGAAGGTCTCATGTTAAAACAAAGAAATACAACTTATAAAATTGGAAGAAAAAAGGGAGATTGGTGGAAATGGAAAGTAGAACCACTTACCATTGATGCTGTTTTAACGTATGCAATGAGAGGGCACGGTAGAAGATCAAATCTCTTTACGGATTATACGTTTGCGTTGTGGAAAAGCTCGGAAAATGGCCAAAATGAGTTGGTGACCTTTGCCAAAGCATACTCTGGACTCACAGATGCAGAATTTAAGGAGGTGGATTCATTTATAAAGAAGAATACCATAGAGCGATTTGGTCCTGTTAGAAGTGTACATCCCGAATTGGTTTTTGAAATTGCTTTTGAAGGTGTGGCTAATTCTTCCAGACATAAATCTGGAGTCGCTGTACGATTTCCAAGAATTTTAAGATGGCGAAAAGATAAATCGATAAAGGATGCTAATACAGTAGATGATTTGAAATCGTTGATTCCAAATGGATAAGGATTTGCAATATCATAATTGGGTTAATTCTTTTTTTAACAAAAGAAATTGGACAGCTTTACCTTTTCAGCAAGAGACTTGGAAGGCCATATTGAAAGAAGACTCTGGCTTAGTTAATGCCCCAACTGGTTCCGGTAAAACGCTTTCTGTTCTTCCTCCTATTTTATGGAAAAAATTAAATTCCAATAAAAGCAATAAATCTTCTTTATTCTGTATATGGATTACTCCACTTCGATCTCTGTCCAAACAAATTCAATTATCTATTCAGGATTTTTTAAATGATATGTGTGATGAGTTTTTAGTTGAGGTGCGTAATGGTGACACTAGTTTGAAAGATCGTGCACGACAAGCTAAAAAACTTCCTCACATTCTGATTACAACCCCAGAGAGTTTTCAGCTGTTACTATGCAGTAAAGGATGGAAAAAGAAATTGGGACAGGTAGAGACCGTTGTTGTGGATGAGTGGCACGAACTGATGGGGTCAAAAAGAGGAGTACAGTTGGAACTTTGTTTGTCTGCATTAAGATTTCATAATGCGAATTTAAAAACGTGGGGTATTTCAGCTACGATTGGCAACCTTGATGAAGCAAAAAAGGTACTAATTGGTAGGAACTTAGATGGATCTAATGTTAAAGGTAAACTGATAAGATCCACCATTAGAAAACAAATAGAAGTAGAAGTGGTTTCTCC
>JAYPLD010000186.1:0-1545 GCA_038129265.1 Crocinitomicaceae bacterium
GTTTTGAATAATTGAATTTCTAAAAAAATATATAACTACAAGAAAAATGAAAAAAAATATCAGAAAGTAAAGTATGTTCACTTAATTGATTTCTGGTAGTTCAAATGCAACAACTCTTGCATCATTATCTACTGCATATAGATACCATTTTCCATGCATATATGCCGTGGCAATACCATCTGTATAGGAAACATTATTTAAGTACATTGTAGTCTTATACTCTAATGTTTTGCGATCATATAAGTGAAAACGGTTGTCAGTTTTGCTTTGCTCTGTACAAATCCAATATCCACTATTGTCTTTATTAATTACTAAAGCAATGCCTTCAGGATCATTTCCTCTGTCAAAATTGCCTAAATCTTCTTTTATAACTTCACCAGTCATTAAATCTAAAGCCATAACTTTGTGGTGCTCTTTCATTTCTTCTGCTACTAACAAAGTTTGATAATGTTTATCAGCTTGAATACTTTCTACTTGATAAAGCGTAGGATTTCCTAGTACTGTAGCTGGCCCAACTGAAAATTCTTCATTTTCAATGATGAAATCCCAACTAAGAATTCGATCTTCTCTTGGATTATTATATTCATAGCTATCCGTAACTAAAACTTTGTAAGAGTTGTTTTCCTGCTTATAAAATGTAATTCCATAAGGGCTACGTAAGTCGTCATTTCCAAAAGTACCTAAAAAGTCCATCGATGAATTAAATACAGCAACCTGCTTATTATCTCTTTCTGTAACTAAAACAAACTGATCATTAATAGTGGTAATTCCATTTGGATAGGCATTTTCTCGCTTAATAGATTTTTTAAACTTTCCATTCATAGCACCATATACATGTAGTTCATTTTTATCTTTGACTGTCACTACAATAACATGTTTTCTCATTAAGAATCCAATACTATCCATTCCAGCATCAGCAACAGATTCTGTTACGAACATCGGGTTATCTAAGGTAATAACATTAGGTTTGGAATTACATCCAATGATAAAAAACAAGGAACTGATAAGGTAGAATCTTACAATCTTCATATACTATTCTACTATACTTAGTAATTCAATATCAAAGACTAAAGTAGAAGATGGTGGAATAATATATTCGCCTTTTTTTGCGTCCTTATAAACCCCTGCAATACCATAACCTAAATTTTCGGGAATGAACACTTTCCATTTAGAACCAACAGGCATTTTTTGTAAAATTTGTTGCCAGCCTTGAATTACGCCGTTCAGTGCAAAGGTTGCTGGCTCACCTCGATCATAACTACTATCAAATTTTGTACCGTCAATTAAATATCCGTTATAATGCACTACAACAGCATCATCAAAGTCTGGAATTCTACCACTGCCTTCTTGAATAACTTTATATTGAATTTGGCTTCTACTAAACACTCTTACACCTTCATTGTATTTATTTTTTTCTAAAAACTCCTGACCAGCCATTTTATTTTCTCTAGACATTTTTTTGGACTTTTCACTAAGAGATTTCATTAGCTCTCTTTCTATTTCAGAATTTTGAATATTGAATGCTCTTAATACTTCAAGTCTACT
>JAYPLD010000187.1:0-1542 GCA_038129265.1 Crocinitomicaceae bacterium
ATTGTAATGTAGATCAAGATTTTGATGCAGTAATAGGTCTTGATTTTGAAGTAAATTCAAACGATCATGTCATAGCACAATATTACTACACGAGTTTAGGTTGTAAAATTGGTGGACAGCCTAGCCCAACTTCAATTTCCGGTTTTCCATTTAGCGCTTCAACTCCAAGAGGTGCAATAATGATTTTAGAATTAGATAGTTCAGGTTTATACAATAACATTTATAAAATTGAAAACGCTTTATCATCCTCTTTCAATGTATTTTTTGGTTTTTTTGGCAACGCATTAAACTACCTATCTCATGGTTTGTCAATTGATAATTCAGATAACATCTTTTTTGTATTCAATAATCAAAATAATGGACTTTTCAACCAAACTATAGCTGGAATCAATATACCTGAAAATACCAATACTTTAGTTAAATTAAATTCAAATTTGGTCCCAACTAATTGTAATTTACTTAATACTTTTCCTTCGCAATCTCAAAATAGCTTCCCCATTTCCGCTATTGAAATTAAAGACAATCAATTAATTTTTGGGGGAACACTTGACGGAACTATAAATTTAGATAACAGCACTTTCTCACGTTCAGACGAAATAACATTTGTAAATATGGATACTAACTTAAGTTCTGTTAACTGGATAACTAGTACAACCAACAGTAGTGTCCTTCAAGTTGATGGAAGTGGAGCCAGCGCTAGTACACCTGAGCCATATTCTTTAGGTATTTATGATCTTACTATTGGAAATGAAAACCAAGCTGTTTTTTGTGGTAACGTAGGTCCTCAGTATAGATCTTTTGGTGATTACACTACTCCAACTAATCAATTGAACGATGCGTTTATAACGGAAATTATACCCTGTAATCCTGTATATTCTCAAGTAACACCACCTAACCCAGTTATATGTGGAGCTGGAAATGCTGTTTCCTTAAATGCAAATATAAATCCGGGGATTTCCTATCAATGGATTAATAATGGAAGCTTAACCTCTATTGATAACAACCCTGTATATACGACTAATAATACCGGCAATTATTCTATTTTAACTGATAGTTTAGGTTGTAAAGATACCAGTAATGTAGTAAACGTAACTATTGCACCACTCCCTTCTGTTTCTGTTCCGTTAACCCCTTTTACCGTTTGTCTAAGCGGTGGTGCTGTGGTGGTCCCAGATGGTAATCCCTCAGGTGGGGTTTGGTCAGGTCTTGGCATGATCAATGACTCCGTCTTTGATCCTACTTTTTTAGGTCCTGGACCAAGTCTTATCAACTACACGTTCACGAATGCATTTGGTTGTAGTGATGATGCCGTTCAAATTGCCAATACCGTCACGCCTCCTCCCTTGTTTATATCCAATTCAATACCCAGCTTTTGCGAAAATGATGCTCCATATTCTTTAGGTGGGTTTGTAACTCCTGCAGGAGGCTCTTATACAGGTCCCGGAGTTTCAGGTTCGACTTTTAACCCTGCTTCAGCAGGAGTAGGTACTCACCTTATAAGGTATAAATATACTGTTGCACAAAACTGTTCTGATAGTATTG
>JAYPLD010000188.1:0-1531 GCA_038129265.1 Crocinitomicaceae bacterium
AAAAGAAAAGCAATACTGCTTATTAAAATCGATATTCTCATTTTTGAAATTTTGCAATCAAAGATAACAAAGTAAAATACATAGAATTGAGCCAAAATTACTTTTCAGATTAATAATGATTTCCATTTTCAACCTTCATATAAACTTAATATTAGAATAGATATTTGTTAATGATGAATTCATTAAAGGATTTAAGTTTTGTGTTAATTATGCAATAAAGAAATTTCATGGATACGATAGCACCAAAAAAAACGAGGATTAACATTGAAAATGAGGAGCATTTTGCTCAACTGCTTGAAACAGCTGAAATTGAATACCGAAAGTACCTTATACAGAAATTATCTGTTAGTAAATATGACTTATTTAAATATTAAGTTTTTTGTGGTATACAGTTAAAGTTTATTTAGGTTTCACCACTAACTTTTTATGGTGTCGTCAATTTTTTAAGGATTAAATTGGCTTGCTCCTTTAAAATGTCTTCAAAAATGTCATCAACCTTACATGTTTTAATTTCATTGGAGTCCAAATCTTCTGCAAAACCCCAGCCGTCCATTTCGTATTCCATAACAGCATCCTGAATGTCTTTATAAAATAAACTGGTGCTGATTGCATTCGCCCCAAAACTTTGGGACAACTGGTATTTATCATTACAGAGCCATATCCACGCACCTTCTTTTTGACCTTTTTCATTAAATCTTGCCTCTCTTATTGTATATGGATTAGCCTCTTTTGTAGTTTCTGTAAAAGTTGTTAGTATTCCGTCCATATAACCTTTTTGAAAATAAGGGAGCGCATATTCCCCCATTTCTGGTGAATTAACTATAATATTCTTTATTTCTGAAATCATATTTCCAGATGTATCATACGTTTTTAATTGCAACATAAAGTCATTCTCATATAAAGTCCATTCGCTAACTTTTCCATTTGGGTGATAATTTTCATACTCTCCATTTTTTGCACAACTTCCCAAAAGAGCCACAGCAAAAACAAATACTAATAATTTTTTCATTTTATAATTTTTGATACTAATTTAAGAAAAGTATTTATTGGTGAGGATTAGTTAAGAAAGCAAAGGGAGGTTAGGGAGTGCTTAAGAAGTAAATATTTTAATTAAAATAAATATTATAATTATTGAGCAACAAACCAAAGATGTAATGTTTGACTTTTTTGCTTTTTCTATGTCATCTGACTTCAAACTTTTTTGAGTTCTTAAAATTGTAGAAATTATTGTTGATACTGCTAAGAGCAAAAAGATAAGTAGTCCATCCATCTTATAAGTTTTGATACCAATTTAAAAAAAGTGTCCAAACTGTCCACGTTGTCCAAAATGGACAGACCGTCCAAAGTCAAAAAAACAGCTAAAATCTACTAAAAGTGTGAGTTTTGTGTGAGTTTGGCATTTCAAATGACTATAAAAAAAGCCCCAAAAAGGGGCATTTAACAGATTAGTGGAGAAGATGGGATTCGAACCCACGGCCTCTTGACTGCCAGTCAAGTGCTCTAGCCAGCTGAGCTACTTCCCCATTAAAAG
>JAYPLD010000189.1:0-1529 GCA_038129265.1 Crocinitomicaceae bacterium
ATTAACACTAAGAACAGGATAATTAAAATTGTTTTCTAAATAACCAGGATGGTAGGTCTCTATTGACCAAAACATTCTTTCAATTTGACCAGGTGTAAACTCATCTCTACAACTAGAATAATTCATATGATTTCTAACAGGATCTGTTCCTGGATCATATGGGCAAGTATCTGTACTTGGACTACATGAATAAGTATCGTTATCAGCTTGGAATGGTGTATCATCGACACCGTCTCCAGGAGAGTTGCACCCGTACTGAAATGTATGCATAAGCTCTAAATGGTGACCTGCCTCATGAATTATCGTATGATTAGTCATTCCTCCGCCTGATTGAGTGTAATGAACTGTGGCTCCTTGCCAATAGCTACCTTCTGGGTTCCAACTACCAAACTGATTCCAACCTCCAGCGCCTGTACCATTAAGATTTACTGTCCATATGTTATAATAATGATAAGGATCTATAAATGTCGCAGATCTCATTTCAGATTCTACTTCATCTCCGGTATCTTCAATATTATAAAACCAATCATCATTTTGATGATAGGTTATAGTGTCCAGAATGAAATAAATCTGATGCTGATTATATTCATAGTTCATTGACTCTATTGAACCTTCAATGTGAGATTGACTTAGGTAGCCTTCATTTGAGGTAGAATAAACAACATGCCATGCCACTAATATCATGACAGGGTAGGTATCTCTAGGACTACTTAAACGCCAAGTTTCAAAATCCTCAACAGATTTTCTAGCATCCTCGATGTCCATTTCAGGCGTACCACAAGTAAAACCAGACTGTGCAAGAGCGTTATCATTATATAAAATGAGAAGGGAAAAAAAGGCTATTATCTTGAAAAAAATAATTACCTCATCAAAATCATTTTCTTCATTTCGCTATGTAAACGCTTTCCATCATCAGTGAGCGCAGTGAGCTTGTAAAAGTACATACCTGAGGCTAAACCACTCATATCTAACTTTATTTTATAATAGCCTGCATCTAATACATCATCTACAACCCTTAATACATTTTCACCCAAAATATTAAACACCTCTAATGTAGTATTTGACCTTTGAGATAGTCCAAATTGTAATTGCGTAGAAGGGTTAAATGGGTTTGGATAATTCTGGCTTAGTGTAAAATCATTAGGAACCAAGGTAGAACTTTCTTTTTCACTGCTAAGTTCAGCATCCTCCCCATCCATTTGTGCACGTATCATCCAAACACCACCAGGAGAATAGTTACTTAGCTGCTCCCAACCTAAACCAATTCCAAAATCAAGCATACTATTGCTAGCATAAGAAGGGTTATTCCAGTCTACACCTATGTTAAAATTTACATTTAACTGTTGATATCCGACATAAACTCCACCCTCTTCAATACTTATATCAAACCCTTCATTTGGAAAATTAATTTCATTCCATCCTTGTATTAAATTTTTTGGTAGGCCAGGAACAATCGCATCTCCGGGAGTTCCATCTGGACCATTATCATCCCAAACATACACTAAAACCGTACCAGATTGGGCCCCAGC
>JAYPLD010000190.1:0-1528 GCA_038129265.1 Crocinitomicaceae bacterium
ACACTATCTTAATGGGAGTTGAATTTATCGATACAAAAAACAATAACCTTAGATACGACACTTTTTGGTCAACTAGCAGTGATGATAGTGAAGTCTTCGACATCACAAGACCGATGGATTTCACAGTCAATGCCAATGGTATTGCTACAAGTGTTGATTTTACAACTAGATTGAAAAGTAAAACTAGTTCAGATATCAAGGTCACATCACTCTATGTTCAAGATCAAATTGACCTTACTGAGAACATTAAACTTATGATTGGTGGTCGTCATGATAGTTTTGATATTACTGTTGCAGATATTAAGAATATGACTTCTGAATCTAGAAAAGATACAGAATTTTCACCGAGAGCAGGATTTGTATTTAAGCCAAGTGAAGAAATGTCTCTTTACTGGAGCTTCAGTCAAAGCTTCCTTCCAAGGTCTGGTGAGCAATACAAGGCACTTAGCGCAACATCTTCACGACTAGATCCTGATGTGTTTAAAAGTAATGAAGTAGGTTTGAAATATGATATTTCACCAAGACTTAATCTAACACTCAGTTACTTTAATAGTGAGCAAACAAGAGCAGAACGAGATAACGATACAGGTGAAAATTCTGAAGTTAGAGGGTTGATTATTGATGGGCTTGAGGTTCAGCTTAAAGGTCAGATTACTGACAGGCTTGATGTCATGGTCGGGTATACCTCACTGGACGGTGAAACAAGCTCTGGGGGAGAACCAAGAGAAATACCTGATCATACCTTCTCAATGTATGCAAAATATCAAGTCAGTGATAAATATGGCTGGGCATTGGGAATGACAAGGCAAGGTAAATCGTTAATTAAAGATAATAATCCAGGTCTTGTGCTGCCAGAGTATACGAGAGTTGATCTAGGTGCTTATTACAAACTTTCCAATGGATTAGAGTTGCAGGTTAATATAGAAAATCTTAATGATGAGTTGTATTTTCCTCATTCACACAGCACTCACCAAGTATCAGTTGGTGAGCCATTGAATACCCGAGTATCTATCAGAAAAGAATTCTAGAAGGACTAAAGACCTATTGTAATTAATGGTAAGATAAATCCATGAAATTAAGCTTTCCTCCAGTTATAACTCTTGTCTGTATATTGGTGCAGGTTCTTTTGTACAACCTTATTCCTTTAACAGTAAATCTAAGCATTCTAATAGGTTTGTTTTTATTATTTCCCTCAATAGGGGTTATTTTTTTAGCTTTTAAAGAGTTAAACAAGCATGAGACTACAATTTATCCAGATGGCGAGCCAGAGCATCTGGTAACAACAGGACCATTTAAATATTCACGCAATCCAATTTACCTTGGTATGTTTGGCATAATCTTGTCAGTGGCATTTCTTATGCAATCTTTATCTGCATTATTAATTCCTGTTCTATTTATTTTGATCCTAGAAAATACTTGGATCCCTCATGAAGAAGAAAAATTAGAGGAAAAGTTTAAAGAACAATGGAATGCCTACTTAGCTTCGACTAAGCGTTGGTTATGGTAAATTTCTTTTCACAAGATTAGC
>JAYPLD010000191.1:0-1508 GCA_038129265.1 Crocinitomicaceae bacterium
CCAGCATGATAAATATCAAAAGACCATTTAAAAAAGATCTTTTAGCTTTCTCAAATCCAAACAGTAAAAAATCTAGAGAAAAAATGACAATTCAATTTAGTTTTGATAAATCCAAAACATGGGCAAGAAAGATTTTAATCCATGATGGTCCCTCTGCATATTCCAATCTTATACAGCTTAATAACTCTGAAATTGGTTGTTTATTTGAAGGAGGAGATAAATCTCCATACGAAGGAATAGCATATAAAAAAATTAAACTGAGGAATTAAAGTCGTGAGAATTTTTTAAATTAATTGGGTGAAAAAAGCTTTATTTCTTTTTCTCTTTTGTTCATTTTTTGCAATGTCTCAATGTGTTGAGGGGGATTGTAAAAATGGATATGGTGTTTATAAATTTTCAGAAGAAAGCTACTATGATGGTAATTGGAAAAATGGTTTGCGACATGGTTTTGGGCTTGATTATGCTTTTGATTCGATAAATAAAAAAACAGACAAAAAAGCATTTACCAAGAGACTAGGAGTTTTCGAATATGGATTTTTAATTGAAGGAACTAAAGAATGGTTTAACGGGATCTTCCCTAACAGATCAATTTATACATATGAATCATTTATTGGCAAAGTAAAATCAAAAATAAATTTGATTGAATGGCCGACAGCTGACTCTGATATTATAAAAAGTTTAAATTCTGGTGCTGAAGTATTTATTATTTCCGACAAGACCGTTAATGGATATTATAATGTGATCGACAAAATTTCAGCTGAGGAAGGTTATATTGATGAGAAATTCATTGACCTATTGAACGAGGTTGAAAATATTAAAAGAGAACTTTTTAGTCCATCTGGTTTAAGCAACAGTATTAAAACTTCAGAAATGTTAGTTTTTAATGATGCTGATCGTGATTTAAATCTTAAGTTAGGAGGATCAACCTATAAGATAAACCCAAAACAAACTAAAAAAATCTCTGTAAAGCCTGGAGAGTACACAATTTTTGCTTGGCATACAGGGGCAAACCCATATAAGGGAAAACAAACTATAGAACCTGGACAAAACTATGAGAGCACCTTTTTTATTATATATAATTAGAAAAAATAAAATAATACGATTTACTTTACTTGGAATTTTATTAATTTTTGCAAACAGCTGTTCAAAAGACGATGGTGGTGGAAGTGATAATGTTATTGTAGTAAAAACTCCAACTGTCAACGTTAATAAAACATCAATTCAATTTGATGATACCATGATTACAAAATCATCAAACTCTAATATTATTTCTGTTTCAAGTCAAAATGTAAATTCTGATGTTAATCTTGCTACATCAGGTGAATTTGAGCTATCAAAAGACAATCTTGTATACTCTAAAAGCTTGACGCTTGAAGCTAATGAAAGTAAAACATTATATGTTAGATTTAGTCCAACAACATTAGGCTCAAAGACAGGATCTATTAATATCACGAACTCACAAGTTTCTCAAAAAACAGTAGCACTTTCTGGGGAAGGAATTAAGCTTA